>NZ_JAFBCR010000001.1:2253968-2575964 GCF_016907795.1 Kocuria palustris
TGGGAGACAAGACCACCCTGCCGCTGGCTCCGCTCGTGGCCGCCCACGGGGTCGCCGTCCCGCAGCTGTCGGGCCGCGGCCTGGGGCACACCGGCGGCACCCTGGACAAGCTCGAGGCCATCCCCGGGTGGACGGCAGAGCTCACCCACGACCAGCTGCTGGCGCAGCTGCAGGACGTGGGCGCGGTGGTGTGCGCGGCAGGCGGGGATCTCGCTCCGGCCGATCGCCGTCTCTACGCGCTGCGCGACGTCACCGCCACGGTCGACTCCATCCCGCTGATCGCCTCGTCGATCATGTCCAAGAAGATCGCCGGGGGCGCCGGCGGCCTCGTGCTGGACGTCAAGGTCGGCTCCGGCGCGTTCATGAAGGACCGCGGATCCGCGGAGCAGCTGGCCCGGACCATGGTCGGTCTCGGCCACGACGCCGGCCTGCCGACCTCCGCGGTGCTCACCGACATGTCCGCCCCTCTGGGCCGCGCCGTGGGCAACGCCTGCGAGGTGCAGGAGTCCCTCGAGGTCCTGGCCGGCGGCGGTCCGGCCGACCTGGTCGAGCTCGTGCTCGAGCTGGCCCGCCGGATGCTCGCCCTGGCCGGAGTGGACGACGATCCCGCCGACGCGCTCGCCGACGGCCGCGCCATGGACTCCTGGCGCCGCATGATCGCAGCGCAGGGCGGCGACCCCGATGCCGAGCTGCCGCGGGCGCGGCACGAGCAGGAAATCGTCGCGGCAGAAGGCGGAACGGTGCAGGGCATCGAGGCGCTCGGCATCGGCACGGCCAGCTGGAGCCTGGGCGCCGGGCGCGAGCGCAGCCAGGACCCGGTCCAGGCCGGAGCCGGAGTGCTCCTGCACGTGGAGCGAGGCCAGCAGGTCCGGGCGGGGCAGCGCCTGGCCACGCTCATGACGGACACCCCGGAGGCCTTCGAGGGCGCCGAGCAGCTCGTGCTCGGTGCGATCTCGGTGGGCCCCGACCGGCCGCAGGCCTCGAGTCGGACCGATGTGGTCCTCGGAGTGGTGGAATTCGAGGACTTGTGAGAGGCGACTTGTAGTCTGGTGGCAGACAGTGCCGGCGGCGCGCCGATCCGGCGGAACGAGACTGACGACCTGGAGGACATGATGGGACTTTTCAGCAGGAAGCAGACCCCCGAGAGCGAGCCGCGCACAGCGGACGCGGATGTCCAGCAGACGCAGCCTCGCGGCGCTGAGACCGCTGCCGCGGGCCAGCAGCTGCCGGAGTCCGGCCCGCTGCGCAGCCTGGTCGACGGCCTGCTCGTCGACGGCGCCGAGCGCGCCAAGCTGACCCTGGTCCAGCGCGGCTCGACCATGAGCTACCAGTCCGAGCGCGCCGCGGCCGACGGCTCCCCGGAGACCGATTCCGGCGTGGTCGACCAGGCCTCGCCCCTGTTCGACGACGTCGCCGCCCTCTACACCGAGTCCATGAACTCGTCCACGGGCGCCTGGCAGACCGTCGTCATCACCGCGGCCGCACCGGAGGCCTATGGCCGCTCCGTCACCGTGGACTACGACTTCCCGGCCGCCGAGCACCGCACGGAGCAGTACCGGGTCGCCAGCGGCTCCGCGCAGGCCGGTGCCGCACAGAGCCGTGCTGCGCAGGGCGGTGAGGCACAGCCCGCCTCCGATGCGGCGACGTCGCCGCGTTCGGCCGACTCCGCTCAGGCCGATCCCGCCGCGCAGGGCCCGCTGGGCGATTCCTCGCAGGGCGGCGCCCGCACGGGGGCCAGCGCCGGTGCCGGAGCTGCTGCGGCCGCCGGCGGCCGCGACCAGTCGGGTCCGCTCGGGCAGGATCAGGCCGGCACGGCCGAGCCCGCCGCTGAGCAGCGCGACCTGGGCGCCGAGTCCCGCGAGGACCGTCGCCGCGACTCCGAGGCCCTGAGCCGCGAGCCGCAGGCCGTCCAGGACACCGAGGCCCGCACCCCCGAGGCACGGACCCAGGAGGCTCGTCCTGCTGAGGCACGGACCGCTGATGCTCGGGGCACCGAGGCAGCAGCATCCGAGACCTCGGGCGCCGAGGCGCGCCCCGTCGAGGCCGAGCAGCGCTCCGCGGGTGCCGGCGTCGCCGGCGCCGCGGCCGGTGCCGGCGCGGCAGGAGTCGTCGCCGGCTCGGAGCAGCGGCGCGTGCCCGAGGGCCAGCTGACCGACAACGGCACGGTCGACAACCTCGCACCCCGCCAGCAGGGCCAGGAGCCGATCGAGGTGGACCACGAGGTCCAGGAGTCGGTCGCGCGCACGGCGGGCCACCAGTCCGCCGCGGGCTCCGGCACGAGCGAGCAGCACGCGGGCACCTCCGCAGCCTCGCAGGCCCAGGGCGAGCAGATCCCGGCGCACGTCGATCACGACGAGTGGCGCGATGACAGCGGCGCCCGGCGCTCCCCGGCAGCCGCGCCCACGGGTGCGGCAGCCGCGCACTCGGTGTCCAGCCGGGACGGCTCCGGCGCCCCCACGGTCGCCAGCGGCGCCGATGTGGCCCCGTCGTACCGCGCCGCGGAGCAGGCAGCGGGCGGCGAGGACCTGGCCCAGGGCAACAAGGTCCTGTCGCAGAAGGACATCGCCCGCCGCGTGGCCGGCGCGCAGAAGCGTCTCTTCGGGGCCGACGGCTCCGCCCGCGACGTCTCGACCGTGCTGATCCGCGTGCGCACGCTGGGCACCTACTACGACGCCCTGACCCACGTGCGCCAGGGCGGCTTCTGGGACCAGCGCTCGACCTTCGACCTGATCCCCGAGGAGGACCTGCAGGTCCAGGCCCTCAAGCAGGACTCGTACGTCGAGGGCGAGGGCGCCCCGCTGGCGATCATGTTCCGCTTCCGTCCGGGCATCCCCCCGGAGGTCTCCTTCGACTACGACGACGAGGAGGCGTTCGTGCGCTACGAGAACCGCCTGCCCTCGCAGAACTACGTCGAGGAGCTGCGCATGTACCCGCGCACCGGGGCGAACATCCCGCAGCACGTCAACGACGCACTCCAGGATTGGAACTACTGATCCCATGACCCAGATCCCGAGCACCGGCCCCGCCGGTCAGCCCGGGAGCCAGGACCCCGCCGGCTCGGCCGGCGGGGTCCTGCGCTCCCTTCCCAAGATCAGCCTCCACGATCATCTCGACGGCGGCCTGCGCCCGCAGACCCTGCTCGAGCTCGCCGGGGCCGCGGGCACCGAGCCGCCCGCTGACTCGGCCGCCGAGCTCGAGCAGTGGATGCGCGAGTCCGCGGACTCGGGCTCGCTCGAGCGCTACCTGCAGACCTTCTCGGTGATCCTCGAGGTCCTGCAGAGCGCCGAGGCCCTGCGTCGGGCGGCTCGCGAGGCCGTCGAGGACCTCGCCGCCGACGGCGTGATCCACGCCGAGCTGCGTTGGGCCCCCGAGCAGCACGTGGCCGGCGGTCTGAGCCTCGGCCAGGCCGTCGACGCCGTCAGCGAGGGCCTGCAGGAGGGCGTGGTCGCGGCCGCCCAGCAGGGCCTGGAGATCTCCGCCGGGCAGCTGCTGTGCGCCATGCGCCAGGCCGACCGCAGCCTCGAGATCGCGCAGCTGACCGTCGAGCGCTTCTCCCCGGACGAGCCCGGCGGCGTGCTGGGCTTCGACCTGGCCGGACCGGAGGAGGGCTTCGCGCCCAGCCGGCACCAGGAGGCCCTGGACCTGCTGGCGCGCAGCCTGGTGCCCGTCACCCTGCACGCGGGCGAGGGCGCCGGCCTGGACTCCCTTCGCTCGGCGGTGGTCGACGGCCGCGCGCTGCGCCTGGGCCACGGCGTGCGCCTGGTCGAGGACGTGGCGCTGTCGGACGCCCCGGACGACGACGTCTCGATCGAGCTCGGCGAGCTGGCCCGGTGGGTGCGCGACCGCGGCATCGCCCTGGAGGTCTGCCCGCGCTCGAACAGCCAGACCGGTGCGGTCGCAGGCTGGAACCCTCCGCACAACCTCGTGCGCGTCCTGGGCCCCGGCACGCAGCGCCATCCGATCGGCTTTCTGCACCGTGCGGGCTTCCGCGTGGTGGTCGGGGCGGACAACCGGCTGGTCTCGGGCACGGATCTCACGACCGAGCTCGGCGAGCTCGTGGCCCTGCACGGGTTCTCGCTGGATGACCTCGAGACCCTGCAGCGCAGCGCGGCCCAGTCGGCCTTCCTACCGCTGGATCAGCGCGTGGCCCTCGAGGCGCGGATCGGAGCGGAGTTCGACGCCGTGCGCGGATCGGGCATCCCGCTGGGCCTGGGGGACATGATGGCCGCTCACGAGGCCGAGGCCTCCGAGGGCACCTGGTGAGCGAGGACGGATCGGGGGCGGCCTTCGAGCGGCTGCTGGCGATCATGGACCGTCTGCGCTCGCCCGGCGGCTGCGCGTGGGACGGGCGCCAGAGCCACTCCTCGCTCGTGAAGCATCTGATCGAGGAGTCCTACGAGGTCGTCGAGGCCGTCGAAGCCCCCGGCGGGCCGGAGGCCCACCGCGACGAGCTCGTGGAGGAGCTCGGCGACGTCCTGCTCCAGGTGGTCTTCCACGCGAGGATCGCCCAGGAGCGCAGCGCGCAGCAGGGCGGCTTCGACATCGACGATGTCGTGGCGGGGATCAGCGAAAAGCTCGTGCGCCGTCACCCCGAGGTCTTCGCCGACGCCCAGAGGGCCGAGGCCTCGGACGATGCCGCCCTGCACGCCCGGTGGGAGGAGCTCAAGCGGGCTGAGAAGCCCCAGCGCACCGGCCCGTTCGACGGCGTGCCGCCGGGGCTTCCCGCCCTGCAGCGCACCGAGAAGATCCTCGCGAAGGCCAGGCGCCACGGGCTGGAGCCGCAGAGCCCCTCGGAGCCGGACGAGGACCGCCCGCGCACTCAGGAGCAGCTGGGGCAGGCCCTGTTCGAACTGGTGCGCCAGGCCTCGTCGGACGGACTGGATGCCGAGCGCGCCCTGCGCGAGCACAGCGCCCGGTGGGTCCGTCAGCGCGATCCGGCACGGCTCCCGCAGGACTGAGCGGAAGCACAGGCAATAATGATGTTCGTGACAGGGCCTTCTCGATAGGCTCGTCAGCAGAAGCACCGGGTCCTGGCGGGACGCCTCGGCCCGTTTCCGCAGCACCGATCGAAGGAGACCTTCCATGGCCATGATCATCGACGTCCACGCACGTCAGATCCTCGATTCCCGCGGCAACCCCACGGTCGAGGTCGAGGTCCGCCTCGAGGACGGCAGCTTCGGTCGCGCGGCGGTGCCCTCGGGCGCCTCCACCGGTGAGCACGAGGCCGTCGAGCGCCGCGACGGCGACAAGAACGTCTACCTGGGCAAGGGCGTCCTGGGTGCGGTCGAGGCCGTGAACGAGGAGATCGCCGAGGCCGTCATCGGCATGGAGTCCACCGACCAGCGCCTGGTCGACCAGGCCATGCTCGAGCTCGACGGCACCCCGACCAAGTCCAAGCTCGGCGCCAACGCCATCCTGGGCGTCTCGCTGGCCGTGGCCCGCGCCTCGGCGGAGGAGGCCGACCTCCCGCTGTACAAGTACCTGGGCGGCCCCAACGCGCACGTGCTGCCGGTGCCCATGATGAACATCCTCAACGGCGGCTCCCACGCGGACTCCAACGTGGACATCCAGGAGTTCATGATCGCCCCGATCGGCTTCGCCACCTTCTCGGAGGCCCTGCGCGCCGGCACCGAGGTCTACCACGCGCTGAAGTCCGTGCTGAAGGACCGCGGCCTGTCCACCGGCCTGGGCGACGAGGGCGGCTTCGCGCCCGACCTCGAGTCCAACCGCGCTGCCCTGGACCTGATCCTGGACGCCATCGAGAAGGCCGGCTACAAGCCGGGCGAGCAGATCGCGCTGGCGCTGGACGTCGCCTCCTCCGAGTTCTTCGACAAGGGCTCCTACACCTTCGAGGGCGGCAAGAAGTCGGCCGATGAGATGGCGGCCTACTACGAGCAGCTCGTGGCCGACTACCCGCTGGTCTCGATCGAGGACCCGCTGGACGAGAACGACTGGGACGGCTGGGCCAAGCTCACCGCCTCGGTCGGGCAGAAGGTCCAGCTCGTGGGCGATGACCTCTTCGTCACCAACCCCGAGTTCCTGACCCGCGGCATCCGCGAGGGCGTCGGCAACGCCCTGCTGGTCAAGGTCAACCAGATCGGCTCCCTCACGGAGACCCTGGAGGCCATCACCCTGGCGCAGACCAACATGTTCCGGTGCATGGTCTCCCACCGCTCCGGCGAGACCGAGGACACCACGATCTCGGACATCGCCGTGGCCACCAACGCCGGACAGATCAAGACCGGCGCCCCGGCGCGCTCGGAGCGCGTGGCCAAGTACAACCAGCTGCTGCGCATCGAGGAGGCCCTGGGAGACGCTGCCTCCTACGCCGGCGTCTCGGCCTTCCCGCGCTTCTCGGACTGAGAGCGCGGCTGAACGGCTGAACGCAGCCGTCCGCACGCGGACCGCCGTCGTCCTCCTGACTCGGGAGGGTGGCGGCGGTCCGGCGTCGCGGGGCAGGCGCTGCCTCGTCGGTGCCGGGCGGCGTCCGAGCGTGCCACTAGACTGGGCCCGCTCGCTCGTCGAACGCGCGTCCCGCAGCCCTCGCACAGGAGCGGACGCCCCGAGCACGCAGACCGTCGCAGAGCCAGGAGCAGCATCCGTGTCCGATCACCGCACCGAGGACCGCGCGCCGCGGTCCGAGCGCGGCTCCGAGCCGGATCCGGCCGAGCGCGACGAGGCCCCCGCGCGCAGCCTGCGACGCTTCACGACCTCGTCGGGCAGCCGTCGCCTGCTGTGGGTTGTGGCGATCGTGCTGTTCATCGTCTTCCTGGCGGCCCCCACGACCAAGATCTACCTGGACCAGCAGGCGGAGATCGCCGAGCTGGAGGCCAGCATCGAGGAGAAGTCCGCCGACCGGGACACCCTGCAGGACGAGCTCGAGCTGTGGGAGAACCCGGACTACGTCGAGCAGCAGGCAGGGGAGCGGCTGATGATGGTCGAGCCCGGGCAGCGCTCCTACCTGGTGGTCGGCGCCGACGAGGTCGGCACCGGGGCCGCGGACACCTCTGCCGTCGAGGAGTCCGCAGGCAGGCCGGCCTGGGCCGACGCCCTGTGGGGCTCGCTCAAGGACTCCGCCTGGCCGCGGCGCGCCGAGGACTCCGCCGACAGCTTCCCCGAGCTCGACGAGGCACAGGAGGACCCGTCCGCCTCGTCGTCGCCCACCGCCGAGACCACCGAGTGAGGACCCCCGTGAGCGAGCAGAGCACCAGCAGCGATCAGCCGCGCCCGGATCTGGAGCAGACCGTCTCCGGGATCGCCCCGGCCGGCGTGGACGTGGCCGAGCCCCGCGGCCTGAACTCCACGGCCGCCAACCGCCGCCCGCAGGAGCTGGACCTGCAGGTGCTGGCCCGCCAGCTGGGCCGGCCCGTGCGCGATGTGGTGGAGATCCCGGCCCGGTGCGCCTGCGGCAACCCGCTCGTGGCGGCCACCGCTCCGAGGCTGTCCGGCGGCACGCCGTTCCCCACGGTCTACTACCTGGCCCACCCCGTGATCACGGCAGCCGTCTCGCGGCTGGAGGCGGAGGGAGCCATGTACGGGATGACCGACCGCCTGGGCGAGGACGAGCAGCTGGCGGCGTCCTACCAGCGCTCGCACGAGGACTACCTGGCCCGGCGCGAGCGCATCGGCGCCATCGCCGGTTCCGGGGAGGTCCCGGAGATCGACGGCATCTCCGCAGGCGGCATGCCCACCCGCGTGAAGTGCCTGCACGTGCTGGTCGGACACTCGCTGTCCGCGGGACCCGGCGTGAACCTGCTCGGCGACGAGACGCTCGAGCTGATCGCCGACACCTGGTCCCCGCAGATCTGCCGATGCGATCCCGCCTGGCGCGAGTCCTGAGCACCGCCCCACCCCCTGAAGAGCCCGAGTACACCGAGGAGCCCCCATGCGCGTCGGAGCCATCGACTGCGGCACCAACTCGATCCGCCTGCTGATCACCGAGGCGGCCGACGACGCCCTGGGCGCCTCCCCGGCCGAGATCGAGCTGAACGAGCTCGTGCGCACCAAGGAGATGGTCCGCCTGGGCCAGGGGGTGGATGCGACCGGCTGGCTGGCCCAGGAGGCGCTGGAGCGCACGTTCGCGGCCGTCGACGGCTTCGCCCGCCTGCTCGATGAGCACGCCGTGGACTCGGTGCGCTTCGTGGCCACCTCGGCCACCCGCGACGCCGGCAACCGGCACGTCTTCGTGGACGGCATCCGCTCGCGCCTGGGCGTGGCCCCCGAGGTGATCTCGGGCGAGGAGGAGGCGGCCCTGTCCTTCGCGGGGGCCACCATGGTGGCCGCTCCGGAGTCCGAGGACGATCGCACGATGGTCGTGGACCTGGGCGGCGGCTCGACCGAGCTCGTGCTCGGCAGCTCGGCGGGGATCCTGGCCTCGCGCTCGCTGAACATCGGCTGCGTGCGCATGACCGAGCGCCACCTGGGCTCCAACCCGCCCACCGAGGCACAGCAGCGCGCGGTGCTGGCGGATGTGGACCGCGCCCTGGACTCCGCGGCGCTGACCGTCCCGCTGGGCCAGACCCGGAAGATCGTGGGCGTGGCCGGGACCGTCACCACCATCACCGCACTGGCCCTGGGCCTGGAGGACTACGACGAGCAGCGGATCAACGGCGCCGAGCTGCCGATCTCCGATCTGGAGCGCACCTGCCGCGAGCTCACCGCCATGACCCGGGAGCAGCGCGACGCCCTGGGCGTCATGCACCCCGGGCGCGGCGACGTGATCGGCGGCGGCGCCCTGGTGTGGCGGCGCGTGCTGCAGCGGATCGCCGAGGCCACCGACGGGCGTGTGAGCACCGCCACCACGAGCGAGCACGATATTTTGGACGGCATCGCACTGTCCCGCCTGTCCACCATCCCCCAGAAGGCTCCGCTGGCCTGACGTCCCCGGTGCGCCTGCCGACCCGGATCCGCTTCGCGGAGTCCACGAAGGACCTGACCATGAGCCCCTCAGCCTCCGAGCGCATCTCCGGCAATGGAGGGCGGGGCCCGGTCCGCACCGCCGTGGCGCTGAGCGCCTCCGTCGTGCTGAGCGGGATGCTCACCAGCGCGGTCATCGCCGGCCCCGTCCAGGCCACCGAGGAGACCCCGGTGCCGGATGGCCCCGCGCCGTCGGTGCCGGTCACGGACCCGTCGGACGTGCCCGGGCCGGAGCCCTCGCAGCCGGCCGAGTCCACCGAGATCTCCGAGTCGCAGGCCCGCGCGGACGAGTACTGGCTCGATGAGTACGGCGTCCGCGACGCCTGGAAGGCCTCGCGCGGGGAGGGCGCCACGATCGCGATCATCGACACCGGCGTGGACGGCTCGCACCCGGACCTCGAGGGGGCCGTCTCGGGGGGAACGGACGTCTCCGGCATCGGGGCCGCGAACGGCCAGGAGCCGCTGGGGGCGGATCCCGATCACGGGACCATGGTCGCCTCCGTCGCGGCCGGGCGCGGCCACGGCGCCGATCACGCCGAGGGCATCATCGGCGTGGCCCCCGAGGCGGAGATCCTGGCCGTGTCGACCGCGCTGGGAACCGATGAGGCCGGCGTGCGCTCGACCGACGAGCAGATCCCCGATGCCGTGCGCTGGGCCGTCGACAACGGCGCCGACGTGATCAACATGTCCGTGGGCTCCCCGCAGCAGTCCTGGCCCGAGTCCTGGGACTCGGCGTTCGCCTACGCGGAGGAGAAGGACGTCCTGATCGTGGCGGCGGCAGGCAACCGCGGAAACGGCCTGGTGCAGGTGGGCGCTCCGGCGACCATCCCCAGCGTGCTGACCGTGGGCGGGGTGGATCAGGACGGGCAGGCCGGCTGGGAGTCGTCGTCGCAGGGGATCTCGATCTCGGTGGCGGGTCCGGCGGAGGAGCTCGTGGGAGCCACTCCGGGAGACGGCTATGCCAGCTGGACGGGCACCTCCGCCTCCGCCCCCATCGTGGCGGGCACGGCAGCCCTGATCCGCTCGGAGCATCCAGAGCTCAGCGCCGACGAGGTGGCTCACCGGATCACGGCCTCGGCCGAGGACGCGGGCGAGCCCGGCAAGGACCCGCTCTACGGCTACGGGATCCTGGACGTGAACCGGGCGGTGACCGCGGACCTGCCGGAGATGGAGGACTCTCCGCTGGGCTCCATGGAGCAGTGGATCGAGGTGCATCGCCGTCACGACAGCGAGCCGAGCGCCTCGGCAGCGACCTCCGGGCCGCCGCTGACGGAGGATGTGACGGTCGAGGCGGAGGCTCCGGAGCCCGTCGAGCCGCTGAACTCGACCGGGAGGCTGCCGATCTTCGTGCTGGCCGGATTCGGGCTGCTGGTCGCCGCGATCACGATCGGGGCGGTCCGGCACATCCGCTGGCTGCTGCGCCGCGGCTGAGGCCCCGCACCTCTCGGCGAGCCCCTCGTGAGGGCTCCCGACCGGGCGACGGATGAGATGTGCGTGAACTCTCGAGACGCACGGGGGAGCGGGGGCGAGGACGGCCTCGTCCTATGACTAGACTCGAAACCATGTCTAGCTCTTTCCTGGCAAAGGACCGTAATCGCATCCTCATCGTGGGCGGCGGGTACCTGGGCTACCACGTGGCCCAGGGGCTCCAGAAGCGGATCAAGGAGTCCGGCGGCATCGTCACGATCGTCGATCCGAACCCCTACATGATGTATCTGCCCTTCCTCCCGGAGGTCGCTGCCGGCAGCCTCGAGGCGCGCTCCGCCGTGGCTCCCTTCCAGCAGTTCCTCAAGGACACCGAGTCGCTGTCGGGCCGTGTCATCGGCATCGACCACGACAAGCGCGTGGCCACTGTGGCCTCCATCAACGACGGCCCCGTCTTCGAGGTCCCCTACGACGAGATCGTGCTCGCCGCGGGCTCCGTGACCCGCGCCTTCCCCATCCCGGGGCTGGGCGAGTCCGCGATCGGCATGAAGTCCATCGAGGAAGCCGTGGCGGTGCGCAACTGGGTCTTCGAGCGCATCAGCGCCGCCTCCCAGATGGAGGACGGTCCGGAGCGCCGCAAGGCCCTGACCTTCGTGCTGGTCGGCGGCGGCTTCGCAGGCATCGAGACCATCGGCGAGCTCGAGGACGCGGCACGCAGGGCCGCAGAGCGCAACCCGCGCGTGAAGGTCTCCGACCTGCGCTTCGTGCTGGTCGAGGCGGCCGGGCGCATCATGCCCGAGGTCTCCCAGGACCGCGCGGAGAAGGTCGTGGCCGAGCTGCGCTCGCGCGGTGTGGAGGTGCTGCTGAACACCTCGCTGGAATCTGCCGAGGACGATCACATCAAGCTGATCAACATGCAGGACAAGTCCCCGGCCGGCGAGTTCGACGCCGACACCCTGATCTGGACCGCTGGCGTTCAGGCGAACCCGCTGTTCAAGAAGAACACCCCGTTCCCCGTCGACGACCGCGGCCGCGTCCGCGCCGGAGCAGACCTGCGGGTCACCGGCGACGACGGCCCCATCCCGGGCGCCTGGACCGGCGGTGACAACGCCGCAGTTCCGGATCTGTCCGGTCAGGGCCCCGGCGGCTTCTGCGTCCCGAACGCGCAGCACGCCATCCGCCAGGCCAAGGTCATGGTCAAGAACATCCTGGCCGCCCGCGAGGGCAAGCCGCTGGACGACTACTACCACGAGAGCCTCGGCACCGTGGCGGGCCTGGGCTTGTACAAGGGCGCGGCCAACCTCAAGGGCATCGAGTTCTCCGGCCCCCTGGCCTGGCTCATGCACCGCGGCTACCACGCCTACGCCATGCCGACTCTGGACCGTAAGTTCCGCATCCTCAGCGAGTGGACTGCCAATATGGTCTTCGGGCGCAACACCACCCAGATCCGCCACGTGCGCGATCCTCGCCTGAACTTCGAGACGGCCACCGGCCAGGAGGTCGTGCGCAAGCAGGCCAGGCTCTGACCCTGCGGACATCGACCGGACGCCCCTTCCGCCCAGGCGGGAGGGGCGTCCGACGTCCAGGCCCCCATAGCCCAATCGGCAGAGGCAGCGGACTTAAAATCCGCTCAGTCTGGGTTCGAGTCCCAGTGGGGGCACCAGCAGACCGCCGCGGAGTCGGCGGAAGAGGCGCGGGGCTCCGCGGCAGACTGGTCAGGCGCTGGCGACCGGGTACATCCGGGCCCGCAGCTGCGAGCTGGGGACCACCTCGCGGCCGAACGGGAAGCAGGTCACGGGGATCATCTTCACGTTCGCCCATGCCAGCGGGATGCCGATGATCGTCACAGCCTGGGCCACGGCGGTGAGCACGTGGCCCAGGGCGAGCCACCAGCCCGCGATGACGAACCACAGGATGTTGCCGATGCCGCTGAGGGCACCGGCCCGGCGGGTGGTGATGACCTCGCGGCCGAAGGGCCAGATGACGAATCCGGCGATGCGGAACGACGCCAGCCCGAACGGGATGGTCACGATCAGCAGGCAGGCCAGGATCCCGGCCAGCGCGTAGCCCAGGAAGAGGGTCCATCCGGCGGTCAGGAACCAGATGATGTTGAGGATGAATGACAGGAGGCTTCTCATATACCGAGACTAGCCGACGGGGCGCTGCGGCCGCGGGTCCCCGTGACTGCCCGGTGATGCATCGCTCCAGTTCACAGGGCAGATGAGCGCCCCTGAACTGGGGACCGATGAGGTGCCCTCGGGGTGGGGCCCGGCCCTACGATGGGGGAGCGGGGTCTGGTCGCCCGCGCAGCCACGACGCAGGCAGGGGAGACGAACATGAGCGCTCAGAGCGAGCTGACAGGGACCTGGAGCATCGATCCGACCCACAGCCGGGTGGGCTTCTCCTCGCGCCACGCGATGGTCACCAAGGTCCGAGGGGCCTTCAACGACGTCTCGGGCACCGCGCAGCTGGATGCCGAGGACATGTCGCGCTCGCAGGTGCGAGTCGTCCTGCAGGTGGCTAGCGTGGACACCCGCAGTCCTCAGCGCGATGCCCACCTGCGCAGCGCCGACTTCTTCGATGCGCAGCAGCACCCCACCATCGAGTTCGACTCCACGGCGGTAGATGAGGTGGACGAGAATCAGTTCATCGTCACCGGCGAGCTCACAATCCGGGGCGTGACCCGCACGATCTCCGTGCCGCTGGAGCTGCTGGGTGTGGACACCGATCCCTTCGGGCAGCTGCGAGCCGGCCTGGAGGGCTCGCGACGCATCGACCGCAAGGACTGGGGCGTCTCCTGGAACACCCCGCTGGACTCCGGCGGCGTGCTCGTCTCGGACAAGATCACCCTCGAGTTCGAGCTCTCCCTGGTGAAGGAGGCTCCCGCGGAGGCCGAGCCCGAGCAGCGGGGCTGAGCGGCCGCCGTCGCGGTCCGGGGTAGTGTCCCGGACATGGAATCTCCCCTGAGCGCGCCCGAGCCCGGCACCCTGAGCATCGACATCTGGTCGGATGTCATGTGCCCGTTCTGCTGCCTGGGCGATCGCCACCTGGAGCTGGCGCTGGAGCAGTTCGAGCACCGCGACGCCGTGCGCGTGCTCTACCACTCGTTCCTGCTCGCCCCGGAGCTCCCCGAGGGCGAGACCATGCCCATGATCCAGATGCTGGCTGAGCACAAGGGCATGAGCCTGGAGCAGATCCATGAGATGCATCGTCCGCTGATCGCTCGAGGCCGCGAGGTCGGGATCGACTATGCGATGGATGACGTGATCTCGTCGTCCACGCGCAGGGCCCACGAGCTGGGCCATTTCGCTCAGGCGCGCGGCCGCGGTCCGGAGATGATGCGGCGCCTGTTCCGCGCCCACTGGTCCGAGGGCCTGAATCTCGATGACGTCGACGTCCTCGTCCGCCTGGCCGACGAGGTCGGGCTGGATCCCGAGCAGGCCCGTACCGCTCTGCAGGAGCGCACCTGGCAGCGGGCGGTCCAGGACGACCTGACGGTGGCCCGCAGCCTGGGGGTGCAGGGCGTGCCGTTCTTCGTGCTCGACTCGCGCTATGCGGTCTCGGGAGCGCAGCCGCCGGAGGTGCTGCTGGAGGCGCTGCGCACCGCTTGGGCCGCCTCAGCGGAGGGCTCAGAGGCGGACGACGACGGCGCCGAGGGCGCTGATGGGCATCGGTCCGCGCACTGATCGGCGGGACGTCAGACCGCTCCCACTTCGATCGGATACCTCGCTGTTTCGAGAGAATCCTCCTATCATCCCAGGGTTGCTCGAATCGTAGGAGTCGCCTGGGAATCTCCCCATAGCAGTCGTCATGCCCTCTGGGCGAGGTGCTCGCACGTGCGCTCCTGCGGTTCGACCCGAGCACTCGAAGCCAGCGAAGGGAGCACTGCGTGAGCGAATCCGAGCACGAGAAGACAGCAGGAGAAGGAGGGCAGCGGACACCGCTGGACCGCCAGCGCCTCGGCGGCACGGACAGGGATCAGCAGCGCGAGACCAAGCGCGAGCAGAAGCGGGCCCCCGTCTCCTCCGCGGAGCTCTCGGCCGGATACACCGCTCTGACACAGGACCGCGGACCGCGGGTCAACTGGGTGGTGTTCCTCATTGCGGCGGCTGCGATCCTGGCGTTCTCGGTCTTCGCCATGGCCGCCCCGGACGGGACCCGCGAGACCATGCACGGCATCGTGCTGTGGATCGCCGAGAACCTGGGCTGGTACTACGTCCTGACCGTGACCCTCGTGATCGGCTTCGTGCTGTGGGTGGCGTGCTCCAAGGAGGGCTCCGTCCGCCTCGGTCCGGATCATTCGCGCCCCGAGTACAAGTTCTTCACCTGGCTGGCCATGCTCTTCGCCGCCGGCGTGGGCATCGACATGCTGTTCTACTCGGTGACCGGGCCCATCACGCAGTTCATCCACCCGATCGACGGGGACCCGCGCAGCCTCGAGGCCGCGGAGGAGTCGGTCGTGTGGACCATGTTCCACTACGGCGTGGCCGGGTGGTCCATGTACTCCTTGATCGGCATGGCCCTGGGCTACTTCGCCTACCGCTGGGGCATGCCGCTGTCGATCCGCGCGGCGCTGTACCCGCTGCTCGGCAAGCGCGTGCGCGGGGCCACCGGCGATGTGATCGACATCTTCGCCCTGGTCGGCACCGTGTTCGGCGTGGCCACCTCCATGGGCATCGGCGTGGTGCTGCTCTCCGTCGGGTTCTCGACGCTGTTCGGCATCCCCGACGGGCTGGGACTGCAGATCGCTCTGATCATCGTGGCCGTGGTGCTCACGATCGCGGCCTGCACGTCGGGCGTGGACAAGGGCATCCGCATCATCTCGGAGCTGAACATCTGGTCCGCTGCGGCCATGCTCGTCTACATCCTGATCTTCGGGCAGACCGCGTTCCTGATGAACGGCATCGTGCAGAACATCGGCCGGTTCATCTTCACCCTGCCCGAGCGCACGCTGCAGACCATGGGCTACAACCCGGACGGCGCGGAGTGGATGGGCTCCTGGACCCTGTTCTTCTGGGCCTTCTGGCTGGCCTGGGGCCCGTTCGTGGGCCTGTTCCTGGCGCGCATCTCGCGCGGTCGCACGCTGCGCGAGTTCGTGCTCGCCGCGATCACGGCGCCGGTGCTGTGCGACTTCTTCATCGTGACGATCTTCGGCAACTCCGCGCTGCACGAGGTCATGGTCAACGGCAACGAGGAGTTCGCCCGGCTGGCCATGGACAGCCCGGAGCAGGGCTGGTACGCGCTGCTGCAGATGTTCCCGGGAGCGACCTTCCTCATCGGCCTGGCCACGCTGTCCGGCCTGCTCTTCTACCTGACCTCCGCGAACTCCGGGGCCATGGTCATGTCGAACTACTCCTCGACCATCCCCGATCCCGCCGATGACGGGCCCAAGTGGCTGCGCATCTTCTGGGCCGTGCTCACCGCGATCCTCACGATCGCGATGCTCGTGGCAGGCGGCGTGACCACCATGGAGTACGCCACGCTGATCTTCGCCCTGCCGGTGACGATCGTGGCCTACCTGGTCATGGCCTCGTTCACGAAGGCGCTGCGCATGGAGAAGGCCGACCGCGAGGGCCGTGAGCTGCGTCGGTCCAACACCGCCGCCAGTGGCGGCCACGCCCCCGAGCGCAGCTGGCGCCAGCGCCTGGCCAACCTGCGCTCGTACCCGTCCAAGCGCCAGGTCGCTGAGTTCGTGACCAGCACCGTGCAGCCCGCGCTGAGCGATGTCTCCCGTGAGTTCGAGAAGCAGGGCTATGCATCCACGATGGCCGTCAATGAGCTGGCCGAGCACGGGATCCCGTCCTCGAGCATCGAGGTGGACATGGGCGATCATCGTCCGTTCCGCTACGAGGTCGCCGCCGTGGAGACCAACGTCCCCATGGTCGGCGCGCGCATGGGCCAGAATCCGGAGCGCTACTTCCGCCTGGAGGTCTTCACCCAGACGGGCTCCGAGGGCTATGACCTGATGGGTGTGACCCGCCAGCAGATCATCGACGACGTCCTGGACCGCTTCGAGTCCCACCTCGGGTTCCTGGACTACTCGACGCTGCACTCGACGGCCTCCGTGCTGACCCCTCCGCAGGAGACGGATCCCGCAGACGACCTCACGCCGGTGCCCGGAGATCTGCCCGGCCCGCAGCCGGATTCCTCGCGGGTGGCCATGCCGTCGCCCGATGCCCCGGATCCGGATCAGCGCCGCTGAGGCTCCTGACCGGACACAGGCCTCCGTCCCGCCGCCACGCGTCGGGACGGGGGCTGTCGCATCGGCGGCTCCGCTTCGACGGCGCCTTCCGACGGCTGCCACGGGGATAGCCTGCTCGACATGAGCACGTCGCACGCGGGGCCGAGCACCGGCCCGAGGGAGGCCCCGGCAGGATCCCCCGCCGTCGTCCTGCGCGGGACCCTGGGGCTGGCGGTGGCCATGGGGCTGGGCCGCTTCTTCTACACCCCGGTGCTCCCGCTGATGGTCGCGGCCCTGAACTGGGGCACCGGGCCGAGCGCCTGGATCGCGACCGCGAACTACGCGGGCTACTTCCTGGGCTGCCTGGCCGTGGCCCGGGGCTGGCTGCGGCCAAGCTCCGCGCTGCTGCGCGTCGGGCTCCTGTCCACCGCCGTCCTGCTCGCACTGGTGGCGCTGAGCGGCGAGCCGCTGTGGCAGGCGTCGGTGCGCCTGGCGGCCGGAGTCGCCTCCGGGCTGGTCTTCGTGTGCATCACCCAGCGCATCCCGCAGGCGGCGCGACGCCCGCATGATGCCGGGCTGGTGTACGCGGGAGTGGGCACGGGCATCCTGGCCTCGGGGCGCTGGTGCTGGCGGTGGGCGGCGCCGTCGGCTGGCGAGGCCTCGGGCGCCCCGGTCCCGGATGACGAGACCCCGGGCTCCCGGCCCGACGGCATGCTCCAGCTGTCCGTGGGCTACTTCTGCCAGGGCGCGGGCTCCATCATCATCGGCACCTATCTCGTGGTGCTGGCCGAGCCCGTGTTCGGAGCGACGGCCGCCGCGGCGACCTGGCTCGTGGCCGGAGCGGCCACAGCACCCTCGCCGCTGCTGTGGTCGCTCGTCGCCGCCCGGATCGGCCTCCGCAGGGCATTGGCCGTCTGCTACGGGCTGCAGGTCCTCGGCGCGGTGCTGGCGATCTTCGCCTCCGCGCCCGTCCTCCTGCTGGCGGCGGCGGCCCTGTTCGGCGCGACGTTCATGGGCGTGACCATGATGACCATCGGAGTCGGGACGCAGCTGGGGTCCCCGGTCGCGGCGGCCGAGCTCACGACCTGGTACAGCCTGGGGCAGATCACCGGACCGGCTCTGGTGGCGGCGGTGCTCAGTGGCACGATCATGGGCAGCTTCATCGTGGCCGCGATCGCGCTGGCTGCGGGCATGGCGCTGAGCCTGCTCGGGGCCCGGGCCGCGCAGGCTCGGTGAGCCCCTCCGGCATCGTCCGCGGCAGGGCGGCTGGCATCGTCGGCCCGTATCGAGGACAGTGAGGGGATCGGCCACGAGGCCGATGACCCGAGGCCGAAGGAGAGCATCATGGCGGTCTTCCACCATCAGGAGGTCCTCGAGCATCCGCTGGAGACCGTCTGGGACTGGCACTGCCGCAGCGGAGCCCTGACCCGGCTGAGTCCCGAGTGGGCCCAGACGGTGCTGCAGGAGTCCTGGCCGCCGCTGTCGACGGGTTCCCGGGCCCACCTGCGCACCAGCGCTCCGGGCACCGCCGGGTCGGTGCGCGTGCCGTTCGTCAGCGAGCACGAGCCCGGCCCCACGGAGCACTCGTTCGTCGATCGGATGGTGCGCGGCCCGCTGAGCAGCTGGGAGCACACGCACACTTTCGCCGCGCATGAGGACGGCGCGACGCTGATCGCCGATCGGATCGCCTACGAGCCGCTGCCGGGCCGCCTGGGTGAGAGGGCGAGGTTCGTCGCCTCCGCCATGCGCCCCACGCTGGAGGCCACGTTCCGCGCGCGCTCCACCAAGCTGCGCGCGGACCTGGACTTCCAGGGCCAGCTCGACGGGATCAGCGGAGGGCGCAGGCTCAACGTGCTGATCGGCGGTGCCTCGGGGCTCGTGGGCTCCCAGGTCGCGGCCATGCTCTCGACCGGTGGGCACAGCGTGCGCAGACTGGTCCGGCGGGCGGCCCAGCGCGAGGACGAGGTCTCGTGGGACCCGGGCACAGGGCACCTGAATCCCTCGGACGTTGCCTGGGCGGACGTCGTCGTGCACCTGGGAGGAGCGAGCATCGCCCGACGCCTCACCGAATCCGGCAAGCGCGCCATCCGCGAGTCGCGGCTGTCCTCCACCGGGCTGATCGCCGACGTGTGCGAGCGGCTGCCCGCCTCCGTGCGCCCGGAGGCCTTCGTGTGCGCCTCAGCGATCGGGTACTACGGCGGCCAGCGCGGCAGCGAGCAGCTGGTCGAGGGCTCGGCCTCGGGAGGCGGTTTCCTGGCCGAGGTCTGCCGCGACTGGGAGGCGGAGGCCGCCCGTGTGGAGGCCCTGGGCATGCGCCGGGTCAGCATCCGCACGGGCGTGGTCATGACGAGCCTGGGCGGGATGCTGCGGCTACAGCTGCCGCTGTACCTGGCCGGGCTCGGCGGCCCGCTGGGCGGCGGGCGCAATCACCTGTCCTGGATCTCGCTGGATGACCTCACCCGGATCTACGCCCGGGCAGTCGTCGACGGCGGGCTGGAGGGGCCGGTGAACGCCGTGGCCCCGGAGCCGGTGCGCCAGCGGGAGTTCGCCCGCGAGCTCGGCCGCGCACTGCACCGGCCCCGGATCGTTCCGACCCCGGCGCTGGGGCCCAGGCTCCTGCTGGGGAGGCAGGCGAACGAGGAGTTCGTGATGGCCGACCAGCTCGTGCGCCCGGCCGCGCTCGAGGCCCGCGGGCATGCGTTCCGCCACCCGAAGCTGGCCGACGCCCTGGGGGAGACGCTGCCGCCGAGAAGCTGATTCAGCTGCTCGGCTTGGAATCGCGGGCGAAGCGCTCCGCCTTGATGCGCTCGGGAAGGACGCGGTTCACAGCCGCGGCGCGCTTGGTGGCGGCGTCTCCGCCCACCACATGATCCTTGCCCGCGAACAGCGCGTCGAGGCCCTGCCGCGCGACGACGGACGGATCGTTCTTCCAGTCGTTCGAGCCGAACTTCGTGTCGTCCATGCCGGCCGTGTGGTGGAAGTCGGTGGCCGTGGCCCCGGGCATCAGGACCGTGACGCTCACGCCGAACTCGCGCAGCTCCTGGCGCAGTCCCTGGGCGAAGCTGCTCATGAAGGCGCGGGTGGGCCCGTAGATCGACTCGTAGGGGGTCGGGGTAGTGGCGGACAACGACGACGTGATCAGGATCCGCCCCGCTCGGCGCTGGGCCATGTGCCGGGCCACGTGCTTGGCCAGAACCACCTGGGAGGTCACGTTGAGCCCGAGCATGGCCAGCTCGTCGTCCAGGTCCGTGTCCAGGAAGGACCCGCCGAGGCTGCGTCCGGCGTTCAGCGCAGCGACCTCGAGCGGTGGATCCAGCTGCTGGACAGCCTGCCAGACCGCCTCCGCGCCCTCACGAGTCGACAGGTCGGCCTGGACCGGGTGCACCTCGACGCCCGGCAGCTGCTCGGGCAGGTCGAGGATCCGGTCTCCGGACCCGACGCCCACGATGTCGAAGCCGCGCTCGGCAAGGCCGTGGGCGAGCTGGAGGCCGATGCCCGCGGAGGCCCCGGTGATCAGTGCGAGAGAAGACATGCCACCAGCTTAGGACGTGGCGCGCCAGGCAGCCTTGCGGGGAGGCGCACCGCATCGAGTGGCCCCGCAGAGTCCTCGCTCGATTCGAGTGGCGTCGTAGTGTGGGTCTGCAGCCTCGGACGCACACCACGAGGCCACTGGATGACGGGGGAGGCGCTGACTCACACTGAGAGGCCACTCGACCTGCTCGGGGGCTGGGCGCGGGGCGATTGCTGCAACAGGGCATGAAGAAGGCCCTCCTACCTGACGTCATGCCTGGTCGGAGGGCCTTTCACGGGGTGGAGCTAAGGAGAATCGAACTCCTGACCTCTTCATTGCGAACGAAGCGCTCTACCAACTGAGCTATAGCCCCGGAACGAACCAGATCAGCGTACGCCCCAGGGGGCTGGGCGTCCAACTCCGGGCGCAGCCTCTAGTCTGTGCGGCATGGCATCCCACGCGCACCCGGAGCCCGATCAGCCGGCCCCCACTGACCAGCAGGACGTGCCGGGGCCGTCGTCGGGCGCTTCCGACACCGCACAGGGCCCCGTCCTGCGGGTGGGCTACGAGACCGGGATGATGCCGGGCAAGTGGCTGCGGCGCTGGCGCGAGCGCGGTGACGGGCTCGAGGAGCAGCAGCTGGCACCCGGGCAGTGGCCGCAGGCGCTGGGGGAGACGGTCGACGTCGCCCTGATCCGTCTGGCGCCGCACCCGCACATCGAGGCCGGGGCGGCGCTCGCGGACCTGACGCAGCTGCGGGAGTCGTTCCACGTCGTGGAGCTCTATGACGAGCAGCAGGTCGTGATCCTTCCGGTGGACGACGAGCTGACGCTGCTCGACGACGTCCCCGTGGGAGAGCTGGCCGATGAGTGGCTGCTCCAGGAGCTCGACCAGCTGCCCGAGCACCGTCCCTCCGCCGAGGGGCGCGGCACCGACGACGCCGGTGCGCCGCGCCAGCTGCCCGAGATCGCCGACTCCGGGGCCGCCGTAGAGCTTGTCGCGGCCGGGGTGGGCCTGTATATCGCGCCCATGTCCGTGGCTCGGTGGCACCACCGCAAGGATCTGACCTACCGCCCGATTCAGGACCTGCCGCTCGTGCCGGTCGTGCTGGTGTGGCCGAAGGACCTCCCGGAGCAGACCGAGGCGATGGTCCAGGACTTCCAGGGCATCGTCCGCGGGCGCCGTGAGGGCAGCTCCCGCGGCAGCGAGTCCGATTCGATCGCTTCCCGGGGAGACGAGGACCTGTCCAACAGCCGCGATCCCGAGGTGCAGCGGGCGGCCAGTGCGGCGCGCAAGCGCAGCAAGGCGAAGTCCGGCTCCGCCTCGGGTGGCTCCCGCACCGGCAAGGGCACGAGCCGCGGCGATCAGCTGGCCGGAAAGCGGCTGGCCGGAGGCCGCCCGCGCCGCTCCGGCGGAGGTCGACCCGGCGGCAAGCCCAAGGGCCGCGGCGGAAGGCCCGGCCGGGGGCACTGAGCAGGCGCTGCCGAGCAGGGTGCCCCGGCCTCAGCCCTGCTTCGGCTGCCCGCCGCCCACGATCGGCTGCGCCCCGGTGGGCGGGGTCGAGTCGTGCGGGGAGTCGATCGCCAGCTCCCCGCCGCGGATCACGGCCTGGTTGAGCAGGGGGACGCGCAGGCCCTGTCGGTCGAGCATCTTCTTGATCCGCACGCGCAGCACCCGAGCCACCGCCCACTGCTGGGCGGGGGCGGTCTTCACGGCCAGCCGGACGGTCAGGGACTCTCCGGACAGTGCCTCCACGCCCCAGACCTCCGGCACGCCCATCACGTGCTGGCCGACGTCGGGATCCCGGGGCAGCGAGGCGAGCTCGGCCTCGAGACGGCGGATCATGTCGTCCAGGTCGGCGTCGTAGGGGAGGGGGACGTCGAGCACGCACTGCGCCCAGCCCTGGGACTGGTTGCCCACGCGCAGGATCTCCCCGTTGCGCACGTGCCACAGGGTCCCCTCCACATCGCGCACGCGCGTGATGCGCAGGCCCACATCCTCGACGGTGCCCGAAGCCTCGCCCAGATCCACGATGTCGCCGATGCCGAGCTGATCCTCCGCGACGATGAAGATGCCGGACAGGTAGTCCTTGACCAGCGACTGGGCGCCGAAGGACAGGGCCACACCCGCGATGCCCGCTGAGGCCAGCACCGGGGCGATGTTGAACCCCATCTCGGCGATCACCATCAGCAGGGCGACGGCCCAGATGACGAGCACCACCACGGAGGAGAGCACCGCCCCGACGGTGCGGGCGCGCTGGGCCTGGCGCTTGGTGGCGATGCCGGAGTCCTCGACCCAGCTGCGTGCCCCGGACTCCTCGACCTTCGCGATCACGCGCGCGTGGGTGCCCTTGGCGATGCCGCGCGTGACACGGCGGATGATCAGCCGGACCAGGGCGGAGGCGACCAGGGCGATCAGGATGATCAGCAGGATCCGGGAGGGGGCTCCGAGCCAGAAGGACCAGGTCGCCAGGTCCGCGGGGGAAGTCTCTGAGGAGGCCAGCAGCTGCATGCCGGGCAGAATAGTGTCCGCGGCTTGACGACAGCTGATGGCTCCCAGCGGATACCCGGTCCGGTCTGGAACAATGCTGCGACACAGCCGCCCGCCGACGTGCGCCCCGCATGCGCGCTGTCCGCGCGACCGACTTCCCCGAGGAGACCCATGCCCCTGATCAGCTCTTCTGCGCTGACCATCGCAGCCCAGTCCGCACCGCAGATCGCTGCGCAGTCCGCTTCCGAGGAGGCCGGGCTGACCGGCATCGCCGGATGGTCCGTGGACCTGATGGATGCGATCGGCGCCCCGGGCGCCGGCCTCCTGGTGGCCGCGGAGAACCTCTTCCCGCCGCTGCCGTCGGAGATCATCCTCCCGCTGGCCGGATTCACGGCCACCCAGGGCGGCTTCACCCTGTGGGAGGCCATCTTCTGGACCACGCTGGGCTCCGTCGTGGGAGCCATGGCGCTCTACGGACTGGGCGCCTGGCTGGGCCGTCGTCGCCTCTACCTGATCGTGGACCGCCTGCCGCTGGTGGACGTCCACGACGTCGAGCGCACGGAGGACTGGTTCGACAAGTACGGCCCGTACACCATCTTCTTCGGGCGCATGGTGCCGCTGTTCCGGTCGCTGATCTCGATCCCGGCGGGCGTGGAGCGCATGCCGTTCTGGTTCTTCACGGGCCTGACCACGATCGGCTCGCTGATCTGGAACACGATCTTCGTGGTGGCCGGCTGGATCCTGGGGGCGAACTGGCACCTCATGGAGCAGTGGGCCGGGGTGTTCTCCAACATCGTCTACGTCGTGGTCATCGTCTTCCTGCTCTGGTGGGTCGTGAAGCGCATCCTCAAGATCCGCAAGGGCCGCACCGACGGCTCCCGGGAGGAGTCGGTCGAGGAGATCCTCGAGCGCCGCGCCCGCAAGGACGAGCAGATGCGGCATCAGCGCGAGGAGAAGAAGGCGGCTCGTCGCGCCAAGCGCGCCTGAGTCCCGCACACCGCACGACGACGGCCGGTCGCCTCCTCCGGGGAGGCGACCGGCCGTCGTCGTACTCAGGCACGAGCGCTCACAGCCAGTCCTTGCGCTTGAACACGAGGTAGAGCACGAGCGAGCACAGCGCCATCAGCCCCAGCGAGTACGGGTAGCCCAGCGCCCAGTGCAGCTCGGGCATGTCGTCGAAGTTCATGCCGTAGATGCCCGCGATCAGGGTCGGCACCACCAGGATGGCGGCCCAGGACGAGATCCTCTTGGTCTGGTCGTTGAGCTGCATGGCGGCGTCGTTCTGCCGGGCGGCGGTCAGCGTGGCGTCGAGCTGCATGGCGTCGTTGAGCGCCGCGCGCAGCGACTCCACGCGGCGGGTCACCGACACGGCGTGATCGGACACATCGCGCAGCAGGTGGCGCAGGGTCTCGTCGTCCCGGACCCGCTCGGCCCGGGCAACCTGCCCGAGCATGCCCTCGAGGGGCTCGCAGGCGCGGTGGAAGCCGGTGACCTGCCGGGCGAGGCTGTAGATGCGCGGCGAGACCCGGTCCTCGCCGGCCAGCAGATCGTCCTCGATCTGATCCAGATCGGCTGAGACCCCCTGCAGGACCGGGAAGTAGTCGTCCACCATCTGATCGACGACGGCGTAGTGCACGGCAGCCGGCCCCCGGGCCAGCAGCTTGGGATCGTCCTCCAGGCGCCGAGCGGCTCGGCGCAGCACCTCCGACGGCTCGTAGCGCACGGTCACCGCGTAGTCGGTGCCCAGGAAGACGTGGATCTCCCCGATCCGGATCTGCTCCTGGGCATCGTCGTAGACGGCCGGGCGAAGGACCGTGAACATGTCCGGCCCGTAGCGCTCGACCTTGGGCCGCTGATGGGCCTGCAACGAGTCCTCGACGGCCAGATCGTGCAGCTCGAAGCGCCCCTGCAGCTGGTCGAACTCCTCCCGGGTGGGCGATTCCAGGGCGATCCAGATGAAGCTGCCGTCGTGCTCGGGGGAGTCATCGAGCAGCCGGGCTCCTTCGCGGATCGAGCTCGGGGACGCCAGGAGGCGCCCGTCACGATAGACGGCGCAGTGCTGAAGGGGCATGGTGTCGATCCTAGGGGCGTCGGCGCCGGAGGCCGGGCTTCCCTAGACTGGCGCGCATGGGAATCAGCGGGCAGCAGGAGACCACGGCGCGATCCACCGGCAGGAGCCTCCGGCGCGGCCTGCTTGCGGTCTCGGCGACCGGGCTGCTCGTGCTCACCGGCTGCGGCGACCGCGGTGACGACCCCCAGCCGGCGGTCTCGGAGGAGGGGCCCGTGCTGGTCGGCGCCGGTCCCACCGTCCAGACGCAGGCCGTCGCGGATGCGTGGGTGCTGGCGCTGGAGGACAGCGGCATCGCAGCCGAGGTCCGCGAGGTCGAGGGAGGCCGTGCCGGCTACCTCCAGGCGGTCGAGGACGGCACGCTCGACGTCTACCCGGACTTCACCGGCGACCTCTACCTGGAGCTCGACGCCGCCTCGGCCGAGCAGTCCCCAGCAGAGCCGACCCCAAGCCCCGGGGGGGAGGCGGCAGCCGACAGCGGGGGACTGATCGATTCGCTGACCTCCCTGGTGGGACAGGACCCAGGAACCGCAGGGTTCTCGGATGCCGATGTTGAGGCAGCCGTGCAGGAGCAGCTGCCCGACGGCCTGACCCTGCTGGCCACGGGCTCGGCGGATCGCACCCGGGCCATGGCCGTCACCGCGGCCACGGGTGCGCAGCTGTCCGGCAGCACGCTGGATTCGCTGAGCGGGGACTGCTCGGAGATGACCATCGGCGTCCCCAACGAGGAGACCGAGCAGCCGGTCACCGTGCCGGCGCTGGAGGAGCTCTACGGCTGCGAGCCGCAGAAGGTCGTGGGCTACGGATCGCCGGAGGAGACGGTGGAGGCCCTGCTGCGCGACGACGTGCAGGCCGCAGTGGTGGTCACGACGCGTCCGGAGATCCAGGACAACGCGCTCGTGGTCCTCGAGGACGGCTCCGGCGCCATGATCCCCGAGCGCGTGGTGCCCGTGGCCGATGAGGAGCTGCCGCAGAACGTCCGGGATGTGATCGATGACGTCGGCGACCGCCTGGATGCCGATGCCATGACCCTGCTAACGCGGATGACGACCTCCCGGGACCTGTACACGCCGTACGAGGCGGCCGATTACTGGTGGGGCACTCAGAACTAGGTCCGCGTATCGTGGGCGCATGCGCAAGATCACCCAGTCCAAGAAGCTCGCCGATGTCCGCTACGACGTCCGCGGTCCGGTCCTCGAGCAGGCGGAGCGCATGGAGGACGCGGGACACCGCATCCTGCGCCTGAACATCGGCAATCCCGCGCCGTTCGGCTTCGAGGCCCCGGACGCCGTGCTGGTCGACATGATCAAGAACCTGCCGAACGCGCAGGGCTACTCGGACTCCCGCGGCATCTTCTCGGCGCGCACCGCGGTCGTGCAGTACTACCAGACCCGCGGGATCATGAACCTCGACGTCTCCGAGGTCTTCCTGGGCAACGGCGTCTCCGAGCTGATCACCATGTCGCTGCAGGCGCTGTGCGACGACGGCGACGAGATCCTGGTCCCCTCCCCGGACTACCCGCTGTGGACCGGGGCCACGGCCCTGTCCGGCGGCACGCCGGTGCACTACGCCTGCGACGAGGCCGACGGCTGGAACCCGGACCTCGAGGACATCCGGGCCAAGATCACGCCTTCCACCCGGGGCATCGTGGTGATCAACCCGAACAACCCCACCGGCGCGGTCTATTCGCGCGAGACCCTGCAGGGAATCGTCGACCTGGCCAAAGAGCACGACCTCATCCTGTTCGCCGACGAGATCTACGAGAAGATCACCTACGACGGCGCCGAGATGATCAACCTGGCCTCGCTGTGCGGCGAGGACGTCCTGTGCCTGACCTTCTCGGGGCTGTCGAAGGCGTACCGCGTGGCGGGCTACCGCTCCGGCTGGCTGGCGATCACGGGCCCCAACTGGAAGGCCGAGTCCTACCTCGAGGGGCTCAAGCTGCTGTCCAACATGCGCATGTGCGCCAACGTCCCGGCCCAGCACGCCATCCAGACGGCCCTGGGCGGGTACCAGTCGATCAACGACCTCGTCCTCCCGGGCGGTCGCCTCAAGGCTCAGCGCGATCTGGCCTACGAGCGGCTCAACGCGATCGACGGGGTGACCTGCGAGCCGGCTCGCGGCGCGCTGTACCTGTTCCCCAAGCTGGACGTCGAGAAGTTCGGGATCGAGGACGACGAGCGCTTCGCCCTGGACCTGCTCAAGGAGCAGAAGATCCTGGTCAGCCACGGCTCGGCCTTCAACCTCCCCACGCCCGATCACTTCCGGCTCGTGTTCCTGCCCTCGGTGGAGATGCTCGCCACGGCGCTGGATCGCATCGAGGAGTTCCTGGGCAGCTACCACCAGGTCCGCTGATCGGAACCCCTGACGACGCCGGCTCCCCGACTCCTCGAGTCGGGGAGCCGGCGTCGTTCCGGGCGAGGAGGATCGCGGCACCGTGGTGCGCTGGGAGCTCGTGACAGCTCAGCAGGCCATCAGCTCTGAGGGCCTGCTGATCTGCCACCAGCCGGGACTGCGGCGGATCAGTCCTCGGGATCCGTCGAGGCCGGGGGCACGATCGACATCTGCCCCGTGCGCGCATCGACGGTCGCGGTGAACGACGGGCTGCGCAGCATGCGCAGGATCAGCAGCGCGAAGGCCACCAGGACGACCGTCGAGACGATGCCCGTCATCTGGATCGCCTGCGTGTAGGCCTGCCCCGCGGCGTCGATCAGGCGCTGGCCTCCCTCGGACTGGGCGCCGATCGCGTAGGCGCCGCCCAGCGTCTCGCGGGCCGCCTGGGTGCTCTCGGCGTCGAAGCCGTCCGGCACCAGCAGGAAGCGCTGGTAGAGCCCGGTGACGATCCCGCCCACCAGCGAGGTGCCCAGCACGGAGCCGAGCTCGTAGCCGGTCTCGGAGATCGCTGAGGCCGAGCCCGACTTCTCCGGAGGGACCGAGCCGACCACGAGCTCGGTGGACAGCGTGGTCGAGAAGCCCAGCCCCAGCGACAGCACGGCGTAGCCGAGGGTCAGCGGCCACCAGGACTCGTTCGCGAACACCGCGATCACGCCGTAGCCGGCCGCGATGAGCAGCACGCCGGTGACCACGACCGTGCGGGGGCCTGCGGTGCCTGCCCAGCGGGCGCCCACCAGGCCGGAGACGATGGCCAGGGTCATGCCCGGGATGATCATGAGCCCTGCGGTGAAGGAGTCCATGCCCACGACGAGCTGCATGTGCTGGGTCAGGAAGAACAGGAAGCCGAACTGCGCCATGTTGGAGGCGATGTTCACCAGCACGCCGCCGGAGAAGCGGCCCGAGCGGAACAGCCCGAGCTCGAGCATGGGGTGGCTCAGCCGGCGCTGGCGCAGCACGAACAGGGTTCCGAAGGCCAGGCCCATGAGCATGGTCACCACGGCGGTGAGGAGAGACCCGGCGGTGGCCGCGGTCTTGATGCCGTAGACGATCGGGGTCATGGTCAGGATCGCCAGAGCGGCGGAGATCAAATCCAGCTTGCCGGGGTTGGGATCCCGCGACTCGGGCAGGACCAGCGGGGCCAGGACGGCGAAGAGCAGGCAGAAGGGAACGGGCGCCAGGATCGCGGCGTGCCAGCTGAACCAGGTGAGCAGCCCTCCGCCGATGATCGGCCCCAGCGCCGCTCCGGCGCTGAAGCCCGCGGTCCACACAGCGATCGCGATGCGGCGGGAGGCGTCGGACGGGAAGAGCACGCGGATCAGGGACAGCGTGGCCGGCAGCAGCATGGAGCCGAAGATGGCCACGGCCACACGGGAGGCGATGAGCATCTCGGGGCTCGTCGAGAGCCCGCCGGCCACCGACGACAGGGCGAAGCCGACGGCGCCGATCATCAGGAGGCGTCGACGGCCGATGTGATCGCCCACGGTGCCCATCGGGATCAGCAGCCCGGCCAGGATCAGCGGGTAGATGTCCACGATCCACAGCAGCTGGGTCCCGGTGGGGCGCAGATCCGCGCCGATGTCCGGCAGGGCGAAGCTCAGGGTGGTGGTGGTGACGGCGACGGTGAGCACCGGGAGCATCAGGGCGGCTAGCCCGATCCACGCGCTGCGCTGGGTGCCCTGCTCCTGGGCGCCGGTCTGGGCAGTGGACACGCTGACCTCCTCACATGCTCTCGGCTCGCGATCTCGAGCGCGGCCGGGGCTGTGCCTCACCGGCGGCTCGGGCGAGCGGTGGCTTCTCGGTGCGCCGTGACAGCGGCGCCCGCGTAACTGTACCGTCTGGACGGTATGGTTTCACGCGAGTGTCGTGAGGCTCACCGCAGCGGCGCAGGACGATCGGATCGACCCGTCGGGTCGACGAGGGAAGGAGGCGGCGTGGCACGCAAGCCCCAGGCCCGGGAGCGGCTCCTCGACGCCTTCGACCGGATCGTCGTGGATGAGGGGGAGCGCTCGGCGACCCTCGAGGCCGTCGCGGCGCGCGCCGGGGTCTCCAAGGGCGGGCTGCTCTACCACTTCTCCACGCGCCAGGACCTGGCAGACGCCTCCGTCGAGCGGATGCAGCGCCTCTCGGAGGATGGGACGCAGGCCATGGAGGCCTCCGCCGAGGGGCCGGCGCGTGCATACCTGCGCTCCTCCCTGTGGGCCGATACGCCGCTGGACCGCTCGATCCTCACGACCTCGCGACTGGTGCAGAGCGGCGATCAGGGTGCGCGGGAGGCCATGCTGAGCCTCGAGGCCCGCTGGTACCGGATGCTCGAGGCCGAGCTGGGTGATCCCGTGGCCGCCCAGGCCGTGCTGCACATGGGCGACGGGTTGTACCAGAACGCCGCGCTCGGGATCCTGGCGGATCGGGCGCAGGACCGAGAGGCGGTCATGGAGCAGCTGCTCGAGGCGCTCGAGCGGCTGCGCCCGAGCGGCTGAGCTGCCGTCTCAATCCTGGTCGTCGACGCTCTCGCGGCGCGCGCGGGCGGCGTCCAGGCGGTCCCGGGCGCCGTCGAGCCACTGCTCGCAGCGATTGGCCAGGGCCTCGCCGCGCTCCCACAGCGCCAGCGACTCCTCCAGCGCGGTGCCGCCGGCCTCGAGCTTGGACACGGTGGCCACGAGCTCCTCGCGGGCCTGCTCGTAGCCCATGGACTCGATGTCGGAGAGGTCCGGGGCGGCACCGGGGGAGGACGGGGTGGTCTCGGTCATGAGTGCGGTCCTTTCGGGGAAAGCGGTGATCGTGGGTCAGTCGTCGCGGAGCTGTCCGGGGCGGCGCTCGGAGAGCTCGAGGGTCCGCACCGACAGCTCGCCTGCGGCCAGGCGCACCGTGAGCTCGTCGTCCACGGCCACCTGATCGGTGCCGCGCACCACGGCGCCGCTGTCATCCTGGACTACGGCGTAGCCGCGGTTGAGGGTCTCCTGCGGCGACAGCGCGCGCACCCGGAGCTTCATCTGCTCGATCGCGGTGCGGTCCCGTTCGATCCGGTGGGCGGTGGTGCGCTGGGAGCGCTCGCGCAGGCGGTCGATGTCCTCCTCGCGCACCAGGATCATGCCTTCCGGCTGGTCCAGGACGGGGCGGGAGCGGATCGACTCCAGGGCTCGCTGCTCCCGGTCGAGGAACTGGGTCACCGCGCGATCCAGCACCGCTCGGGCGCGGGCGACGTTCGCCTTCTCCTCCACGAGGTCCGGGACCACGCGCTTGCCGGCGTCGGTGGGCGTGGAGGCGCGGACGTCGGCCACGTGATCCATCAGCGGCTGGTCGTTCTCGTGCCCGATCGCCGAGATCACGGGGGTGGTGGCATCGGCGACGGCGCGCAGCAGGCGCTCGTCGCTGAACGGCAGCAGGTCCTCGAAGGCGCCGCCGCCGCGGGCGATGATGATGACGTCGACGTCCGGGTGGGCGTCGAGCTCGGCGAGCGCGCCCATGACCTGGCCGGCGGAGGCCGTGCCCTGCACGGCGACGTTGCGGATCTCGAACTGCACCGACGGCCACCGCAGGGACGCGTTGCGCACGACGTCCTTCTCGGCATCCGAGTTGCGCCCGGTGATCAGCCCGACGCGCTGGGGCAGCTGGGGGATCGGGCGCTTGCGCTCGGCGTCGAACAGGCCCTCCTCGGCCAGCGCGCGGCGCAGCTGCTCGATGCGCACCAGCAGGTCGCCCAGCCCCACCGGGCGCACGCCGTGGCCGATCATCGACAGTCGCCCGGTCTTGGTCCAGTAGTCCGGGCGGACCTGCGCGACGACCCGCATGCCCTTCTCAAGCGGGGTCTCCAGCGCCTGCATCTCGCGCGGGAACAGGGTCACGGGGACCGAGATCTCCTGGTCGACGTCGCGCAGGGTCAGGAAGGTGACGCGCGGGCGCTCGTTGATCTCGATGATCTGGCCCTCGACCCAGGTGGGATCGCAGCGGGCGATGTACGCGTGGAGGTTCTCGGCCAGCAGCCGCAGCGGCCACGGGTTCTCCGGCGTGGTCAGCCCCGCGCGCGGGGCGGGGGCCGGTCGCTGATCGCCGGCGGGGGGCTGTTCCGTCATGATCCATGCATACCACCCGAGTCGCACAGGTCACGGGTCCGACGCCGGTGGGTGGACAGCCGGTCCCGGTAGCGTGGTGCGCATGACTGCTCAGCGCTCCGAGACCCCCGCCGGAGGCCTTCCCTGCGACCGGCCTGCGCCCGCGGCGCGACGTCGCGGTCCCGGTGCGCTGGGCGTTCTGCGCACCGTCGTGGCCTCGGTCCTGGCGCTGTGCGCCGGGCTGGCGGCGGTGATGGCCGTGACGACCACCTGGATCGATGACACCGTGATGGATCGCGAGGGCTTCTCGGCGCTGTCGGAGGACCTGCTGGCCGATCAGCAGCTGCGCGGCGAGATCGAGGACATGGCGCTGGACTCCGCCTCCCAGGCCGCCCAGAACGCCGACACCGGGGACATCCCGCTGGGCGGGACGATCACCGGCTGGGTGGACCGCAGGGTGCAGTCGACCATGAGCGACTACTTCGACGGCGACGCCTACCAGCAGGACATGCGCGAGGTCCTCGAAGGCACGTACGACGCCAACGTCGCCGCTGCCGAGAGCCCCGACGGCGCCCCGGAGGACCTGCAGGTCGAGGTCGCGCCGGTCATGGACGGGCTCTCCGAGGCGATCAGCGACCGGCTGCCCTTCGGCCTGGAGGTCGATCTGTCCTCGATGGATCTGGTGGGCATCCAGGACGGCGTGGCCGAGATCCCCGACTCGGCCACCGGCCCCGCGCTGGATCAGCTCTCCGAGGTCTCGGATCAGGCGCCGTACTGGTGGATCGCTGCTGCGGTCGCCGCTGTCCTGGCGCTGCTCATCGCCCGGCATCGCGAGTGGGCGCTGCTGGGGGCAGGCACCGGTCTCATCGGCGGCGTGATCGCAGCCGGGATGGTCCTGCAGGGCTTCGCCGACTCGGTCATGGCCTCCCCGGACCTGGAGGGGGTGGGTCGCACTGTGGTCGATCGGCTGTTCGCGGTGCTCGGCGCCGGCCTGGACCAGCGGCTGAGCCCCTGGCTGTGGACCGGGGCGGCGCTGACCGCAGCAGGGGTGGTCCTGGGCGGGCTGCGCCTGACCTGGCGCCTGGGCGGCGACGACGCCTCCGGCGGTGACTCGACGACCGGGCTGAGCCGAAGCGGTCGGCGGGTCATCGAGGCCTGATGCCGCGTGGCCGCCGGCAGTGATCCGGTGACATGCATGACATGTCTCCGGCACCTGTGGAGCCCGTAGAATGCGGGGCATGTCCGCACCCGTCGCTCTCTCCATGCCCGTCGTCCCCCGCGTGCGCCGCTCTCCTGAGGAGGTCGCGGCGGCAGCGCCCGTCGAAGGGGACAAGAAGGTCCTGCTCGCCTCCCCGCGCGGCTACTGCGCCGGCGTGGACCGGGCCGTGATCGCGGTTGAGAAGGCGCTGGAGCACTACGGCGCGCCGGTGTACGTGCGCAAGGAGATCGTGCACAACAAGCACGTGGTCCAGACCCTCGAGGCGGACGGCGCGGTGTTCGTGGAGGACGTCGACGAGGTCCCGGAGGGCTCGCTGCTCGTGTTCTCCGCCCACGGCGTCTCCCCGGCGGTCGTGAGCTCGGCCGCCGATCGCGGCCTGCAGACCATCGACGCCACCTGCCCACTGGTGACCAAGGTGCACCGCGAGGCCGTGCGCTTCGCCAAGCAGGGCCGTCAGATCCTGCTCATCGGCCACGTGGGCCATGAGGAGGTCGAGGGCACCTACGGCGAGGCCCCGGACCGCACGATCATCGTCAACGGCCCGGAGGATGTGGCGACGCTCGAGGTCGAGGACCCCGACAACCTCGTGTGGCTGTCGCAGACCACGCTGTCCGTGGACGAGACCCTCGAGATCGTCACCGCCCTGCGCGAGCGCTTCCCGAACCTGCAGGATCCGCCCTCCGACGACATCTGCTACGCGACCTCCAACCGCCAGGGCGCGATCAAGGAGATCGCGCCGCAGACGGATCTGGTGATCGTGGTCGGCTCGCCGAACTCGTCGAACTCCGTGCGCCTCAAGGAGGTCGCCGCCGAGTACGGCGCGGCTCGCGCCGAGCGCGTGGACAACGCGAACGAGGTGGACGAGTCCTGGTTCGAGGGCGTGCGCACCGTGGGCGTGACCTCGGGGGCCTCTGTGCCGGAGGTCCTGGTCCGTGACGTCATGGCCCTGCTGGCCGATTACGGCTACGCCGACGTGGAGGAAGTCGTCACGGCCGAGGAGGACATCCTCTTCTCGCTTCCCAAGGAGTTGCGTGCGCGTCTGACGGCAGACGGCGACGCCTCCCGCAGTCTCGGCGGCCGGGGCGCACGCCCGGCCCGCTGATACGCATTCTCCGCAACGACCCCCGGTGCCAGCTGGTATCGGGGGTCGTTCGGTCATGGGCAGATTCATTTCTTGGAAAGTAACGTTCTGAGAGTTAATATCCAAGCATGAAGCAGGGTGAAGCTCTTCTGGCTCTCGACGAGCTCGTGGCTGCCCAGTGGGGGCTCGTGACGTCAGCTCAGGCCCGCGCTGCCGGCGTGCCAGCGATGACCCTGTCCCGCCTGGTCAAAGGCGGGCACCTGGTCCGCGTGGCTCACGGGGTCTACCGGGACGGCGGGGCGTCGGCCCCAGAGCACGAGGAGCTGCGGGCAGCCTGGCTGGCCACCGAGCCTGCCGACCCGGCATGGCGGCGGCTGCAGAACCGCCCCTGGGGTGCTGTGGTCTCCGGTGCCTCAGCTGCGGTCGTGCACGGCATCGCGGACTTCCGGCCGGTGGCCATGGAGCTCACGGTGGCCGGTCGCAAGCAGACGCAGCGTCGAGACCTCCGGTACCGCTGCCGCGAGCTGCCCGCCCAGGACGTGACGCTTCGCGACGGTCTGCCGGTGACAACCCGCGAGCGCACCATCGCGGACCTCGTCGAGGCACGGGAGGACCTGAGCACCGTCGCCGATGCGCTCAGGGACGCTGTGCGCCGATCCGAGCTGGACACGGAGCGGCTGACTCAGCTCCTGGCGCCGCTGGCTGCACGCAACGGTCACGCGGCCGGCGATGGAGAAGGTCTGCTGGATGACCTGCTGAGTCTGGCAGGGCTGGATCTGGAGACGACGGCTGCAGAGATCGCCGCAGTGCCGGCGCTCGGAAACATGGTCATTGCGAATCGAGCGTGGACCGAAGCGACGCGTCGCATGACCGAGATGATGGAAGAGTCCATGGCGCAAGCTTTCCCGGGGCACCAGTACGAGGCGGCAATCAGATCCGCTGTGCGGGCCTCGGCCGAGGCGATGGCCCCGGTGCGAGCAGCTCGTCTCGAGATCCAGCGATCGATGCAGCCTGTGCTGGCACAGCTGCGGGATGTGCAGGCGGCCGGAGCGCTCGCGCGTTCGAAGGCGGTCCAGGAGCTGGTTGGGCAGCCCATTGCGGGCCGATCGCCGGAGGAGCGCGGTCCACAGCCGCCTGAGGACGAATAGCCGAGGTCATGAGTCAAGAGCGCTATTCATCCCCACGGGCCGTCGAGGCGGCCATCAAGAGCGCCGCGCAGAAGGCTCATGCGGAAGACCCGTCGCTGGATGTGGCTGAGCGCATTCGCTTGGAGTACTTCGATCGCTTCCTGAGCAGGATCTTCGCTTCGCCCGACGATGACAGATGGGTCCTCAAAGGAGGTGCGAGTCTGCTCGCCCGGGTCGCATCGGCCAGATCGACAACTGACATCGACCTTCTCCGGCGCGGCGTCACGCTCGATGCGGCCGTGGAAGAGCTGAGGAAACAGGCAGAGACGGAGATCGACGACCTCTTCATGTTCGAATACGTCGGCAGGACCACGGCCCTCGAAGGGACTCAACAGGTCTACACAGAGGGCTGCCGGGTCACCTTCGACGTGTACATCGGCGCCACCGGCAAGGGCTCCATCCATGTCGACCTCGTCGTAGGAGCTGTCATCACGGACGAGACAGAAAGCAGAAGGCCGGCTCATTCACTCGGGATCCAGAGGCTTCCCCACGCGAGCGACTATCGGCTCTATCCGCTGACAGATCAGATCGCGGACAAGGTCTGCGCCACGCTGTCGCTCTATCAGGGGAGGCCTTCGAGCCGTGAGAAGGACCTGGTCGACCTGGTGCTCATCGCCACGACGCAGAGCATCGCCGGAGAGAGGCTGGAGCGCGCACTGACCAGGGAGGCGGCAGTCCGTGGACTCGTTCTCCCGGAGCACTTCACGGTGCCGGGCAGCTGGGGCCCGAGATACGCGAAGCTCGCAAAGAGTGTGCCTGCATGTCGAGATCACACGGACGTCCACGTGGCCCAGGACCTGGTGCGTCAGCTCATCGATCCGGCCGTCGCGCGCCTGACAGCGTCGGCGCGGTGGGACCCAGAGAGTCTCGCGTGGACGGGGACTCAGAGCTCAACGGCCGGATGAGTCATGCGATTCCTGGGTATCTGCCAGCAGCTCCGGGGCGGTGATCGCTCGCGGGGTGGACTCGACCGTGGCCGTCTCCAGGCGGTCGTCGGCCGGTGCCGTGACATCCAGGTCGTTGAGCCGACGAGCCGTGGGCAGCACGCGGGTCTCGAGCGAGCCCACGAGCTTGTTGTAGCTCTCCACGGAACGGCGGATGGACCCGCCCATGGCGCTGAGGTGCCCGCCCACGGTGCCGAGCCGGTCGTAGAGGTCCCGCGACAGCTGCAGCAGCTGCGAGGCGTCCTGGGCCAGCGACTCCTGGCGCCAGGAGAAGGCGACCGCCTTGAGCGAGGCCAGCAGGGACACCGGCGACACCAGGGCCACGCTGCGCGCCGCAGCATGATCCAGCAGCGAGGGATCCGCCTCCAGCGCGGCCGACAGCGCCGACTCCACGGGCACGAAGCACAGCACGAGCTCGGGGGAGCCGACGGTCGAGGTCCAGTACTTCTTGGAGCCCAGGGCGTCCACGTGCGCTCGCAGGGCATCGGCATGGCCCTTGAGCAGCTTGGTCCGGGCGGCGAGGGTCTGCTCCGAGCCGTCGTGGCCGAGGTCCTGGGCGCGCAGGTACGAGGTCATGGGGGCCTTGGCATCCACGATCAGCCGCTGCCCCCCGGGCAGCTTCACGACCATGTCCGGACGGTGCGCGCCGTCCTCGGTCTGCACGTGGACCTGCTCCTGGAAGTCGACGTGGCGCAGCATCCCCGCGGCCTCCACCACGCGGCGCAGCTGGACCTCGCCCCAGGTGCCGCGGGCGGAGTTGGAGCGCAGGGATCCGGCCAGTGTTCCCGTGACGCGCTGCAGCTCGGCGTCCGCTTCCCGCGCCTGTTCGAGCGCCCGGGAAACCTCCCCGAACTGCTGCGAGCGATCCTTCTCCAGCCGGGTCACGTGCTCCTGGACCCCGCGCAGCCGATCGGCCAGCGGCGCCAGTGCGGTGAGGACGTCCTGGTCCTGGGCGGAGCGCTCCTCCAGCGCCGCCACGCGCTCCGTCTGCAGCCGGGAGCTCTCCTGGGCCGCAGCAAGGCGGCGCTGCAGCTCGGCGTTGTCCTGCCGCATGCTCTCGAGCTCCCGGGCGTCCGCTCCACCGGCCGCACGACGGGAGGCCAGCAGCCAGCCCACGGCCAGCCCGGCCACCGCACCCGCGACGAAGAGCAGCAGGGGGAGGACGATGCCGAGCGAGGAGGTCTGTTCCATGCGACTCAGATTCTCAACCCTCTCCGACAGCACAGCGCGGCCCCGTCCTCAGACGGAGCCGCGCTGCGACGAGAGCCCTCAGTCGGTCAGAGGCTCCACTCCCAGCCGCCACCTGCGCCTGCAGGTTCGAAGATCAGAGTGCCCGAGTTCTCCGGGATGTCGAGGATGAGTGAACCAGCGACATTCTCCTTCGGCCCGATATCGGAGGGGATGGCTTCGGCTCCCTCGAGGCAGCCGAAGGTGGGGCCGGTGGCGATCTCATTTGCCGTGTGACCGGAAGAATCAACGAACTTCCACTGGAAGGGGGTGAAGGAGAACGAGTCAATGTAGAAGGCTTCCTCCAGGGCCTCAGTGGAACCAGTGGTTGCCTCGATGTCGACCTTCACGAACGAACCGTTCTCCGGGCCCTCTGCATACGCGTTAGTGCACTGGAAGTCAGTCTGGATGTCGGTCACCGTGAAGTCGACGACCGGGTCACCCGACGGGGTGGTGAGGCCGGCTTCGTCGCCGACCTCCTTGGAGATGTTGCCGCGGTCAGTGCGCTCCGGATCGTCCGATGACGATGCGGAGTCCTCCTCGGCTTCGGACGACGATTCCGTGGAGGACTGGTCCTCGGCTGGAACCGTCTGCGTGACCGTCACGGTCTCGGGAGCCGCCTGCTCGGCGGAGTCGTCGGATGCCTCAGGGGTGCAGGCGGCCAGGGCCAGGGCCAGGGCCAGAGCGAGCGTGCCGAGGGCAAGGGCAGGGGAGCGACGGGACAAGAAGTGCCTCCAGATCTGGGGAATCAGCCGATTCTCAGGCTGCTCCCTAGATCTTAGAAGTCGCTGTGTGAATACGCATCTTATTGAGGAGGTGCGCAGACGGCCTTCTTGGCCAGCGAGGGGCCCATCACCCGCGCATCACCGTGGGCAGTGCGCACCGCGGTAGCCGCCTGCTCCTCGGCGGAGCCGCCGCTCGCCGTGATGTCGAGCCTGACGAAGTAGGTCTCCTCCGAGTCGGCAGTGTCTGCCGAGCCGGCCGCGCGGACGGCGGTGCATGTGTAGTCGGGCTCGAGGCCCGTCACGGTGAAGGTCAGCGCATCCTGACCGGAGGGGGCGATCAGGCGCGCCTCCTCGCCGACCTGCTTGGGGATGTTGCCCCGCGAGGTGAGATTCTCGGTCTCCTCCTGCTGCGGGGCCTCCGGGCTCGCGGAGGATCATCTGAGGAGGTGTCCTCCGTCGGCTCCGCAGATTCCTCGGCGGGCGCCGCCCGCGTGACGGTCTCGGTTTCCGTCTCCGTGGCTGTCTCGGTCACGGTCTCGGGGGCGGGCTGCTCGGTCTTGTCATCGGAGCCGCAGGCGGACAGTGTCAGCGCCAGGGCGAGTGCAGTGAGGGGCAGGGCGGGGGAGCGGCGTGTCTAGGGAGCCTCCAGATCGAGGTGCTCAGCCTGCTGATGAGCTGCTGACTGGATCATAGGAGGCGGTCGTGGGCTGGCGCACTTATGACGATGCGGGGAGGGGGCCTTCTAGAGCCACCCGTTGTCCTGCGCCGCCCGTGCTGCCGCGGCGCGATTGGCCGTATGCGTCTTGCCGATCGCCGAGGACAGGTGGTTGCGCACCGTGCCCTGGGACAGGTGAAGGCGGGCGGCCATCTCCTTCACGGAGGCGCCGTCAAGGGCGATGCGCAGGACGTCGCGTTCGCGCTCGGTCAGAGGGCTGCCGCCGGTGATCAGCGATTCCTCGGCCAGGGAGGGGTCGATCACGCGCCCGCCGCCGTGGACGGTGCGCACCGCGGCGGCAAGCTGCTCGGCGGGTGTGTCCTTGACGACAAATCCGCTCGCCCCGGCCTCCAGCGCCCGGCGCAGGTACCCGGGGCGCCCGAACGTGGTGACGATGAGGCTGCGGCACCCGATCCCCGCGTCCCGCAGGGCGGCGGCGGTCTCGATGCCGTCGAGCCCGGGCATCTCGATGTCCAGCAGCGCCACGTCGGCCCGGTGCTCGCGCGCCAGGTCCACGACCTCCGTTCCCGAGCCAGTCTGGGCCACGATCTCCAGGTCCCCCTCGAGCGCCAGCAGCGCGGCCAGGGCGCCGCGGACCAGCGCCTGGTCATCGGCCAGCAGCAGGCGGATCTTCTCGGTCATGGCAGCCGCACTTCCAGTCGGGTTCCGGGTCGATCGGGGGAGGCGTCGGCGGCGCTGAGGATCAGCTCGCCGCCTGCCTGGCGCACGCGCTCGCGCATGCCGCGCAGGCCGTTGCCCGTGCCCGCGCCCGGATCGGTTCCGACGCCGTCGTCCTCCACGACCAGTCTGCCGGGTCCGGCCTCCACCGTGCAGACGGTGGCCTGGGCATGGCGGATCACATTGGTCACGGCCTCGCGCAGGCACCAGGCCAGCAGGGTCTGCTGCCCGGCCGGCAGACCAGCAGGGCCGGGCAGCCGTGCCTCGATCTTGGCCGCGTCCAGGGCCGTGCGAGCCGTGCGCAGCTGCGCCGCCCACTCGGGGCTGTGAAGCCCGCCGACGGCCTGCCGCACCTCACCGGCGGCCTCGCGGGACAGGGCGAGCACCTCGTCGAGCTCGGCGATCGCGCGCTGCGGGTCGCGCTCCACCATCCGGCGAGCGAGCTCGGTCTTGACCGTGATGACGGTCAGCGAGTGCCCCAGCAGGTCGTGGACGTCGCGTCCCAGCGATTCCCGCTGCTGTGCCAGGCGCAGCTGCTCGGCCAGGTCGCGTGTGCGCTCCTCGCGGTCGATCACGGAGGCCAGCACGGCCATCAGCACCGAGGACGTGGCGATGACCGGGACGGCCCAGAACAGGTGCTGAGGCCACACCCAGATCAGCAGGGCCGCCGTCAGCGCGTCGAGCACCAGGATCCACATCACGCGGGCGCGCACCGAGGGGAGGCGGAATGCGAGCAGCGCCACCAGGAAGGGGAAGCACCCCAGCACCGACCCGCCCAGCAAGGGGGTCAGCAGGGCGAGGCACAGAGTCAGACCGAACAGCCACATGAGGGTGGCCGGGATGCGCGGCAGGCGGCTCAGGGCGCCCGGCTCCCACCAGGACAGGACGTAGACGACGGCGAAGAGCAGCAGGAGCCCGACGCCGACGGCCATGGCCGCCGGGCCGTGTGCGCTGCGCAGCAGACCGACCACGGGGAAGGCCAGGAAAATCAGCCAGATGGAGGCGTAGAGGGTCGATCCGATGCGCTCGTCGCGCGTGGTCTCGACGGGGGAGATGGTCATGCCCGTGCCGTCGAGCGTCGGGCCGCCAGCAGGGTGGTGACGGCGAAGATCGCGGTCCAGGCGAGCACATTGACCAGAAGCCCCAGCAGGCTGTCCTCCTGTGCAGCGTTCATCCCGGTGGTCATCCCCTCCATCTGCGGCCACGACGCCAGTCCCTTCAGCCCGTACATGGGAGTGAACTTGGCGATCTCCAGCAGCGTGCCCGACAGCGGCATGAACAGATTGCCGAAGAACGCGAGCACCACGAGCATGCCCGAGGCGGCCCCGACGGCGGACTCCGAGCGGAAGAGCAGCCCGAAGGTCAGCCCGTAGAGCGCGAACATGGCCGAGGCCGCCACGGTGATCAGCCCGGTGGAGAACCAGATGCCGATCGGGCCGATGTCGGCGCCCGTCAGGGCAGCCACGATGAAGACGACGATCACCGGAAGCGCTGCGATGGCCAGCGCCACCAGGACCTTGGCGGCGGCGTACTCCGCCTGGCGCATGGGGGTCAGCCCGAGCAGCCGGCCCCATCCCTTGGAGCGCTCGACGGCTGCGGTGCCGGCGATGCTGGTCGTGGCCACCGTGGCGCCGTAGACGGCCATGGAGACGGCGATCGTCCCTGCGACATTGCCTGAGCCGGCGGGGAAGTCGCCGAACTCCGTGAGGGCCCCGAACATCAGGTACAGCGCCGACGGCAGCACGATGACGAAGAACAGGCTCTCGACCATGCGCAGATTCCGTCGCAGGTCGTAGGCGGCGTAGCGCAGGACGGCCAGGACGGGGCTGCGTCGAGCTGTGGAGACAGGCGAGGGCGCTGCCTGCGTGCCGTGTGCGGTGGAGGTGGTCATGACGAGGGCTCCTTCATGCGGGTGGACGGCTGTCCGGGGACGCTCAGGCGTCGTCGTCGGCGGTTGTCGAGGTCAGTCCCACGAAGGCCTCCTCGAGGCCGGCCTGGACGATCAGCAGGTCGCTGGCCCGGGTCGTGGTCAGCAGCGTGCGGGCGATCATGTCGGTATCGGCGCCGCTGAAGACGGTGCGCTCCGGGGTCTGCTCGATCTGCACGCCCTCCGGAAGACGGCTCAGCACGGAGGCGGGGTCGCCGTCGGCGGGGTCCCAGCGGCAGGTGACGCGCCGCAGCCCGCCCAGGGCGCGGATCTGCTCGGTCGTGCCGTCGGCGATGATGCGCCCGGCGCTCACCACGACGATGCGGTCGGCGAACTGCTCCGCCTCCTCGAGGTAGTGGGTGGCGAAGATGATCGTGCGCCCCCGCTGGGCCTCCTGGTGCATGGAGGCCCAGAACTCGCGTCGCACGGTCACGTCCATGCCGGCGGTGGGCTCGTCGAGCACGAGCAGCTCGGGTTCGCACAGCAGGGCCAGGGCGAAGCGCAGACGCTGCTGCTCGCCTCCCGAGCACTTGGAGACCTTCCTGCGGGCGATGCCGGAGGCCCCGGCGCGCTCCAGGGCCTCGTCGATGGGAAGGTGGCGGGGATGCTGCGTGGCGACCATGGCCACGGTCTCGCGCACGGTCAGGTCATCCAGCAGGGCTCCGCTCTGCAGCACCGCCGACACCCGTCCCTGGTTGACGGCCTGGCGCGGGGGAAGCCCCAGGACGCGGCAGGTTCCGGACGTGGGGTCGGTGAAGCCCAGCACCATGTCCAGCGCTGTGGTCTTGCCGGCGCCGTTGGGGCCCAGCAGGGCGACGATCTCGCCTTGGGCGATCGTGAGATCCAGCCCGTCGACGGCCGCGACCCGGCCGGAGCGTGTGCGGAAGCTCTTATGCAGGTCGGTCAGCTCGACAGCCGGAGGAGCGACGGGCTCCGCGCGGGGGTCTGGGGCATCGGGTGCTGTTCGCATGCCTCCATGGTCCACCGCGCGGGGCGCTGTCCGCCGTCATGAGGTGTCACGACCTGACCATGACAGATGACCCATATGTGCGGGACGAGCCCGACGGGATCAGTAGATGCCGTCGGGACTGACGCCTCGAAGATCCTTGACCGCGGAGGAGTCGAGGGGGAGGCTTCCGGGCTCGACGATGCGTCCGCCGGCGATGCTGCGGATCACCACCGTGTTCGTCATCCGGCCGGCCCCGCTGGTGCTCGAGGCACCGTCGCGGAACGTGAACAGGATCTGCGGATTCCTGCTGGAGCGCGATTCGCTCGTCACGCGGGTCCCTGCCGGGATCATCCACTGCAGACGCGTCGTGCGGGTGGGGGGATCATATGCGGAGTGGAGGACGCGGTGACGCGAGATGGTTGACGGGGTGGGTGCTCCGAGAGCTGGCATGGAGTCCATTCGCGCTGAACTGCGCCCGGGTGTCGTCAAAGTCACGGGGTCCCGCACTCATGCGAGTGCGGGACCCCGTGGCCTTGGAGCCGAGATCTGAGATCTGTCGACGCAGGTCAGGCGGTCGGCGGGAACTCGCCCTCGTGGTCGACGGAGTCGGTCGCGTCGTTCCAGGTGAAGGTCGACTCGGCGCGGCCCTGGGGTGCTGCGTTGGGTTCGTCACCCTCCAGATACCGGTAGGTGATGGAGATCGCGCCGTCGTCGATCCGCTCGATCTGCGGGACGAAGGCCTGCGGCTCGGCCGTGGCCGTGCCCTTGTAGATGCCGTGGTGGAACAGCATCACGCTGTTGGCCGAGGAGGCGGTGCCGCCGTGCGGGACGACGATCCACGACAGGTCGGCGCAGCGGTCGTAGCCGGAGGTGTCGGCATGGTCGAGCATCTCCGTGCTGTCGTCGGCGCTGAGGACGAGGGCGCCCCAGACGGAGACGGCCTCCTCTCCGGTGAGGTCGGAGCAGGACTGTGAGGGCTGGTTCTGAGGTGGGGCGACGTCGGCGGCATGGGCTGCGGTGCCGGTGCCGAGCAGCAGAGCGGAGGCCGCTGCGCCGGCGATGACGGAGTCTCGGAGCTGGGTGCGGTTCATGAGTCTCACCTCGTGAGGGTCGATCGTGCTGAAGCGTCTGGGTTCCGTTGCTCAGAAAGGCCGCCGCCCGCCCAGGGAGCGGGCGGCGGAGAGGGGATCAGAAGGTGTCCGGGAACTCGCCCGAGTGCTCGACGGAATCGGACGCCTCGTCCCAGGTGAAGGTGGACTCCGTGGTGCCCTCGGGGCCGACGGCGTTGTCGCGGTGGCCGTAGGGGTACTCGACGTCCAGCGTGTCCTCGTCCACCCGCTCGATCTCCGGGGTCCACTCGTAGGCCTCGGCGGTGTCCGTGCCCAGGTACTCGCCGTCGTGGAAGAGCATCACGATGGAGTAGCCCGGGCTGCCGGCCGGCAGGCCCTCGTCGGTGGCGTAGCTGACGGTGATGGCCGAAAGGCCGTCGCAGGGGGTGTAGTGCTCGGTGTCGGCCATGCCGCTGTCGGCGGTCCAGGTGTAGTGGCCGTCGTCGGCGTCCGGCAGGTCATCGGCCTTCTTCTCGAAGGCCTCCTGGCCGGTCAGTCCGTCGCACTTCTCGGCGGCGTCAGCCTGGTCGGCCTCGTACGGGTCGGTGGTGGGGCCCGCAGATGCGGCCTGTGCCGCGACGCCCGAGCCCAGGAAGAGCAGGGAGGCCGCTGCGGTGGCGATGGTGGTGCTGCGGATCTGCTTGCTGTTCATCGTGCTCACCTCTTCGGTGTGTCCTGCATCGCGATTTGCGATGGCACCTACGTTGGTAGTCGTGATTCGCGATCGCAAGGGGTTGTGATCGGACTGTGATGTTCGGCCGCTGGGCGGACCGCCGAGCCTGTCGCCGGTAGGGTGTCCTCCCGTGGCTCTTACTATCGGAATCGTCGGTCTCCCCAACGTCGGCAAGTCGACCCTGTTCAATGCGCTGACCCGCAACACCGTGCTCGCGGCGAACTACCCGTTCGCCACGATCGAGCCGAACGTGGGCGTGGTCAGCCTTCCGGACGAGCGACTGGGTGCGCTCGCGGGCATCTTCGGGTCGCAGAAGATCCTCCCGGCCACGGTGTCGTTCGTGGACATCGCGGGCATCGTGAAGGGCGCCTCCGAGGGGGAGGGGCTGGGCAATCAGTTCCTGGCCAACATCCGCGAGGCGCACGCCATCGCCCAGGTGGTCCGCGCCTTCGACGACCCCGACGTGGTCCACGTGGACGGGAAGATCGATCCCGCCTCCGACATGGAGACCATCAACACCGAGCTGGTGCTCGCCGACCTGCAGACCCTCGAGAACGCGATCCCGCGCCTGGAGAAGCAGGTCAAGATCAAGAAGGCGGACCCCGCCAAGCTCTCGGCCTATCAGGCGGCCTACGAGGTGCTCTCCGAGGGGCACACGATCTACTCCCGCAAGGACTCGCTGGAGCTCGATCAGATCCGTGACCTCACGCTGCTGTCGGCCAAGCCGTTCATCTTCGTCTTCAACTGCGACGAGGGCGTGCTCGGCTCGGCCGAGCGCCAGGCCGAGCTCGCCGAGCTCGTGGCCCCGGCCGAGGCCGTGTTCCTGGATGCCAAGCTCGAGTCCGAGCTCGTGGAGCTCTCCGACGAGGAGGCCGCCGAGATGCTCGAGATGTCCGGGCAGGACGAGGCCGGCCTGGACAAGCTGGCGCGTGTGGGCTTCGAGACCCTCGGGCTGCAGACCTACCTCACCGCCGGCCCCAAGGAGGCCCGTGCCTGGACGATCAACAAGGGCGATACGGCTCCCCAGGCGGCCGGCGTCATCCATACGGACTTCGAGCGTGGGTTCATCAAGGCCGAGATCGTGTCCTTCGACGACCTCGTGGCCGCAGGCTCCATGGCCGATGCCAAGGCCGCCGGCAAGGTGCGCATGGAGGGCAAGGACTACGTCATGCAGGACGGGGACGTGGTGGAATTTCGTTTCGCCATCTAACCTCTCCACGGACCTTATTGGGCCGTGCCCAGTGATTTCATCCCGGTACTGGGGCGCATCTCCAGGTCTTGCCCGATGTCTATCTCAGGCTGACTGATTCAAGCTTCCTGACGTATCGGGAGCTCGCGCGAACGCGACGGTTCGGCGGCACACGCCTGTGTCGCAGGTGCGAGCGAGAGGACCAGGAGTGAGGCGCAGATGCCCGCGAGTCCAGCCCATCCGATGGCGGGGAGGCGCTCAGCGACGATGACCACGGCCAGGAGCGCGGCGATCGCGGGTTCAGCGAGCGTGAGCGTTGTCGCGGCGCTTGGAGTGACGCGCGTGAGGCCGTACCCGAAGAGCAGATAGCCCAGGAACATCGGGACCAGTGCCATGTAGATTCCGACCATCATGGGTTGGGCGGAAGCGATGAGCGGTGCGCCGGTCAGCAGGAGTACGGGCATGAGGGCGATGCCGCCCAGGCCGAAGACAGCGCCCATCGCGGCGGCGCGCCCGACACCGCGGTCCATGAGGCGGTGAGCGCTCCAGGAGTACATGGCGTAGGTCACGCCTGCCACCAGGCCGAGGATGACGCCGGCGACCGTGGGGAGCGTCTCGCTCGGCGCGTCGTGCATCTTCGCTGCGCACAGCACTGCGCTGCCAGCGATGCCGAGCGCTGCGGCGAGCACCCACCAGCCGCTGAGTCTGCGTCGCTCGATCGCCCGCTCCAAGAGGCCCGAGGCGATCGGGGCAGAGCCGAGGGACACGACCGTGCCGACCGCGACACCGGCCAGATGCATCGAGCTGTAGAAGGCCAGCGGGTAGATCAGCACGGCTCCGGCTCCGGCGAGCACTGTCCCACGTTGCAAAGACAGTGCGGGCCGTTCCCGGCGGAGCGAGGGTGCGGCGATGGCTGCCTGGAGGATGCCGCCGATGCCGAGTGCTGCCGCGCCCATGGCCAGCGGCCCGACTGTCGGTGCGAACGTCGCGGCAGTCCCCGTGGTGCCCCACAGGAAGGCGGCGGCGAGGACCGCGATGACGCCGGTGGGGAAGCCTCGCTTCACAGCGCGGCCAGCATCCGCGATGCGATGGCGCGGGCGTGCTCCAGGCGCGCAGGGGTGCCCTCGAGGCCGGACCGTGCGACGGCTCCTTCGAGAAGGAAGCTGAAGTGCTCGGCCAGCTCCAGTGCCTCGGCTTCGGTGGTGATGGATTCCAGGTTCTCGGCGAGAATCTTCTCCACCTGCTCCTTGTGCGCGCGTACTGACGAGCGGGCGGGGTGGCCGGCCGGAAACTCGGCGGCCGCGTTGAGCAGCCCGCAACCTCGAAAGCCTTGGCCGTGGGCGTCGTCCGCGTGGTCGATGTAGGCGTCGAAGACCGCCACGACCCGGTCCGCGGCTGTCGAAGCCTTCGCAGAGCGTTTCCGATGGAGGTCGAGCCACTCCTCATGGCGGGCGTCGATGTAGGCGCGAACGAGCTCCTCCTTGGACGAGAAGTTGTTGTAGAGGCTCTTCTTCGCGACACCGGCCTCAGACGTGATCGTGTCGATCCCTGTTGCGTGCACGCCGTCCTCGTAGAAGCGTCTCGCCGCAGCGTCGAGCAGCCGCTCCCGCGCTGTTCCTTGACTCATCTCGCACCTCTCGGCTGGTAAGTAGACCAGTCTACCTACCAGCCGAGAGGTGCTTCAACATCTGTGCTCCTAGAAGCTGATGAGTGCTGCCGGGGGGGGGCTGCGTCGAAATGGCCTGACGGGGTCCACGAGGCGTGCACTGGCGCAGGTTGTTTCGTGACTGAACTCGGTGGAGTTCCGGTTTAACGTCTAGTCGCGTTCCGCTTTAACCTCTTGGGCGAAGCGCCGGATCCCTTGAGGGGTGCAGCGCTTTTGCTCTTCGCTCGCTACGACTCGAACGTCATCCCGAGGACCGTTCGCACAGGGATGTTTCCGCCTTGATCGACGTCACGTCGATGCATGCCGAGTTTCCGGGCGACTCGTTCCGATGCCTCATTCATGGGGTGGATGATTGCAACCAGCTCGGGGCAGCCGACAACGTCACGTGCATAGTCGCGACACGCCATGGCGGCTTCGGTGGCGTAACCGCTGCCCTGCTTCGCAGCGACGACGTGATAGCCGACCTCGAGTTTGGGTGCGCCATTCACGTCCTGCCAGGTGAGGCCGCAGTCGCCGACGAACTCCCCGTCACTCGTTTCGACGATCCACAGGCCGTAGCCGTGTTTCGCGTAGTTCTCTTCGTTCCAGGTGATCCATCGGGCTGCCTGTTCACGAGTTTTCGGCGCGGGGTAGAAGCGCATGACTTCGGGATCGCCAAGCATGTCGGCCATCGGATCGATGTCAGTGGGCTGCATGCGACGGAAGCGGAGGCGCTGAGTGTTCGGCGGAGTCATTGGTTGACTGTAGTTGCAGCGGCTCCAACCCGAGGGCGACCGGGACTGCCGCACGGAGAGGTGACATCTGATCTGGCTTGCCCGTTGGGCGGCCTGGAAGGATGTGCATCATGCCCGCTCCCTACGCCCAGGAGTTCCGTGAAGACGTCGTGCGAGTGGCCCGGTCCCGTGAGGACGGCATCACGATCGCGCAGATCGCGAAGGACTTCGGAGTCCACGAGATGACGCTGCACAAATGGATCCGCCAAGCCGATATCGACGACGGCAACCGCCCCGGCAGGACACGGGAGGAATCGACCGAGCTGCGTGAGGCCCGCAAGCAGATCCGGCTGCTCCAGCAGGAGAACGAGGTCCTCCGCCGCGCCACCGCCTACCTTTCTTAGGCGAACCTGCCGGGAAAAGGTTCTACCCGCTCGTGAGTGAGCTCGCCGCTGACGGCATCCCCGTCGCGGTGTCCCTGCGGGTCCTGAAGCTCTCCCGCCAGCCCTATCTACCGCTGGCGCCACCAGCAGGTCACCCAGGCTGAGCTGACTGAGGCCTACCGCGCCAACGCGTTACTGGACGCCCACGTCGATGACCCCGAGTATGGCTACCGGTTCCTGGCCGGCGAAGCCGCCGAGGCCGGCGAAGTGATGTGCCAGCGGACGGCATGGAGCATCTGCCGGGACAACCAGTGGTGGTCCGTGTTCGGGAAGAATCGCGGCAAGAACGGAAAGCGTCCCGGGCCGCCGGTCCACGACGATCTCGTGAAGCGGGACTTCTCCGCCGATGACGTCAACGAACTGTGGCTGACCGACATCACAGAGCACTGGACTGATGAGGGAAAGCTCTACCTCTGTGCCATCAAGGACGTGTTCTCAGCCCGGATCGTCGGCTACTCGATCAGCGACCGTATGAAGGCACGGCTGGCGGTGAACGCTTTGGACAACGCCGCTTCCCGCCGCGGTGGCGTCGCTGGCTGCATCGTGCATTCGGGCCGAGGATCCCAGTTCCGGTCACGCAAATTCGTGCAGACGTTGAACCGTCATCACCTCATCGGGTCGATGGGGAAAGTCGGTGCCGCTGGGGACAACGCCGCGATGGAGTCCTTCTTCGCCCTGCTGCAGAAGAACGTCCTGGACCGGAAGCGGTGGCGGACCCGCGACGAGCTCCGGATCGCGATCGTTACCTGGATCGAACGCAAGTATCACCGCCGCCGTCGACAGGCCCGTCTGGGTCGATTGACCCCCATCGAATACGAGACCATCATGAACCCCGCCGTGAGCCTCGCGGCCTGACACCCCAACTGTCACCTAACGGTGCGGCAGTCCCCACCGCTGTAGCATGAAACACATGAACATATTTGATGATGTCAGAGCCGCCGCGCGGGAGATTGCGACGTTGCCTTCAGGCCTGAAGCCCAGCCATATTCAGCTCCGCCAATTGCATGACGCTCTATTGAAACTCCGTAAGCATGGCGACACAGCAGAGTTTGGATCGGATTACGCGAGAGAAAGCTACATTCGTGGTTGCGATGAACTCTTGGGAATATTCAAGAACGACCCGTCCGAGGCGGCAGATTACCTTCTCTCAGCCCCAATGGGAGAATATGCCCCCAACCCTTTAGACGGACTAGAAAAGCTGGTCTGAACCCTCATCACTCCACTCAGGACAGTGCCCGATTGGACAGGACCGAGTGGCCGTGTGGGCTAGGCGGCCGGAGGGGGTGTTGAATGGCGTAAAGTCTGTGAGGTTTGCGGTGTCCGAAACGTGGTGGAGTTCCGTTTCAATAACTAGTGAGATTCGTTGATGATTCTTGTCGAGTGTTGAGTCAGGACTAGTGCCCGGCGCTTTTGCAAGGGACCTACCCGCGTAGTTGTGCATCGTCCGTCGTGCGCCGCTCCGCGGTGGGGAGGAGCCCGATGGGGCGCGGGATTATGCCCATGGAGACGTAGGTCGTGTCCGCCTCGGGGTGATGCGCCGCTAGTTCGGCTCGCTTCCACGACAGAACGAGGAGCCGGCGCAACGATCGACGTGGACGACGGCTCCGCCCAAGGGGACTGCTGCACGATCAGGCAACAACTTCAAATTCGTGCCACTAGGCGCCCCCGAACTGTATAGAGTGACGCCTACCGGGAGGGAGATTCGAGTGTCGGAAAGCGGACCAGAGAAGAGACTGAAGTTCTTCGGCCTCAGCGACTACGGAACCTTCTGGCAGGCCGACCGCCTCCTAGAGCTCGTCCGTGAATTCGATGCTACTCGTGGCGATCAAGGCATAAACGACATCGTTGAGTTGCATCATCTCGCGTTGTTCCTAGAACACAAAGTTCTCCCGAAGGACCTGGCCGAAGCAGAGCGAGACGCGCCTCTGGCGCACGTCCCCGAGATCCGGAAAGTCATCGGCAGGTTTTTCGGCAAAGTGACTGACGCCACCTTCTCAACGCTCGTTCAGGACGTTGACTTTCAGTACCGCACAGACGTCCTCGATCTCCTCGGAAAGAACAAGGTCTTCGAGCGCTGCACTGACTCGATCGTGCTTGCTGCACTTCAAAAGCAGAGTTTCCACCCGCACGATCTGCTCTCATGCCAGGCACTCGTGCGTGCCTACGACCAGGAGATTCGGGCCCTGCTACTCGCTGGGCCGCGCAATGCTGAGCTGCTTGCGCGGAAGTTCCTCCAGTCCGAGGGGCGGGATCCAATCCATCTTCCGAAGAGCTTCACTCCCGCGGATCAGCGTGGCCTGTTTGACCGCTACCTCGATGAGGAAGAGCCCAACCTCAACTTCGTCAAGCTGATCGCATCCGCACGAGCTAACAAGAACACCGGCGTCGATGCACGACTGAAGCTAAAGGCTCGTCGCAAGGCAGATGCGCTCACGAAGAAGATGTTCGAGTCCACGGAGGGGATCAAGACCGGCTGCGAAGTGGGCATCTCGGCCGATCAGGTCGAAGAGGTCGTCCAGTCTTTGGACGGCATGGTTGGCAAGTACTCCTACAGTCGAACCTGGCTCACGGAGAACCTCGACTACCCGACTATCCTGAATAACTTCGTTCACCTGTTCCAGTTCGCCAACGACCACATGCTCCTGGAACTCCCTTCCTACGGAGCGCAACTTGGCGTCTTCGAGCGGTTCATGGGTACGCCGGGCAAGGGCGACTACCGGACGGGGGCGGCGTTCAGGCTCCAGGACCAGGCGTCCTTGCTCCAGACCTTGATGTACGAGCGCTTCCTCAGCTCCGAAGGTATAGAGCTCGAGTCGGTCATCGCTTGGTTCTTCACGGACTACCTTGAGCAGGAGTTCGGTGCCAAGGGGCTGAAGTACCGCGCCTCCAGCCCGACCGCTACCTACCTTGAGAAGAGCCGCCATCTGTTCTCAGAGATGGAGAGCGTCCTCAAGCAGTTCACGCTGCATGTCGACTACGGCGAGGTTGACCCGGAGCTGCTGACAATCACATCGGAGCAGCTTTCCTACAGCGACATCCCGAGTCAGGTTGTGGATAAGTACGCCTACGTTGCCAACAACGCAGACATCCAAGGAATTCAGCACCTGCTCTTCTCGGACCAATCCGGATTGGTGCACATCAGCAGCGATCTGGAGGCAGAGAGCTTCCTCCACTTGGTCATCGCCAATGACATCGCCTACGACCAGTTCCACGAGTACCAACAGCGCAACATCGACTTCCTGGTCGAGAAGGGCATCCTGACCGGAGATCGTGACCGAATTGCGTTTGCAAGCGCGACACAATTGCATGTGCTCAAGGAACTCTGGGAGTGCGAGGTGACGAGCTGTCTCCATCACTCGGCGGCCGGCCAGAAAGCCATTGACGAGATGGTGAGCGCCGGATGGCTGGCGCATCGATCAACGCTGCTCAGCGCCGCGGAGGTCAGCTACTTCAACTACTTCCTTAACGATAAGGAGTTCAGCAACGGACCTAGCCTGCGCAACCGCTACCTCCATGGATCACAGGCAGACGGTGACGACGACCGCGTTCACCGCCACACGTATCTAACAGCGCTCCGCCTACTCGTTGCGCTGGTCATCAAGATCAACGATGACTTCTGCCTGACGGATAACGCCGTGCTCGCGAAGGAATAGGGGCCGACCGCTGGCATGGTCGAGCCCTCTTCAGATCCCTAGTATGTGGCGTCTCAGCCGGGTTCCCTGCCGCCGTGATGGCGCGCTACCGCCTTCGTGGCGTCCAGCAGGCTGACCCACGTCGAGGGTGAGCCTGTGTCCCCTGATCAGTAGCGAGCACTGACCGTGGGGAGAGGGCGCACGTGAACCCCGTGTTCAGATGTACCTATGTGCCGGAACTCGGTGGAGTTTAGGTTCAATGTCTAACGTCTGGCGGCGCAGGCGTGCCCGCGTAACCTGAGGGCATGCCTATCAGCGCCGTGGCCGCGGAGGCTCTGGCTCTGCGAGAGCTCATCGAGTCGCGCCGCGACGAGCTCGACCGTCTGACCGCGAAGTACGGCGCGACGAGCCCGGTGTTTTTCGGATCGGTTGCGCGGGGCGATGCGCGTCCTGGTAGTGACTTCGACATCCTCGTGGAGGTCGACCGCGTGGACGGCAACGTGCTGATGCGTGCCTCCGGCCTCATGGAGGAGACGCGCGAGCTGCTCGGTACCGAGGCGGTGGAGATTCGCCCAGTTTGGCTAGTAGGAGATCCCAAACATGCAAGAGATTCAGCGTAGACCTCCCACGGATGTGCGGCGGCAGTTGCGGCGTGAGGTCGGGTTCGGTTGCCCTGTGGGTGGGTGCGGAAATCCCTATCTGGAATATCACCACTTCGATCCGCCATGGCATGTGGAGAGGCATCACAACCCAAGTGGGATGCTCGCTCTCTGCGCGAATCACCATGCCAAGGCGGACGCTCTGACTGTCGAGCAATGCCGAGAGCTCAAGACCGGGCCGCAATCTGCCACAGTACGAGGCCGGTTCGAGTGGATGCGACGTGAGGTCGTCGCGATTGTGGGCGGCAATTACTATCACGAGACGCCTCATATGGTCGTCTTTAGAGGTGAGCCCCTGATCTGGTTTGAGCGCGATGAGGACGGCTACCTTCTCCTTAACATGCGCATGCTGACCGCTTCGCATGAGCGTCGTGCTCAACTTCTGGCGAATGATTGGGATATTGCGGGTGATCCGCTAGATGTCGAGAGTCCGCCCAACGGGAGCTATCTACGGGTGCGCTACTCGAACGGCGATGATGTCCGAATCCGGTTCAAGCAGTGGGACTCCGCGGAGAGCCTAGGCGCGAAGCACCCCAGGATCCTTAGTCTCGAGGATACGATCTCATTTCCGCTTGTGACCGTTGAGATCGCTATGGTTGTCGGTGGCACTGGTGTCCGGTTCGATGCGCGATCAAGCGAGATTGGCGGACTAACAATGACCGGAAACATCATGAGTCATTGCGGGGCAGGCCTGGTGATTGATTGATGAACGGGGACGTGGTGGACTTCCGTTTCGCCGGGCCTTCTCCACGCCGATGCTATCCAGAGGTAACATGCCTTCACCGTGCAGGGAGACGAAGCGAAGGCTTCGCATCGCTTCCACGGAGTCGTGAAGGAGGTTGCGCACTGACCCGGCCTCTTCAAGGAGCGCGAACCCTTGGCGAATCGACAGCGCCGGGTGCAGTCCCGGTGGGCGGCCCTGCGACGGGCTCAATGCCATTCCCTCGGTCCCCCCCCCCCCCCCCCCCCCCCGCGCGCTTCTGTGGCCATCCTCTTGCCTAGGATAGGCGGGTGATGGCGCATCATGAGCGGCGTACGCTCGCCACCGCGCGAGTAGCTATTGCCAGAGGTAATTTGGCTACGGCACGTCAGTGAAATCCCGTTTCAGTGCATAGACTTCGACGAAATCCTCAGTTCCGCTTACTGAAGAGGCCAGGTTTTTCTGTTCTTCAGATATGTGTCGGGCACTCTGAGAGACTGTAGTCGCTCATGATGGCCGAATAGGTACTCGGTACCCGCAGTATATCCAGCAAAATATGTCAGTTCTGTAAAAATTTCACTCATCCATCGAGCATGGCTGAGAGAGTAAAACCGACCCCACTTCTGAGTTATCTGGCGCTCGTGGGTCATGAAACTCGCCTGAGTCGGGTCAGTAACTAACGAGCCGTCCTCGTGGAAATGGATCGTAACGCTGAAGTCGGCGAGAATGGCCCCGACTTGTCGTGATTTTGCGCGGGCGCGCTCCTCTCGTTTTGTGCCACGAAAGTGCTCGTCAAGTATTGGCTCGCAAACCGTGTCCCACCAGTGCGCGGTGGGTTCGTGAGGTGACCGATTCCCCGTCAAAGAAGCGAGGTTGGCGTAGCGGCCACGGCTGGCGGACGCAAAATCGTCGAAACTAGCTAATGTACCGGCTGCTATAGGACTTGCCGGTCGCTCGTATCTGAGCTCTAGCCCTCTCCTGTCTCCGACTCTCGCAACCTCGTCGGAGATATCCGAAATCGAGTGACCTTTTAAGCGAAGTTGCTTATCATTCAGGGGTCGGCCATGGGACAGGAGGTGATCACAAGTGAGGATGAGCTTCCCGAGTCTTTCTAGTCCATTTGAGAATCCAAACTGAGCTGCCGTATATCCTCCTTGGTTTGCATAGTCGGCGCGGCCGATCTCGTTTGCGCCCGAGTGAATGAGTTGTGCGGCTAGATCTGTCTCGCGGGCGAGCCCTTGCCAAATTGGATTGGAAAACGGTGTGGTTAGTGCACTCATGTGTCTGATACCTCCAAACGAATGTTGAGGGATCGGGGTGATGCGGCGGCTGTGTGAAGCTACAGCTTGATTGAAGATCCTAGCCCTAGCGGCCTCTCCTGCGCCGAAGACGCGCAAAGGCTGGCAGCACTCGGCCCGGTACTGGATCGACGAGCCCGTAGAGTCCGGCTTCACGTGATCGCCGCCGGGGCAAGGTTGGCACATAGGTGGGGCCGGGCACGATCCGCCAGGAGACGCTTGCTCGAAGGTTATTCGGCTACGGAACGCGGTGGAGTTCCGGTTCAACGTGTGAGCGAGTCGCCGTTCACCCTCGCGACCGGGTGAGTTTCTCTGCGAACTCCGTCAGGAACTGGTCGCCAGCCGCCGTGCTGCGGGGGGGGGGGGGGGGGGGGGCGACGGTGCCCAGGGGACATTGCCCTCGAGGTGATGCTACGCGGCGAGATGGGCGATGAGGGCCCGGGTGGAGTCGCTGGCGAGGCCTATGGTCTGGGCGCTCCGGCGCGCGTCAGCGATGCTCCGAGATCCGTCGCCGCTCATCGATAGACCTCTCTGCGGTGCCCGACCCGGAGGATCAGCACGACCAGCTCATCGTCCACGACGTCATAGACGACTCGGTAGTCACCGATTCGGATGCGCAACTCGCCCTCGCCGCCCTGAAGCTTGATGCAACCGGGTGGGCGAGGGTCATCAGCAAGGGCGTTGAGTGCCTCGAGAATACGTCGGGCGGTCTGACGGTCGAGCTTCCGAAGGGCTTTCGCCGCCGAGGCGACGTAGGTGACGCGATACGCCACGGATCAGAGTCCGAGCTCGGCGACCAGCTCCTCATGGGAGACGCGCTCGGTCTCTTCACGCGCGGCCGCCGCAGCACGGATGTCGGCCTGATCTTCCAATGCCTGGAGTGCGCGATCGTAGAACTCCGGGGACACGACGACCGCGCGACGACCAGCGCCGCGCGAGGTGATCTCGACGGGCTCGCGCTGTGCTGCGGCGATGAGTTCGGCCTGGCGGCTGCGGAAGTCGGAGAGCGTTACGGAAGTCATGTCCTGATGGTACATCTTGTACAAGATGGCGTGATGGTCACTTGCAGGGGCCCCTCTGCGCGGCGCCGTGATCGGGATGTCGAGGACCTGAGGATCCCGCCGGGGAACCAACCGTCTGGAGAGGCTTGCAGGCGATCGTCGCGGACAGCTCCGTCGGGCGGTCCGAGGCAAGGTGGCGCGCTTCCATGATCCCGTGTAGGTCGGGGCCCGAGCCCAGGGTGGCGAGATCGAGCTCGCGAACGCGATCTTCGAGTACATCGAGGTGTCCTACAACCGTCGTCGACGGCACTGCTGCCTCGAGTACGCGACACCCCACGACTACGACCTCGCCGGCATCCCGCGGGCACTGTGAATCGGCCCGGGTTTGATGCCGCTGCTGTTTGAGTCCGGAAGGATGGACAGCATGCCGAAGAAGATCGATCCCCAGCTGCGCGCCAGGTGCGTGCGGCTCGTCAGGGAGCACCTCCAGGAGTAACCCCACCCTCACTGCCGCGCTCGCCCGGCAGGAAGGCGCCTCGCTGGAGTCCGCGCGGCGCTGGCTCGCGCAGGCCGAGGTCGATCACGGAACCCGCCTCGCCGATCGGACCGTCACAGACGCCCTGGTCGAGGACAAGGTCCGCGACCTCGCCTGGAGGGCCAACCCCGTCACCGGGCAGGCCCCGATGACGCCCGAGGGCCTCTACGGACGGCGGAAGTGGGTCGCGCTGCTGCGCCGCCTGGAAGGCCTGGCCGGCACGTCCCGTGGGGCGGTGGACCGGGCGATGCGCACCCTCGGCCGCGAAGGTATCCGGCGGGCGAAGAAGCTCCGCACGACGATCGCCGATCCTGACGGGAAGCGAGCCGGTGACCTACTGAATCGCGACTTCACCGCTACCGCCCCGAACCTGGTCTAGGTCACCGACTTCACCTACGTCGGCACCTGGGCGGGGTTCGTCTACGTCGCGTTCGTCGTGGACGTCTTCGCTCAGCGGATCGTGGGCTGGCACGCGTCCTGGAGCTGCGCACCGATCTCGTCATGACGCCACTGCGGATCGCAGTACACGTCGATCCGGTACACCGAGCACCTCGACCTCGAGGGCATCACCCCGTCGATCGGGACCATCGGAGATGCCTTCGATATCGCGCTGATGGAGACGATCAACGGGCTCTACAAGACCGAGTGCGTCCGGGCCATCGTCTTCCACGCCGGCCCCTACCGGACCCTCGCGGACGTCGAGTTCGCGACTGCCGGCTGGGTCGACTGGTACAACAACCGGCACCTCAACGGCTCCCTCGGGATGCTGACCCCGATAGAGTTCGAGACGCTGCACAACGAGGCCCTCACCCGAGAGTCAGCCCGCACCCACAAAAGCAGCGGCGGAGAAACCGGGCCGATTCAGAGAAGCCGGCAGGAGCACGCGAACTGACAACGCGGAAGGAGTCGACTTTTGACGACTCACAAGAGTGAACCCATCGGGACGACGCAAAGCCCGACGGGGGAGGTAGTGGTCGGGGTGATAGCCGACCCCGTCGCCACCGCCCTGACAGTCGCGAAGCATCTCGAACGGGAACTGCCTGGCCTACTCGCCGAGCAGCTCGTTGACGGTCACTGGAGAGTGGAGGTGCACCGAGAGAGACTGCCTCCCAGTGACGAGAAGCGGTTTGAGATGATGGACCTGGCAGCCGAGCGTAAGCGGGAACATGGCTGGGACCTCGCGGTATGCGTGACCGACCTCCCACTGATGATCGACCGGCGCCCCGTCGTCGCTGACGCCGACCACAGTCGGAACCTGGCGGTGGTTTCACTGCCGGCCTTCGGGGCCATGAGCCTACGAAGGCGAGTTTCAGAGGTGGTGACACAGCTCATTGGGGACATGCGCGGCGGGACCACTCCGAAGAACGGGTCCCAGGCGCATCGGCGGTCACGGGTCCCGGCTCTGGGCGGTGCCTTCGAGTGGACGACCCCAAACCAAGACGGGGTCGACGTCCGTATCTTCGCGAACCGCGGGCGTCTTCGGCTGCTCGTGGGAATGGTCCGGGATAATCGTCCGTGGCGGCTGGTCTCCGGTCTCCGAGGGGCATTGGTGGGAGCGTTCGCGTTCAGCGCGTTCTATCTGTTGAACACCACGCTGTGGGAACTCGCACTCACCATGGCAGCGTGGCAGCTGGTCGCCGTCGTCGTTGCCTCAATTACGGTGATGATCACTTGGCTCATCGTCTATCACCACCTCTGGGAACGAGCCAAAGATCTGCCGCCGCAGGAACGTGAGCGAACGGTGCTGTTCAACGCGTCGACTGTCTTGACCCTCGCTATTGGGCTGACGTGCGGCTATGCGGGGCTGTTCGTCCTGAACCTGACTGCCGCGCTGATCGTCTTCACTCCGGAGGTGTTCAGCCAGTACGCCGGAGACGAATACGGACTGGGCGAGTATCTCCTGGTGACCCTGTTCGCGACCGCCGCTGCGACGATCGCGGGTGCGATTGGGTCTGGCTTCGAAAGTGAAGAGTCGGTGCTCGAGGCCGCCTATAGCTACCGGGAGCGCGCACGGCGCGAGGCGCGGCGCCGCTCACGCCGCGCAGAGAACAATGACAGCGCGGTCCACGACGCGGTGCAGAATGACGACACATCGCGTGCAGAGGACTCCGATGCAGGCCCGGACCGCTGAGGAGGCAATAGGTCGGCGGTGGATGGTGGGGCTGAAGTTCTTGGCGGACGTAAGTCCTGCCCGAATGAATGCCCGCTGAGGGATTCCTCAACGAGCTGCTACGCTCGTTTTTGGTACGACATAGAGGCGATTACCATAGCCATAGTGAATCGGCCCGGGTTCTCAGCCGCTCGCCGGAGGACCTGCCGGCGTTCTCCGAGGCGATCGTGTCCCAACTCGCGGGCACCACGACAAAGGAAGAAAAGGAAGAGGAGACATCATGAGTGTGACCAAGGGATTGCTGGTGAGGTTTGACGCGTTGCCCGGCAAGGAGGAGGACGTGAAGGAGTTCCTTGACAGCGGCCGTGCGCTTGTTGAGGAAGAGCCGGCGACCACCGCGTGGTTCGCGATCCGCCTCGGGCCCTCCTCCTTCGGGATCTTCGATGTGTTCCCCGATGACGCCGGACGTGACGCTCACCTGTCCGGCCCTGTTGCGGTAGCTCTCGGCGAGCAGACCGGTGCGTTGTTCTCCGAACCGACGATCGAGAAGCTCGACGTGTTGGGCTCCAAACTTCCCGCCTGACACCACAGACCGGGAGTACTGACCCCGACGTGAGGGGTCGTTGCGCGCGGTGACTTCGGGCTGACACAGCCCGTTGACGTCGTGGTAGCGGCCCCTTACTTTTGAGGTCTATCTCACATCCTTAACAGATCGAGGAACCGCGATGACAGGAACTGACGACGTTGCCCCGACGCGTTCACCCGAGGTAGCAGTGATCGGGGGCGGGATCGTCGGTCTGTCGACGGCGTACGCGCTGCGGGAGCAGGGCGTGCCGGTGCGCTTGTACGAGGCCGGTCTGCCCGGCGGGGGTCAGTCCGCGGGCGAGTCGCGGATCTTCCGGCATGCCCACGACGACCCGCGACTCGTCGCTTTCGCGCGCGAAAGCCGCGGTATATGGGATGAGTGGGCCGAACACTTCGACGTCGAGCTGGTCTCATCAGACGGTGTCGTGGCGATCGGCGACAGCGCCCTGGCGCGGCTGCGGGTGCTCGAGCAGGTCGGCGGCGTGGAAGCGCACGAGATCGATGCCGCCGAGCTCGCCCAGCGAATGCCGCTGCTCGCTGGGTACTCGGGGCCAGCGGTGCTCGACGAGTCGGGCGGCGCGATCCGCACCCGCGCCGCGATCACGGCACTCGCGGGTGCCCTCGCAGATGCCGTCACCACCGCGGAAGTCATCTCCATCGATCCCCGCGCCGACGGGACGGTCGAGGTGCGCAGCGTCACCGACCGGGCTGTCTTCTCCAAGGTGGTCGTGTGCGCCGGCCGCGAAACCGCCCGCCTGGCCCGCAGCGTCGGCCTGTCGCTGCCGGTTCGCCTTGCCGCGCACGTCCGGCTGACCTTCGATGTGAAAGCCGCCGCCCCGGCACGAGTCGCGTGCCTGCAGGACAGCAGCGGCGTCTTCGGCGAAGTCGGCGTGTACGCGACGCCGCTACCGGGCAACAGCAGTTATTCGGTCGGACTCAGCGACACCGTCGGCGTCCGCGACGACGGAACGTTCATCGACCCTGCAGCGATTCGATCGCTGGACGAACGCGCGCGCGAATATGTGACACGGGCGCTGCCCGGTCTCCACCCGGAGCCGCGCGACTTTCTTCACTGCTGGGTGACCGACCTCCCGTGGAGCGAGGACGGCGTGGCCGTGTGGGAGGCAGGCTCTGTCCTTTTTGTGGCCGGTCACAATCTGTTCAAGCAGGCACCTGCGCTGGGTCGCGCTCTTGCCCGGGCTGCGACCGGCGGCGGTCTCGCCGCCGACCTCACGCCCGCCGCTCGCCTCGGCGAAGCCCTGCGATAGTTCGCCTGACCCCAGAACGGACACACCCAATGGGTAAACGTCTCCTCGTCGAGGACGACGGCAGCCCGCCATGGGTCAACTCAAAAGTCGCGGCTGGATAGCAGTCACAGGCTCAACCACCTCGTCATGGGGTGTCTTCATCGTGAGGATCGGTACGCGGAGGTGCCGCAGCGGGATCCGTCACTGCGGGATCCGCTCGTGGTGCGACCCGGCGCGGGATGATGAAACCGCGTCGCAGTGCGGGGTTCGGACCTAGCCGTCAGGGTGTGAATCGGCCCGGGTTTGATGCCGCTGCTGTCCATCCTTCCGGACTCAAACAGCAGCGGCATCAACCCGGGCCGATTCACGTACTCGTGGGTCGAACCCAAGGACCCGCGCTACTGCGAGCCCCACATCCTCGTGTGCGAAGAGCCGGTCACCGCTCCCCGGCGTCGAAACCAGACCTGCAGACGAACTTTGAGCCAGCCGACCAGGCTGCGTGACGATCCAATGTCACCCATCCGAGCAGCAGCCCCTGACCTCGGGCCGCGTTCAACGATCAGAGGCCAGGAGCAGGCTGCACCGGTCGCTTTGGGCAGTAGACCAAGCCCACCTAGCATTGAAGTATGGGTACGTTCGAATCACCTGCTGGACGGTCGCGCCGGTCGGTCCTCGCGGGGCTGCTGACGGTCCCTTTCGCTGGGCTAGCGAACGGATGTGCACCAATCAGCAGGAACGACGACGAGACTCCGGATGCGCGGATCGCCCTCGTGTACCGCGGCCCGGCGGGGTGCGCAGGATGCTCGGAAACTCTTGCTGAGCGACTGTCGCAATCACCGCTTGGTATGGACGTTGCGTTTATCGGCCCGCATGAAGAATTCCCTCTCAAATCAAGTGCCCTTTCTGGAGTCGCTCTCTACGCTCAGCCCGGCGGTGGGGACGATATTCGTGCCGCTGCCCAGAGTTTTCCTGCGGATTTCATCCGCGGGGTGAGTGACTTTGTGGCTACCGGCGGTAGCTACCTCGGCATCTGCATGGGTGCATATCTCGCAGGAAGCGAGGGCTTCGGCTTTTTCAGTGAATCCGTCGAGGGGGAGGTGGGCGTTCCCGACTTCCCTGTGAAAGATAGTACGGATGATGTGGTGGCAGTCACGTGGGGCGACACGTTACGATGGACCTACTTTCAAGAAGGCGCGCGGTTGCCTGGGGACGGCGCTGAGGCCTACGCCCATTACGAGACAGGCGACCTCGCCGCCGCGTGTTATCGGTTTGGCGATGGAAGTGTGGGCTTGATTGGCCCTCATCCGGAGGCGGACGCAACCTGGTTCGAGGACGCCGATCTCTTTGATCAAGACGGCGACGACTGGCGATATGCGCTCCCGCTCGTCAAACGGGTTCTCAGTTGACCGTCGGGACGGCCAAGTGCGACACAATTGGCCCAAGGGGGAGTAACAAAGCCCACTCTTGTCCTCCGAAGGCTCACTCCAGCTGCGAAACGCCGTGGAGTTTCGGTTTAACTTCTGACGTCATTGATGCGATGCGTTAAGCCTGCCACGCTGGTCGCGTGATCAGGTCCTTCGCCAACAAGGCGACTGAGCGGCTCTGGAATGGCGACAAGTTGCCATCGGTTGATCCCCGTGTCCAGAAGGCCGTCCTTGGAAAGCTGACGCAGATCCACGCCGCCCGCTTTCTCGACTCGCTGCGTGTGCCTCCCGGCAATCGGCTGGAGTCGCTGGAACACGACCGGTCGGGGCAGCACAGCATTCGAGTCGATGATCAGTGGCGGATCTGCTTCCCCCGGAACGATGGAGGTGCTGAGGATGTCGAACTCGTCGACTATCACTGACAAGCGGGATCCCATCCACCCCGGTGTGGTCCTCATGGAGGACTTCATCGAAGGCTTCGGGATCACGCAGCACAAGCTGGCTGTCTCCATCGGCGTCCCACCGCGGCGCATCAACGAGATCGTGCACGGCAAGCGGGCGATCACTGCTGACACAGCGCTGCGGCTTGGGCGGTACTTCGGTATCGACCTCCAGTTCTGGCTCAATCTGCAGGCTCACTTCGACCTTGAGCTCGCGCAGGACCGGGCTGCCGAGCAGATCGCAGCGATCACTCCACTCGAAGCAGCGTGGCTCGGAAGCTCCCGACGGACCCCGGTCGCCCTATTGCCGGGATCATCGTCCGGCAGTACCGGCCAGACGATGCCCACTCCACCCGCCACGTCTTCGACAGGGCGATCCGCGGCACTGCGGCGCGCTTCTACGATCCGGCGCCGATCGAGGCCTGGGCCCAGGGCGGCGACGTCGACCTGGCGTCATGGAATGAGCGCCGCGAGCGAGCATGGACGATCGTAGCCGAGCTGGAGGGCCGCATCGTCGGGTTCGCGGACCTTTGCGACGGCGGCCTTCTCGACATGCTGTTCGTCCACCCGGACGCTGGTGAGCGCGGGGTGGCGCGTGCTCTGGTCTCGGCGGTTCTCGATCATGCCCGGCGGAACGGAGTGCCCCAGGTGACCACGTATGCGAGCCGGGCCGCTCGGGCAGTCTTCGAGAGGCTCGGTTTCGTCGTCGATCGTGAGAACTCGGAGAATCAGGTGCGCGGTGTTCTCGTGCCCAACTGCGAGATGCACATCGATCTGACCGAGGACGAGGATCAACTCATAGTCGCGACACATCCGTCAGTGCCGGAATCCGATACGGCCCCAACCTTGAGTCCACGTTCGGGAGATGCGGCGACGACGGAGCCGTCAGACCTCTCAGCGCTGCGCGTGAAGGATCTGCTGCAGCTGGAGGCAACCATCGTCTCCGAACTCCGAGGGAGGGGTCTGGTGCGCACCAACAACAAGCCGCTGGGTGACATCGCTGAGCAGATCGTGCTGGCGGCTCGGGGAGGCGTGCTCGAACCCAACTCGACGAAATCGCACGATGTGACCTCGCTCGATGGTCAAAAGATCCAGGTCAAGGCCATGGGGGCGCGCAAGGTCGGACGGGCGGGCACATTCAGCCCGTTCCGCAGCTTCGGCTTCGACACCGCAGTGTTTCTCGTCTTCGCCGCGGAGACCTTCGAGATCGTGCTCGCGCGCGAGGTCCCAGCTGCCGATATCGAGGCTGCGACGAGATGCATCCCTCATATCAACGGTCGCCAGCCGACGCTCCGCCAGATCGAATCCCTGGGCGACGACGTGACCGAGGAGATGCGGGCTGCGTACGCGGCACTCGATGCAGTGGCCAGGGCGTGACAGCTGCGAACAGAGCGATCCATCAGGATTGAAAGGCCTGGTTCAGGGCCCGCAGATCACCCAGGTGCCGATTCCGAGGAAGCAGTTCGGGCAGAAGTGCGCGGGTCTTGAGTTCTGGCGGTTCCTAGCGCCGGCCCCGTCGCCGATGCTATGCACCGGGTGCAGGACAGACCACAGCTTGCGACGCTCGTAGAACCATCGTTCGACGTCTCCGGCGGCTTCCATAGCTTCGCCTTCCGAGGAGAAGCCGCCGGTGTATCCGGGGTGGATGTGCAGGGCGGGGCCGCCGTCGCCGCGGATGGCCTTGATGTATCCGGTCGTGAGCTCGTATCCGCTGATCCCGATCGTCGAGGTGATGCGGCGCAGCAGCGGCCTGTTCTCCATCGGCATGCGCTTTGCCGTCAGGGCTTCATCGAGGGACGCAGTGCGCTGACGCTGTTCGGGTGCCTCCGGGGTTCCGCCGAACGGGGTGCTGCGGGAACATGATGACCTCGGGTCCTCAGCCGTCGGCGCGGCCGTTTGCAGCAGAGGTGACGAGATCGCTCTTGCCCAGAGCCTGGCCGGCCTGAATGGCAGCGATCCACGCGTCAGTGTCAGCGACGGCGGCCCAGTTCGAGTGCAGCAGGGCCATGAGCGTCTCGTGCACCTGCTGGGCGGAGGCGCGGCCGGCGTCGTTGGCGATGTCGATCGCGCCGGTGGCGTCGGAGAGGACCTCGACGGCGAATCCGAGCGGCTCGGCGCCGACGGCCGAGCCGATGACGCAGTTGTTGGTCATGTAGCCGACCAGGGTGACGGTGTCGACGTCCTGCTCGCGCAGCCACTCCGCCAGTCCGGTCTGGGCGAAGACGCTGGAGAACTGCTTGCTGACGCGCTTGGCGGCCCGGTCCTCGAAGGCCGCGATCTCAGGGTGGTTCCCGACGGTGGCCGATCTGGAGGCGAAGATCGGAGCGCCCTCGGGCAGCTCGTGCTGCACCAGGACCACGGGGAGGTCGGCGCTCTCAGCGGCCTCGATGGTCGACCGGATGCGAGCGAGCGACTGTTCGCGGGGCGGGTGCTGGATCGGCAGAAGGCCATCGAAGTACTCCTGCTGGGCGTCGATGACGATGAGGGCACGGCGAGGTGCGGTCATGACGGGCTCCTGTTCTGAAGATGCGCGCTCGTGTTCCCCGCCATCGTCGCAGACCCCCGTCGCGGCCGTCTGCCAGTTCCGACAGATCAGTGCGCGGACCCGAGGTAGAGATCGGCGGCGTTGTCCCAGAACACGGCGGAGACCTGCTCCGGGCTCAGCGACTGCGCTATGCGCTCGAGGTCGTGGACGCGGCGGGCCAGGGTCTCCAGGTCGTCGAGGTCCGCGGAGTCGCCGCGCGCGATGTCGAACCGCACGGCTCGGACGCCGGCGTCGTGCAGTGCCCGGACGTCGTCGTCGGGTGTGTCGCTGGGGATCTGCGTGACCCCCGCGAATGTGGGGCCCAGCGCGGCCAGCGCGTCGATCAGATACCCCTGGTCGAAGGCCTGGAACGATCCGGACACGACCGCGCCGCCGGCGATACCCAGCCCATAGGTGCGCGCGGTAGTCGTCGACGGTGAAGGGCGCGGGCATGAATCCGTTGTTCTCCACCAGGGGGTGAGCGGGATCGATGATGTGCAGGTGCGCGTCGAAGAGGGGCCGCGACGCCGGCGCGGCCTCAGCTGCTCCTCCGTGGCGTGCAGGGGCGCTGATGGGAGTGGCGTGATCCATCGGAGAGCATCCTTGCCCGCCCGCAGGGCCGGAGATGGCGAAACGGCAGGGGAGCGCTGAGGCTGCCCACTCATCGTGCGAGTGCCCGAGGGCGCGGTCAAGAGTCGGCTCGAGCACCCCGGGAATACGTGACACGTCCACCAGGTTGACGGGGGCATGAAGGCATTCGGATTCCTCAGCTTCGGTCACTACGGCTCCGGGCGCGGCCCCGGCGATCCCGACGCGCGTCAGGTCCTCCACGACGCCGTCGAGATCGCCGAGGGCGCCGACGAGACGGGCGTCAACGGCGCGTACTTCCGCGTCCACCACTTCGCGCGGCAGGGTGCGGCTCCGGTGCCGCTGCTCAGTGCCATCGCCGCGCGGACGCGGCGCATCGAGGTGGGCACCGGCGTCATCGACATGCGCTAGAGCATGTCGCGGTTGTGACACTCGTTCCGTAAGCTTGGTTGCATGGTCGAACTGGTAGCGCTGAGGAAGACGAACGAGGTGGCCGCGTACGTCCGCGCCTCCATGGACCGCAAGGGCGACCGCTGGACGGTCGATACGCAGCTGAGGAAGATCAGGGCGCTGGCCGAGGCCAAGGACTGGAACGTCGTCGAGGTCTACGAGGACAACGCCGTGTCGGCGACGAAGAAGCGCCGCGCTGGCACCCGCTGGGCCGAGATGCTGGACGACGCCCGCGCGGGCCGCTTCTCGATGGTGGTCGCCGTGGACATGGACCGGCTGCTGCGCAGCACGAAGGACCTCAACACCTTGATTGACCTGGGGCTGCGGGTCGTCACCGTGGACGGCGAGATCGACCTCTCGACGGCCGACGGTGAGTTCCGAGCGACGATGCTCGCGGCACTGGCCCGGTTCGAGGCCAGGCGTAAGGCGGAGCGTCAGATCAGGTCGAACGAGCGCCGACGCTTCGAGGGCATCCCGACGAGCGCCTGGAAGGCGTTCGGGTGGACGCGAGAGGGCGAGCTGATCCCGGAGGAGGCCGACGCCGTCCGGCGGGCCTTCGCCGCGTTCCTCGGCGAGCCGTCGCTGTCGATCCGGCGAATCCGCGAGGATCTGAACGGTGCCGGTCATCTCACCGCCCGCGGGTCGGAGTTCTCCGTCGATGCCGTGCGCTACCTCCTGGCGAACCCGCTCTACGCTGGCTACATCAAGCACTACGCGTCGGGCGAGCTGTACCCGGTGCAGGGCGACGCGTTCCCGCCCATCGTCGGCGAGCAAACGTGGCGGGCCGCGGTGGCGAAGCTGGAGGACAACGTGCGAAGGTCGGCGAGGCAGGGTAACCAGCCGAAGTACCTTCTGTCCACGATCGGGCTGTGCGGGAAGTGCGGCGCGACGCTCGTCTCCGGGACGAACAGTCGCAAGCAGCCGACGTACCGCTGCGGCGAGCAGTTCCATCTCACCCGCCAGCGCGAGCCCGTCGATGCGATGGTGACCGAGGCGGTGCTCACCCGCTTGTCCTCGGTGGATGTGCACAACCTCGTGATGCCGCAGGAGGACGATGGGCCAGATCACGAGGAGTTGCTGACGGAGCGGAACGCCCTGGTCGAGCGGGTGAAGGAGCTGAGCCCGCTGCTGCGTGACATCCATCAGCCGGTCCTGGAGATCACGGCGGCGATCAACGACGTGAAGGCCCGCATCGATGAGATCGACGCGGAGCTGCTCGACCGTTCGGTGTCGGTGGCGGCGAAGTTGCTCGCGGACGTGGACGAGCCGGTCGGCACCGCGGAGCGCCGCGAGGTGGTCGAGGCGAAGTGGAAGACGTTGGACGTGGACCGCCGCCGGATGCTCGTGGACGAGCTGGTGACGGTGACCATCGAGCCCATCGCGCCCGGTCACGTGAAGTTCGACCCCGACCTCATTCGTATAGAGCCGCGTCGCGACTGACACGCGAGTCGACTCGTCAGTGGACTGGTGAATCGACTCGTGGGAGGATGGTTGCAGACAAGAAGATCCCACCGGGGGCCAGACTTTGAAGCTGGCGGTACTACTCCCGGATGAGTAGCCGGTCAAACAGCCCAATTACCGTGGCGGGGAACCGGAAGCACACTCATGTTTGAGGACTTCCGATGTCTGTCGTTATCGACGCTCCCCGCGCATCTGCGCTGGACTGCCCTGGGCTCGACCAGGATTCGACCCCCGATCCGCAGGCTGATGGGCTCGATCCCGTCATCGCTGCCGCCCTCGCCGCCGGTCGCCGAGCTGGTGAGCGCCTGGCCCGCACGCCGCTGACTCCGCGCCAGCGGGCCGCGGTCGCCGCCGTGATGGGTGGTGATCGCTGATGAGCGCCAACTCCGCCGCCTTCGCCCACGTGAACGGCTTCCGCTGGCGTGTGGGCGACCCCACCCTCGCCGACAGCGAAGCGCACCTCTACGACCTCGGCGTGCTCCGCTCCGTGCTGGAGGAGGCCGTCGAGATGGCCGTCGCCGATGCCCGCGCCGACGGGGTGACCTGGGCCAAGATCGGCGACGCCCTCGGCGTCACGCATCAGGCCGTCATCAAGCGTTACCGCAAGGGTGGTGCCCGATGAACGCCGCCGAACGCACCAGCGCCACCGCTCCCGCTGACCTGACCAGCCCGACCGATGGGCCTGGCCTGGCATCCGCCGGAGGCGGGCTGCCCGTCGTCGTGATGCCCGTCCTCATCCGTGCTCCGCACTCCAAGAGTTCTGGAAGCCTCATCCGTTCCTACGGGCGCGGCAAGGGCTTGTCGATTGCCGCGCCATGCAACAACATGCCTGGTCAGCTGCCGGTTTCGCCTTCGCTCCACCGCGTGACCCCGCAGGATCATTTGGGGGTCAATAGGGGGTCATTTAAGGCGCCGCACGCTCCTTCCGACGTCCTGGGCGGTGGTCGCCGTGGCTAAGCAGGAGAACAACCCGACGAGCATCGGGCTCACGCAGTACCTCGATCCGTCGTACTGGACCTGGGCCGCCGAGGACGCGAACGGGGCCGCGCTGCTCCAGCAGGGAGCCGGGGCGATCCTCGCCTACGTGGTGCAGCGGCTCGAGGCGATCGGCTGTGAGGTCGTCGAGGCCTACGGCATCGTGCACGACAAGGACGAGCGCGAGGTCTGGAGCGACACCGAGAAGACCCTCGTGGTCGAGCCGAAGCCGGATCACCTGCACGCGGTGATCAAGTTCGCCAGCCGCGCGAAGAGCGCGCCTCTGGATCGGCTCGCGTTTGGCATCGGCGTCGAACCGCAGTACGTCGAGAAGCCCGGTCGCGGGCGGTACGCCTTCGACAACATGCTCTCGTACCTGACGCACGTGAAGTACGCGGACAAGCACCAGTACGCGCCTTCGGAGGTCGCCACGGTGCGCGGGCCGGACTACCTCGGCATCGACGCCCAGCGCCGGGAGACGTGGCTCAAGGGTCGCGCCCACGTGAAGAAGAAGGTCGTCGCCGAGAACTTCGAGGACATGCGCGAGCGCGTGCTCCAGGGCGAGATCACGCGCGATCAGATCATGCTTACCGATGAACTGTTCGACATCTACTCGCGGCATCAGCGGGAGATCGACGATGCCCTGTCCGCCTACGGTCAACGCCGCGCGTACCGGGCGGCGGCGAAGCTCCGCGCCGGTGAGTTCTCGACGCACGTGGTATTCGTGCACGGGGATGCCGGTATCGGCAAGACCCGGTTCGCCACGGACTTCATCACCGAGGCGATCAACGCGGCGAACGCCCACGGCGAGCGGTGGCAGGTCTACCGGGCCGCCACGGGGAACCCCCTCGATGACTGGCGCGGGGAGGAAGTGCTGCTGCTCGACGATCTGCGCGCCTCGGCGATGGACGCGAACGACTGGCTGCTGCTGCTCGATCCGTACAACGCCTCCCCGGCGAAGGCGCGCTATAAGAACAAGGGCGAGGTGGCCCCGCGTCTCATCGTCATCACGGCGACGATCGAGCCCGTCGAGTTCTTCTACTACGCCCGTCAGAAGGGCAACGTGGACGAGGCGCTGGACCAGTTCATCCGCCGCCTGGCCTCGGTCGTGAAGGTCTACCGTGCCGACGAGATCAACCGCTACCTCGTGCAGCACATCGGAAGGATCGAGCCCTACGAGTGGCATCAGTGCAGCGTTCCGGCCGCCGCGCACACGCCCGGCATGTACGGGAACGCGTACCACCGGAACGCCGGGTCGCGGGAACTGACCTACGGTCCGGAGACCTCGGCCGACCACGACGCGGACGGCGCGGTCGCGGAGCTGCTGAGCGGGCTCGCCGTGCGGAGTCCGGACGTGCCGCTGGCACTGATCGGAGGTGCCGCATGAGCACCGAACTGGACGCGCTCTTCCAGGGGGTCGAGGGGGCCGGAGGCCCCTCGCAAGCAGGCATGGAGGACACGAGCGTCAGCGATGTGTCCGACATGCCTACTGCTTGCCACTCTGGCGTACAGGTGGAGCAGCAGACCGACTCCCAGGTGAACACGGGTCGGGCTGATGCGGAGGCTGTGCGGCAGAGTCACGGCGGCGCGAAGCGTCGTCGTGGGGGCCGCGCGAAGCTCGATACCGACTTCGGAGAGGCCACGCTCGCGGCGCTTCGCACTCGTGCGAAGCGGCTCGGGCTGGCTCCGAGCACGTGGGTGCGGGCCGTCGTGCGCGATGCCCTCCACGCCTCTCGGAGCGAGGAGCTGGACGCCGCCGTGGCCGCGCACCTGCTCGGCGTCGAGGCGCGCGCGCAGGTGTCGGCGGACGCGCGCGAGCTGGCCGCGCAGATCCGCCCGCTGGCGATCAACGTCAACGACCTGGACCACCGAGCACGTGCCGGTGAGGCGGTGGCGCTGTCGTCGGAGGTGCCCGAGCTGATCGAGCTGCTGCGCGAGGTCCGCGCCCTGCTCGGTGATCGGACGGCGTCATGAGCACGACGCACTACAGCCCGAGCGCCAGCGCCGCCGACACGGTGCGCTATATCCGGGGCAAGGAGGACGAGCGGGGCGTCGCGATCACGTGCGATGTGCCGGGAGGCCCCGGCGCGTTCTCGGCGCGCGCTCGGGCGCTCACGCAGAACACGACGCGCGAGGTCGAGGCGCTGCACTACCGCCAGTCGTTCAGCGACGAGGAGTTCGACCCGAAGAACCCCGAACACGTGCAGCGGGTGAACGACCTGGGCTACCAGCTCGCCAAGAAGATGCACCCGGATTCCGACTGCCTCGTCGTCAGTCATGTGGATGGGCGGGGAAAGAAGCCGCACAACCATATTTTGGTTCTCAATCACAACAACCGCACGGGAAAGGCGCTCTCGGACTATCGCACGTTCCACGACCGCAAGGCCGGGAATCAGAAGGGCGTGCAGTCGGCGAACGACGAGCTGATGCGTGAGCACGGGCTCTCGGTCGTGAAGCGGCTGGAGCACGCGCCGAAGGACTGGGAGCTGCGCCGCGAAGACTTCGCCGAGGGGTCGCTCGACCGCGAGATGGGCGACCGGATGAGTGCGGCGCTGGCCGATCCCCGCGCGGTGGACAAGGCCGGTCTGGCCTCGGTGATCGAGGAGCAGAACCAGCAGCTCGGTGATGACGGGGATCGGGTGCCACGGATGCGGCTGCACAGCCCCGTCAGCAAGAAGGGCAAACGCGCCGGGCAGGAGACCTGGACGCTCTACATCGAGGACCGCCGCGGCGAGTCCGGGCGTGCCGAGCGCCGCAAGCGCACGAGCGCACTCTCGGCGGACTTCACCCCGGAGGGCGCGCAGGCGTTCTTCGACTACCACCAGCAGCAGAAGGAGCAGGAACATGAGCGCAGCACTCGACAGGCCGAAGCAGCAGAACGGGCCCGTGCAGTCGCCGCAACCGCTCGGCAGTCCGGAGACGCTGGAGCTGTTGACCTCGATCCTCGCCGCCGTCGAGGCGCAGAATACGAGGATCGCCACGCTGACCGAGCAGCAGAAGAAGCTCGCGGGGTTCGTGAAGGTGGACAGCGAGGAGCAGGAAAAGCAGCTCTCCGCGATCTCGCATCAGCTGACCTCAACGTCGCCGCCGCCGGAGTCGAACGAGAACAGCGAACTGCTCGCCGGAATCGCGTCCACTCTCGCGGGTATGAGCGTGAACCTCAACGGGGAGAGTCTGAAGGGCTCAGCCTCTAAGTCCGAGGCTGCCGCCAAGCATCTCGATGAGAGCCGGGCTAAGTTCGAGCGGGCCGCGAACGGTGCGCAGAAGGCCTGGCGGGAGTCGATCACCCAAGCCAGCGCCGAGGCGACGAGTGCGATCAGCACGGCCCGGGATCAGGCTGTGCAGTCGATCGAGAGGGCCGCTGCCGACGCCGGGGCCGTGGCAACAGCCAAGATTGACGCCGCGAACGAGCGGGCCGAAAAGATCATCGCCACAACGGCGAAGCTGGAGGCCCGTCAGCTTTGGTCTGTAGCCGCGTCGATGTGCCTCGCGCTGCTGCCGGTCGCAGTGATCGTCGCGGGTGTTTGGATGGCCGTCGCCGGGCTTATCACGGGCGCTCAGTGGGCCCTCGACGTGGACGGGAGCGTGTGGCTCGGGATCGGTCGCTGGCTCGTGGTCTCCATGGGCCTCGCCGGGGCCGGCTACGGACTCTTCGCGTCCGTCCGCTGGGTCGCCGGTCTCGTGGAGACCTGGAAGGGCCGCGGGATGCCGAGGTGGCCCCGTTGGCGGTGATGGCTGGATCCGATCGAGCTACCGGTTCCGATCAGCAGTCGAAGGATTTTCGCAGCAGCCAGTCCTGCGGCCTCGGTGCCGCCGCCGTAGCCTGACGAGCATCCCGGCCGTGACGGCCATCGCGACGGCGATCCCGGCACCGATGATCCAGGGATTGCCGAGGAGCCCTCCGACGCCTGCGAGTGCTCCGCCCGCCGCGATGAGCGGCAGGCCGCAGCAGAGCAGCAACGGAAGCGCGCAGCATGCCAGTAGGAGCAGCCCGGTCCCTGCGGCGACGATGGGACCGGCGCGCCGTTCGTCGCGGTCGTGATCGGCGCTCATCGTCTGCACCTCTTCCGGATGAGATCTCCCCGATTGCATGCGTTGCCGTTCATGCGCAGCACGAGAGCAGTGACGGGTCGGTGGTGAAGGACTTCGCGGCGATCCGGATGCCTTCGGTCATGGTCAGGTAGGGGGCCCAGGCGTCGGCGACTTCGGCGATGGTCTTGCCGAGCACGTGGACGCCTGCGGCGGCGAGTTCCCCGGCGTCCTTGGCGACGGCGGTGAGGCCGAGGATCTCGCTCGTATCGGCGTTCACGACGATCTTGATGAACCCGCGGGTGTCGCGGTTGATCACCGCCCGGGGCACATACTCCAGGGGCAGCACGCGGCAGTCGCAGCGGATCCCCGCGGCGACGACCTCCTTCTCGGTCATCCCGACCGCGCCGATCGCCGGTCCGGTGAACGTCACCCGCGGCAGATGGGAGTAGTCGACGGACCGGTCGGCGTCGGCGAACGCGTTCTCGGCAACGAGGGTGCCGTGGTGGGCCGCGACGTAGACGAACTCCGGGTGCCCGGTCACGTCGCCCGCGGCCCAGATCCGCGGGTTCGACGACTGCAGATGGTCGGAGACGACCACCTCGCCGGAGTCCCCGGTCTTCACCCCGACCGCATCGAGGTTCAAGCCGTCGGTGACGGGACGGCGTCCGAGGGCGACGAGCACCTGGTCGGCGCGGAACTCCTGCGAGCCGCCGGACACGTCCGCGGTAACCACGACCTGCCCGGTCGCCGCGTCCCGGGACACCCGGGTCGGCACCGCGCGGCGGACCACCCGGATGCCCTCGTCGGCGAACACCTCCTGCAGTGTCCGGGACACCTCCGGCTCCTCCTTCGACGCGAGCCGGGACCGCACCAGCACGGTGACCTGGGAGCCGAGGCGGGCGAACAGCTGCGCCTGCTCCAGGGCAACGTAGCCGCCGCCGAGCACCAGCATCGACTCGGGGACCTCGGTCAGGTCCATCGCCGTGGTCGAGGTCAGGTACCCGGCCTCGTCCAGGCCGTCGATCGGCGGAGCCCACGGCCGCGCACCGGTGGCGACCAGGTAGTGCTCGGCCTCGATCGTCTCGACCGCTCCGTCTGCGGCGGTGACCTCCAACACCGGCGCGTCCGGGGTGCCCGCGAACCCGGCGTCTCCCCGCCGGACGTGCCACCCGTATGAATCGGCGACGTCGGCGTACTTCTCGCCCCGCATCGTCTCGACCAACGCCTGCTTCCCGGCGATCAGCGCGGGCATGTCCACTGGGCCTGCCGTCGTCGCGATCCCCGGGAACCGGTCGGCGGCGTCGGCGGCGACGTGCCGTGCATCGGCGGCGGCGATGAGGGCCTTCGACGGCACGCAGCCCGTGTTCACGCAGGTGCCGCCGAGCGTGCCACGCTCGATCATCACCACCGACTTCCCGAGCATGGTCGCGCGAATCGCGGCGGCGAACGCTCCGCCGCCCGATCCGATGATGGCGAGATCGTACTTCGTAGGCATCGCTGCTCCCGTCAAGGCTTGGACTTCTGTTCCGTTTCAGCCATACTGGACCTTCCAGTGCAGGGGAAGGTCAAGCGTGGCCCCTGCCGAATGATCGGAGGCCGCAATGCGCATCGGAGAACTCGCCGAACGCGCGGGCACCACCTCGAAGACGCTCCGGTTCTACGAAGAGCAGGGACTGCTGCCCCCGGCCGACCGGACGCCATCCGGGTACCGCGACTACGCGCCCGACGCCGTCGCCCGGATCGACTTCGTTCACCGTGGCCAGGCCGCAGGCCTCACCCTCGCCCAGATCCGCCAAATCCTCGACATCCGCGACAGCGGCCACGCGCCCTGCGAGCACGTGCGAGACCTCCTCGACGCGCGCCTGGCCGAGATCGAGCAGCAGATCGCCCAGCTCACCGCCCTGCACGGCACCATCGCCGACCTCCGGCACGACGCCGCGCACCCGGACCCCGACACATGCAGCCCAGACCAGGTCTGCCGGTACCTGTAGAGGGACGCGGACCGAGAAAACGAGAGCCATAACACGAACATGCGCTACGAGAACCCCCTCTACCTGGCCGAGGAGCTGGGGGCGCTGGATCTGCTCAGCGATCAGCGCCTGGCCATCGGCATCAGCCGCGGATCGCCCGAGCCGGCGCTGCGCGGCTGGGAGGCCTTCGGCTACACCGGTTCCACCGACCCGCGCGGTGCCGATATCGCCCGTCCCAAGTTCGATCAGCTGATGGCGGCCGTGCGAGGGGAGACGATGGTCGACGCCGATCCCGCCCAGCACGGACGGGGCATGCGGCTGCGCGTCGAGCCGCATTCGCCGGGTCTGGACGAGCGGATCTGGTGGGGCGCCGGCAGCCGCGAGACGGCCGAGTGGGCCGGGCGCGAGGGCGTGAACCTCATGAGCTCGACCCTGCTCACCGAGGCCACCGGTGCCGCATTCTCGGACCTCCAGGCCGAGCAGCTGCAGCAGTACCGGGAGGCGTGGAAGGCTGCAGGCCACAGCCGGACTCCGCGCACCAGCGTGAGCCGCAGCATCTTCCCGATCGTCACCGCCGAGGACCAGGCGCTGTACGGGCAGCTGCAGCGCGAGGGCCAGGACCAGATCGGCATCATCGACGGCTTCCGCAGCACCTTCGGCAAGTCCTACGTCGGCGAGCCGGACCGGCTGGTCGAGCAGCTCAAGGCCGACGCCGCCGTCATGGAGTCGGACACCCTGATGCTCACGATCCCCGCCCACATGGGTCCGGAGCTGAACCTCAACCTGCTGGGCAGCTTCGCCGAGCACGTGGCTCCGGAGCTCGGCTGGGAGCCGAACGCCCAGGGCCCGGTCAGCGGGTACCCGATCGACTCATCGGTCCCCGGCCGCACCCGTCGTTGACGCCGCCGATGCTCGAGGCCCTGGCCAGGGCGAATGACGTGCCGGATGAGAGCCTCCTCGAGCTCTATCGCCTGGCAGTGCCGGAGGGGGCAGATCCCACGCGGGTGTCGGTGGGCTGCTTCATCGCCCAGCAGCGCGAGCAGGTGGCCGTGCTGTTCCCGGACAGGCTGAGTATCCTCAGCCGTGAGATCGGCAAGCAGAAGAACGGTGAGAAGTCCCGGTCGTCGGCGCTCAGGCGCCGTTCTGGGGCATCGAGTCGGTGGATGTCCGAGTGCTCCAGGACCAGGGCGCCGCGCGGCCGGATGCGCGCATGACGTCATCGCTGCCTCGAGAGGGGCAGCTCGAGGCGCTGCAGCAGATGCGCGAGATGACCGGCATGCCCGATGACGCCTACGCCGCGCTGGTTCGGGAGGTCGAGGCAGGGGGAGCGCATGGCGCAGATCGTCATGAGGGCACTCGAGCAGAGGCGCAGTGCGCTCGACCCGAAGACGATTGAGTACAACGTGTACAAGTTGTACTCATGACGCCATGACCAGTGTGACCTTGTCGCAGTTCCGTAACCGCCAGAGCGATGACATCGCCGCAGCTCAGCGAGATCCCGTGGAGATCACCTCCAGGGGCGCTGGCCGTCGTGTGGCCTATTCGATCAGCTATGTGCCCTCCGCGACCACGGTCATCACCTCGGCTACCTGACGTTCACCTGCCGCCAGCCGGGCGGACACCGGGCGCGGCTAGGGTCCATGCGTGTCTGCGACTGCGCAGACTCCCTCGCCAGCAGCGGCCGGCTCCCGGCCGGCCAGAACCTTGGAGCGCCCATGAGCACTCAGACCGCCGATGAGCTCGCGTCGGAGACGATCGATCAGGACGAGGCCGCGCAGCTGCGCAGCCCGCTGGAGCGCTTCGGGCTGAGCGGGAAGGCCCTCGAGTACGGCAACTGGATCGCCGTGGCCGTCGGGATCTACATCCTGATCACCGCGGTCAACGTCATCGGCGACGGCTTCAAATCGGCCACCGGCGGTCAGGCCGAGGAGCTGTTCGCCTTCGCGGAGAACCCGCTCATCGCACTGATGATCGGCGTGCTGGCCACGGGGCTGATCCAGTCGTCGTCGACAACCACCTCGATCGTCGTGGGCCTGGCAGCGGGCGGTCTGCCCATGGAGATCTGCATCCCTATGCTGATGGGCGCGAACATCGGCACCACGCTGACCTCCACGCTGGTCTCGCTCGGGATGGTGCGCGACAAGGAGTCCTTCCGCCGCGGCTTCGCGGCAGCCAGCGTGCACGACATGTTCAACCTGTTCGCGGTGGTCATCTTCCTGCCCCTGGAGATGCTCACCGGCATCCTCGAGAAGTCCTCCGGGTGGCTCTCCGAGCAGATGGCGGGCAGCGACGGCGGAATCGTCGCCGTGATCTTCGGCGGAATCGGGGCGGGAGTCACCGCGGTGACCGAGCCGCTTGCCGATCTCATCGGCATGCTGGCCGAATGGATCCCGCAGCCGTGGGGCGGCATCCTGCTGATCTTCATCGGCATCGGACTGATCCTGTCGGTGATCAACTTCATCGGCTCGCTGCTGAAAGTCGTCATGGTGGGCCGGGCCAAGCAGGTCCTGCACAGCGCCATCGGCCGCGGCCCGATCACCGGCATCTTCTCCGGCATGCTCATCACCATCATGGTGCAGTCCTCGTCGACGACCACGGCGCTGGTGGTGCCCCTGGCCGGCTCCGGCACCTTCTCCGTGAAGCAGATCTACCCGTTCACCCTGGGCGCCAACATCGGCACGACCGTCACGGCGCTGATCGCGGCCTTCGCCTTCTCCGGCGTCGAGGCGCAGTTCGCCCTGCAGGCCGCGCTCGTGCACCTGCTGTTCAACGTACTGGCCACCGCGCTGATCTTCGGCGTTCCCTTCCTGCGGGTGATCCCGCTCAAGGGAGCGGCGCTGCTCGGCGAGCTGGGGGCCCGGAACAAGCTCTTCGTCGTCGCGTGGGTACTGGGCGTGTTCGTCGTGGTGCCCGCCGTGCTCATCTTCCTGACGGTCGTGCTCTGACCGTCCGCCCGACCGCTCCCAGGAGACAACGATGACCGACATGCCCCAGAACACCAGCACCCCGGACGCCGAGGCCGCCACGCCCGTCGAGGCCAGGCTGGAGCAGATCCTCTTGGAGGCCGAGGCCTCGCTGCGCAGCCTGCGCGAGGAGCTCGAGGAGCAGCGCCGATTCGCTCAGCAGCATCAGCAGATCGACCGCCTTCCGGAGCACCTGGCTCAGACCAGCCACAAGTGGGCCGGCGTCAAGATCTTCCTGGACGACCTGGTCTCGGACTTCCGCCGCCTGCGCGACACGGGTGAGCAGCCGCAGACCGGGCCCGCCGATGACGCCGCGCAGGACAGGAGCCAATGATGCGACGCCGACTGCCCGCCGCGCTGCTCGTCAGCGGCCTCACCGTGACCCTGGCGGCCTGCGGATCCTCGGACGACGCCGAGACCCTCACCATCGGCGGCTCGGCCACGGTGTACCCGATCACCGAGCTGGTGGCCCAGGAGACCGGCACCAGCATCGACATGGAGGCCGAAGGCACCCTCGACGGCTTCGAGCGCTTCTGCAGCGGCGAGACCGACATCAACAACGCCTCCGAGGCGATCACACAGGAGTTCCTCCAGCAGTGCGAGGACAACGGGGTCGAGTTCATCGAAGTCCCCATCGGCCTGGATGCGCTGTCCGTCGTGCGCAATCTGGACAACGACGCCGTGGAGGATCTGAGCCTCGAGGAGCTGCAGCAGATCTGGGGGCCGGACTCGTCGATCGAGCGCTGGTCCGACTTGCGTGCGGACCTGCCGGATGAGCGGATCGAGCTGTTCGGCCGCGACGACGGCTCCGGGACCTTCGAGTACTTCACCCACAGCGTCACCGGCGAGGCCGGTGAGATCCGCGAGGACTACGAGTCCACCGATGATCTCGACGAGCTCACCGAGTGGATCGCTGAGGAGCCGAACGGCCTGGGCTTCATGGGCGCGGGCAACTACCTCTCCGCCGATGACGAGGCCAGGTCGCAGCTGTCCACGGTGGCCGTCGACGGCGTGGAGCCCAGCCTGGAGAACGCCCAGTCCGGTGAGTATCAGCCGCTGACCCGGCCGCTGTTCCTGTACGTGAACAAGCAGAAGCTGGATGAGAGCCAGACGCTGCAGGATTTCACCGAGTCCTATATCGACTCGGCCTACGAGATCATGCCGCGGGTGTTCTTCTACCGGCTGCCGGAGGCGTCCTACGACCAGGTCCGAGAGCGTCTGGACTCCGGAGAGACGGGCTCCCTCTACGGGGGCGATCCGTTCCTCTCGACGTCGGTGGTGGAGCTGCTCGAGCAGCGGTGATCGCCCTGCGCGGCCCTGATGGCAGGTCGCGCAGGGCCTCCGCCGGATCCGGCATCAGCTCAGGGCGGCTCCCGTGAGCTGCGCGACCGCCTCCCACAGTCGCCGGGCCAGCTGCGGATCGGAGGCCTCGGGGGAGCGGCCCAGCAGGGTCGGTGTGCCGCGCAGCGCCTTGAAGCCCGACGGCCCCACGTAGCTGCACGGCGCCAGATCCGACGTCGCGGCCACCAGCACGTTCTGCGCTCCGTCGGCCGCCGACTGCGCCATCGGCGAGGTCACCGCGGTGATGGCCGAGCAAATTCACTGACGACATCAAGGCACGGCGACACGACCGATTGCTAGCGTGAAGCGCATGGGACTCCAGGACCTCATTTTCGGACGCACCGAGAAGTAGCGGGCCCGACGGGTCGAGAAGACCCGCACCAAGTACGGTGCGCCTCCGTCGTTAACGCCGCCGATGCTCGAGGCCCTGGCCAGGGCGAATGACGTGCCGGATGAGAGCCTCATGGAGCTCTAAAGACTGGCTGTGTCGGAGGGGGCTGAGAAGTTCCGGTCGTCGGCGCTCAGGCGCAGTTCTGGGGCATCGAGTCGGTGGATGTCCGAGTGCTCCAGGATCAGGGCGCCGCGCTCGTCGTGACCGGAAGCGACGGGACGAATCCCTATCAGCTCGCCTATGTGCTCTTCGATGCCGCCGAGATCGAGTCATTCGCGCAGGACCTCCAGGCGGCGCGGACAGCTGATGCGCAGACCTGCGCCGCGCAGCCGGATGCGCGCGTGACGTCATCGTTGCCTCGCGAGCAGCAGCACGCGGCGCTGCGGCAGATGCGCGAGATGGCCGGCATGCCCGATGACGCCTGCGCCGCGCTGGTCCGAGAGGTCGAGGAGGGGCGGACTCGTCCGGAGTGAGGTCCGCGTCGCGGAGGGGCGCCCGTTGAAGCGCTCAGGCAGCCTTCTCCAACGAGAGCAGCGCCGTCTTGGCCTCGAGGCCGCCGATGTATCCGCCCAGGCCGCCGTCGGAGCGCAGCACGCGGTGGCAGGGCAGCACGACCGGCAGCGGGTTGGTCGCGCACGCCGTGCCGACCGCGCGGACCGCCCGGGGGCTGCCGACGAGCTCTGCGATCTCCTTGTAGGACCGGGTGCGCCCGTAGTCGATGCCCGGCAGGCTGGTCTGGACGCTGCGGCGGAACCCCGAGGTCAGGGCGAAGTCCAGCGGCACGTCGAAGCTGTGCCGGCGGCCCTCGAAGTACTCGTCGAGCTCCACCGCCGCAGCATCCAGGCGGCGCGGCGCCTCCAGCACCCGCGGACTGATCCGCTGCGCGAGCGACTCCAGCACGGCGTCGAAGCCCTCGCGCTCGAAGGCCACACGCACCAGCCCCGTCTCGGTCGCTGCCAGCAGCAGCGGACCCACGGGGGTCTCCAGGGTGCGATAGGCGACGTCGACCAGCCCCCGCTCGCCGGCCTGCGCCGAAAGGCGCGATCGCAGATCCGCCACCGCAGAGGACTCGATCGGGAACAGCGTGTCCCGCTCGGTCGCGAGGTCGTCGCCGGGGCAGGGCGTCGGGGTCTTCTCGGTCATCGGGAGGCTCCTCTCGTGGGGTGGTCCGCGCCCATGCCGAGACGCAGGTTCTTGAGGCCGTCGGAGGCCGCTCGGCGCACCGCATCTGCGCCGCCGCCGATGATCCGTGCGGTCTCAGCATGAGGAAGGCCGCCGAGGTAGTGATAGGCGATCGCCAGGCGCTGCCGCTGCGGCAGTGCGGCCACGGCCGTCCACACCTCGCGCCCGTCGTCGCCGGGCAGCTCCTGTGAGGCGCCTCGCTCGGGGAGCTCGTCGGCGGGGATCGCCTGCCGCCCGCGGACCCGGGTGATGTCGATCGCCTTGCGGTGGGCCACTCGCACCAGCCAGGCCTCCACGTTCGTGTCCTGGCGCAGCTCGGGCCATGCCTGCAGCGCGGCCAGGAACGTCTCGGACCAGGCGTCGTCGGAGTCGGGGCCGGGCCCGAGCACGGCGCGGCAGACCCGCAGCACGGTCTCGCCGTGCCGCTGGACTGCTTGATCGAAGGGCTGATTCATCGTCATCGCCCTGAAGACGCGCGGGATGGGTGAGATGTGAGGTCCGGAGCGAGAAGATTCTGCGAACGCCCGTGCGCGGTCAGAGCCATGTGCCCCCGGTGGGGCGCCACTGCTCGATCACGCGCTCGGCATCCAGCGGGTCTGGCCTGTCGAGGTGGGAGAAGCGCCCAGCGAAGATCGTCATGAAGGCAGTCAAGCAGATCTGCTGCGGTCCCCATCGGGACTCTGCGCAGCCTCGTGAGGCGGCCGGGCCAGCAGGTCTGGAGACGAGGAGCGTCAGCTCAGTCCAGGTCGGTCCCCGTGAGCTGGACCGCCTCGTCCCACAGCCGCCGCGCCAGCTGCGGATCGGCGGCCTCGGGGGAGCGACCCAGCAGGGTCGGGGCGCCGCGCGGCGCCTTGAGCGCCCAGCCGGGGTGGGCCAGCATCACGGGGATCCCTCGCGGGGCGAGCCGGCGGAGAATCTCGTCATAACGGGCCTGATGATCGGCGCCGGCGGGATGGAATCAGCTCAGCTTGCGCGCCCTGCGCCACTCCAGCGCGGCGATGACCACGACCAGCAGCAGCCACAGCACAGTCCACGGCCGCAGCTGCCCATCGATCAGGCTGAGCACGCCGGTGAGCAGCGCGAGCCCGGCCACGCCGGTCATCAGCCAGGCCCGGCGTCGAGCCGCCACTGCCCGATTCGGCGGGAACCGCTGCGCGTAGGCCTCCGCCGCCCCGAACTCCTCGGCAGGCGAGGTGGCGGCCTCCTGGGCATGGGATCGCGCCTCGGCCAGGATCTCCTTCACCCGCGAATCCGTGAGGTCCCCGCGGCTGCGCAGTGCAGCGCCCAGGGCGTCGTACCAGGAGGCGTCGTCGTGAGGGGCTGCGGTCCTGGCGGGCCGCGCGGGCCAGGCCAGTGCGGTGGCCCAGGCGAGCAGCGCATAGGCGACGACCGCGCCCAGGAAGCCCAGCATGGCCGTGCCGGGAAGCGTCACGGGATTGCCGAGCGCGAAGACGCCCACGCTCAGCGCTATGCCGGGAAGCGCTGCGGCCACCGCGGCCAGGACTCCGGCGGTGTGCGATCGAGCCGCCGTCACCGCGGTGTGGACGGCTGCGATCGTCCGCGACGTCAGCGCCAGAGCAAGCGGCGCCAGCAGGAAGGACAGTCTCAGCGGGTCGGCCCAGGACCAGGTGATCAGCTCGTAGAGCAGGAACAGGCCGGCGTAGAAGCTCGCGATGATCAGCGTCTCGACCGCGAAGTCGCGCGGGCTGGTCGTCGGCGGCGCCTTCAGGGCCACGCCCTGCTCGCGCCAGGCGGCCTTCTGCCCACGCGCCCAGGTCATCGGGTCGCCGAACAGCTCCTGCGCAGGCTCCTGTGCCGCGGCCACCTGCTCGGCGACCTCGTCGAGGGCCTCGACGATGCGACGCTCCAGCACCTCCTCCATCAGCAGCCGACCACCTGCGGTCAGCGCCCAGTCCTGATCCTCCTCAGCGCCGCGGGCGGTGCCCACCCTGTCGACGGCGGCCTGGAAATCGCTCTGCGCGGTCATCGTGCGTCCTCCTGAGAGCGGGCTGCGGGAGAAGAGGGCTCGAGCGCTGCGACCAGGCGATGCCAGTCGTCGCGCTCCCTGGACAGGCGCTCTCGTCCGACGTCGGTGAGGCGGTAGGTGCGCCGACCGGGGCCGCTGTCGCCCTGGGACCACGACGCCGCTATGGCGCCCTGCTGCTCGAGGCTGTTCAGCAGCGGATAGAGCGAGCCGCCCCTGGGGCAGCCGAGCCCGCGTTCGGCGAGCCGTTCGGCGATCGCATATCCATGCAGCGGCTCCTCGGCCAGCACCGCCAGCAGGGCGGTGCCCATGGCGGCACGCACCCAGGGGGTCGGCCACAGCGGATCGGTGTTTGTCATGTATCTAAGTATGAGATGTACCTAGTGGGCTGTCGAGCCCTCGCGGAGTCGAGTCAGGAGCTGCCCAGATCAGGGTCTCGGGCCGACGAGCGCTCAGCTCCTGCAGGCGCTGGAGGGGGCATAGTGCGGGCGCTCATCGTGAGGACAGGAACTGTCCTCACGATGAGCGCGGCAGATGTTCTCCTGCTCCGGGTGCTCGAGGTCGTTCCCGCCGAACTGCCCTGGGGCAGAAGCCGACTCAGGTCTGGCGGTTCAGCAGGCGCGGCCCGAACACGGTGAGCACCGTCAGGACGGCACGGGCAAGGAGTCCGAGCAGCAGGAAGGAGGCCAGTGAGTCCAGACGGTCGAGCATCCGCTGGAAGTTCATGCCGAAGAAGCCGGTGGCCAGGGTCAGCGGCAGGAAGATCGTGGCCACCACGGTGAGGCGCTCCGAGACGACGGTCGCCTGCTCGTCCAGGACGTCGCCGTCCATCGCGTAGAGGCGCGTTGCGGTGGACTGGTTCGCCCCGAAGGTGGCTGCGGCCTGATTCAGGCGGCTGCGATGCTGCTGCTCGAGCAGATCCGAGAGCTCGTCGTGGGCGATGAGCATGTTGCGGTGCGCGGCTTGCGTCTCGCCGAGGCGGAACAACTCGGCGCGCAGTCGGCCCAGCTCCCGTCGTCGTGCTGCGGAGGCGAACCCCAGCGTCTCGTCGCCGAGCTGCCGGCTGTCGTCGTCGATCCTCTCCAGGGCGTCCTCGGCCTGCTGGGCGACCGCGGTCACCGCGGCCACCAGTCCGGCGCGGCCGTGCTCCGGCGAGGCCTCCACGGCGGGGCGCGCGACGGCGAGGCCCTCCGGGTGGCCCACCAGCAGCGAGACGTCATCGTTCGAGACGATCTGGACGGGGCGATGCTCGTGCTGGTCCTGGAGCACCATCAGCACAGGCGCTGCTTGGCCCTTCTCCACCGCGGCGCGCGGACGACGGTGCCGGTGCTGCAGGTCGGGAAGCTCGAGACCGCCGAGGGAGGCGGCTTGGCGGATCAGCTCCTGCTGGTCAGGCTCGGCCAGCACGCACACCGGTCCCGAGCTGTGCTGCCTCAGGCGCTGTTCATCGCTGATGACGTGCAAGGACGACTCCTCCTGCGGTGGTGGGAGCGAACTGCATCGTCCCCCGATCTCGCTGCCATCCCGGTCCAAAGGACCGGGCTGACGGGTCAGTCGGCGCGAGTCGCCTGAGGCCGCCGCACCGCCAGCCGGAGTAGTCCCGCCAGCCCCAGTGCGACGATGCCTGCGCCCCACAGGGCGGCACCGGCCGCGGGCTCCGCCACGACCATGCCGCCGGTAGGTCGGCCCTGTGCGTCCATGCCGTCCCAGAGCGCAAACGGCGCGGTGTCGATCATGTGCCAGAGGACGACGCCCCACACCGCCGCGACGATCAGCGCCGCAAGGGCCCACCGGCGCGAGCGGCCGATCCAGGCACTGAGCGCGCACAGGATCACGGCCGCACCGAGCGCGGCGAACAGCGGCCAGTCCGCCTTCAGCCCGCTCTCGGTGCCGCCTAAGGCGGTCTGGATCATGGAGATGCCGTCCTTGTCCCGTGAATCGAGGACGGGCGTGGTGAGGCTCAGGACCCACAGTGCGGCGCTGAGCAGCGATAGCACTCGCGAGGCCAGGACCACGGTCGTCAGCCTCGAAGAGCCCGCTCAAGCGGGATGCTGCCGTCCTGCCAAGGGGTCAGCACCCACACGAGCGCGTAGGCGCCCACGCCCAGCACAGGCAGCAGGAACGAGGCGAGCAGCAGCGCGCGGACCACCCACACGTTGATCCCGAGCCGCGCGGCGATCGCGCCGCCGATGCCTCCGGCGAGCCGCTGCGGTCCGCGTCGGAAGCCGAGGCCGCGCACTGAATCGAAGATCGTGTTCATGGAGCCAACGCTACTCGGCGCGTGGCGACGCACGGCATGCGTCAGCGGCCCGAGCTCGCCAGAGGCTGATCCGGTCTGGCGAGCCTCAGCCCTGGGGCCGTCCAGGGAGGTGCGCCTGCTCGCCGTCGTGATCGAAGATCGTGAGGACCTCGGCCGGCCCGCGGTGGGCTTCGAGCGCGTGCGGGGTCATGGTGGAGAACTCCGCGGCCTGCCCCGGGGAGACGCCCTTCGGGCGGCAGATCCCCACGAACCCGCAGGGGATGACACCGATCCCGGGGATCTGGAGCGCAGGCAACGCCAGCCAGCCCATGACCATGGTGGTCTCGGCCGCCGCAGCCGGGCTCATGGCAGGCGCGGGGGTCCACGGCGAGCTGGCCATGACCGATCTGGCCCGTGCGGTGGACGGCGGCAGCGCCCGGCAGTGAACTGCGGGGCGGCTGCATTCCACCGGAACTGTCAGGACGCGCCGAATTATGCTGAGGCTCCCAGCGCCGACCGGCGGCGCATCCAGCGCAGGGGACACCCATGGCACTGCAGGAGATCGAGTTCGCGTCGGCCAATGGTCGCGACACCATCCAGGCATGGCTGCACACGCCGATCGCCGAGCCCAAGGCGATCGTGCAGATCGTCCACGGCCTCGGCGAGCACTCGCGGCGCTACCTCCACCTCATCAGCGCGCTGCTGGACGAGGGGTTCGCGGTGGCGGCGGGCGATCACAGCGGGCATGGTCGCACGGCCATGCGGTCCGGGATCTGGGCGGATGCCGGCGACGACGCCGCCCGTGTGGTCGTCGACGACGAGCTGGCGCTGCTGGCCAGGGTGCGGCAGGAGCTGCCCGGGGTCCCGGTGGCCGTGTTCGGGCACAGCTGGGGCTCGATGATCGCCCGCGTCCTGGCCGCGCAGCCGGATGTCGAGCTGGCCGGATTGGCGTTGGGCGGCATCGCGGCGCAGATGCGCGGCATCGAGTCGACGCTCGACCGGGACATGCTCGCCCGCCTGTCCGCCGGAGAGGGCCGTGCCGAGCCGGCGCCGGATCTTCTGGTGGGACAGCTCTTCGACGGCTTCCTGGCCCGCTTCGGCCAGGACGCGGGACCCACGGCCTGGGTGGCCCTGGACGCCGACGTGGTGGCCGACCACGGCCGCGACCCCTTCAACAACTTCGGGGCGCCCTTGAGCGCACGGTTCCTCAAGGGGTTCGTGGACCTCTACGACCAGGCGAACGACGACTCCTTCTACGCCGCTCTGCCCGTGGATCTGCCGGTGCTGATCCTGGCGGGGGAGCAGGATCCTGTCGCCAACTTCGGCGAAGGCGCGTTCCACGTGGCCAATCGACTGCGGGACAGCGGCCATAACGACGTCCGCACCCGCGTCTTCCCCGAAGTCCGCCACGAGGTGCACAACGAGCCGCTGACTCGCGCCGAGGCCGAAGAGGAGATCCTCGGCTTCATCGCCCGAGTCACCGCGCGGAGCTGAAGGGCCGGGGGCCTCATGGCCGAGCCCGCTCCGGAAGAGGCTCCGGGGCGGGCTCGGTGCAGGAGCTGCGATGGTGTGCCGACTCCAGGGGACGGCTCAGTCGCCGAACGACTCCAGCAGCGCGAGCGCGGACTCCTTGCCGAGCTGGTTCGCGGCCAGAGGGCTGTCGCCGGTCAGCAGATTGCCGTCGCGGGTGGTCGCTCCGGACATGTCGTCGTTGACGATCTCGAGACCGGCGGCGGTGAGCTGCTCGCCCAGGTTCCACGGCATCTGCCCGGGGAGGTAGCCGATCTCGATGTTCGCCCCCAGGTCCAGGGAATCCGGGAAGGCGGTGATGCGGCGACCCGCGAAGGGGTTCTTCTCGCGGTCGACGCCCGCGGCCAGCAGGGCGGCGGGGCCGTGGCACAGGGTGATGATGAGCCGGTCCTGCTCCATGAAGAAGTCCAGTGCCGACCGCAGCTCGGGGCTGTCGGGCAGGCCCGTCATGGCGCCGTGGCCGCCGGGGATGAAGATCGCGGCGTAGTCGTCGAGCCCGTCAGCGATGACGTCCGCGAGCGCGCGCGGGGTCTTGAAGGACTCCTTGGTGGCCTCCCAGGTGCTGGCCACAGCCTGGTCCTGCGACGGGTAGGCCCACCACTCCAACTTGCCGGGCCCGCCCGTGAGCGTGGCGACGTCGATGCCGTAGCCGGCCTGGGCCATGTGGTGCAGCGGCAGCAGGGTCTCGACGGGGTGATTGCCGGTGGAGAAGAACGTCCCGTTGCGCATGCGCATGTAGCGCTCGTGGGCGGCGATCACCAGGACCTTCCAGCGGCCGCCGCGGTACTGCTCCTCGGTGGCAAGTCCGTCGAAGTCCGTGGTGGGAGCGGTGTACTGGGAAAGTGAGTACGGAGACGGGAAGAAGGCCCCGTCCTCCGCTGGGTCCTGCGTGGGCGTGCGGTCCTGCGTGGTCTCGGTCATCGGATTCCCTTCACGAGATTTCGTCAGTGCAGTCTGTCGTTGCGCACGCTACAGGCCTGCTCAGACGTCGCAGCGAGATCTCGAGCGCACCCGTGACCATTCCCTTCGTCGAGACCATCCGCCAGCGTCCGGTCATCGACGTGATGACAGGCGAGATCCATGACTGAACGACCGGCCGAGATCGAGCAGAGGCTGCAGGCGCGCAGGCTCGAGCGGGTGAGCGCCAACCCCGACGCCGCGCGCAAGGCGCTGGCAGCCGTGCTGGCTCACCACGGTCTGCGTGTTCGGCCGGTGGGCGGGGCGCACGTGAACACCGGCGCGGCCGCCGCTGCGTATGTGTCCGACGATGCCCTGGCGGAGTTCGACTGGATGCGACAGGTCCGCAACAGCACCGAGTACCCCGATATCTCTCGGGCGCTCGCCACGAAGCAGGACGTCCAGGAGGCCATCGCGGCTGCCTCGGCGACCGTGGCGGCATGCCCAGCCGCTGTGGATGTGTGAGCGGATCGCCGTGCTGTCCACTCCCGACGGACGCGGCGTCCTGGAGCTGTTCGAGTACATCCACCCGCCTGCCAGCCCCATGCCGCCGACCCAGCCGAACGACCTGGGCATGCACCGGGTCGCCTTCCAGGTCGACGATTTCGACGCCGCCCTGGAGAAGGCGGCCGCCCACGGCTGCCACCCGCTGCGCGGGGTGGCGGACTACCAGGGCGTCTACCGCCTGACGTACCTGCGCGGGCCCAGCGGCATCGTGGTGATGCTCGCCCAGGACATGCGCGGCGACTGAGGGTCTCCCGCCCGTCGGACGGGGTCCGTAGGCTGAGCCGGACCACGCGGTCCGCTACCACGGCACCTGCCGTTGATTCCGCGCCGGACCGACGACGCGCAGGAGGAAAACACCATGCTGAACTGGCTGTTCAAGGCACGACGGATGCGCGGCGACGCCCGCGCGGCCCAGCGCGGCCCCGAGGCCCTCGGCAAGCGGATGGGCCGCCGCGGCGCCCACCGGCTGCTGAGCCGGCTGCTGCGCTGAGCCCCGCGCCATGCGGGCCGCCTGATCACAGGCTGGTCTCCACCAGCGTCCTGCTGTCCTTGTGCCGGCGCAGACGGCTTCCCACCACCATGCGATTGATCGACGAGCGGCTCACGATCCCCACGGGGCGCGGTTCCTCGCCGTGCCGGAGGCGCTGAGCGCGCCGTAGACGCCGGCGGCCAGCTAGGTCCCGACGCAGCCCGCGATCTGGAAGCTCGTGGAGACGACCGTGACGCCGTGCTCACGGTCTCCGCAGACGCCCTCCACCGGGCAGCCGCAGGACTGCGCGGCTGAGATCCGGCTCACCTCGGGCGCGCGGGGGATCCGGAGCGTGGATACGGTGAAGGACAGCACCCTTCCTTCCCCCCCTGTCAGCGAGGTTCCCCGTGCCTTCTTCTGCGCCCGCCCAGGCGAGGCCCGCCGCCCGTCATCAGACCGCCTTCATCGCCGTGCTCGCGGTCGGCGCGGTGATCGGCGGCTTCCTGTTCGGCTTCGACATGTCGACCATGAACTCGGCGATCAACGGCATCGCGCCGTCGCTGGAGCTCAGCTCGTTCCAGACGGGGCTGATCACCTCGATCGCGATGATCGGGGCGGCTGCGGGTGCCTGGTTCTCGGGCGATGTCTCCGAGCGGATCGGGCGCACCCGGGTCATGACCCTGGCCGGCACCCTGATGCTCGCGGGCTCGGTTCTCACTCAGCTCGCCGACGGCTTCTGGCTGATCCTCGTCTTCCGCATCTGCACAGGCCTGGGCATCGGCGCCGCCAGCGCAGTGGTCCCGGCCTATGTCAGCGAGGTCTCCCCGCCGCGCATCCGCGGCACCATGGGCACTTTCTGGCAGATGGCGATCGTGCTCGGGCAGTTCCTGGGCCTGGTCTCCGGGTACCTGTTCGCCCGGGCCGCAGGCTCCGAATCGGCCCAGCTGTGGGGCATGGAGGCCTGGCGCTGGATGTTCGCCGTCGTCGCCGTCCTGGCGCTGTCCTACGTGCTGATCTCGCTGCGCCTGCCGCAGTCCCCGCCCGATGCCGTGCGCCTGGGCGATCACGACTCGGCCCGCGCCTTCATCGAGCGAGCCGGCGGCGACGACATCGAGGGCCGCTTCGAGCGCATCCGCGAGAAGCTCACGGACCGATCCGAGAGCGCGTCTCTGAAGGATCTGCGCGGCAGCCGGCTGGGGCTCCAAGGCATCGTGTGGCCCGGGATCCTGCTGGCCGCCTTCCAGCAGCTCGTGGGCATCAACGTCGTGAAGATGTACTCCAACACCATCTGGCAGTCGGTGGGCGTGCCCGTCGACGCCTCCTTCCAGGTCAGCATGCTCACCGCCGGGCTGAGCATCGCGGCCACGGTCGTGGCGATCCTGATCATGGACCGCGTCCCGCGCCGGAGCATGCTGATCGTCGGCGGCGCGTTCATGGTCGCCTCCATGGCCGCGATGGCCATCGCCTTCGCCCAGGGCGGCGGCGCCGAGGGCGCTCTGCCTCGCGGGGCTGCGCTCACAGCCCTGATCGGCATGAACGGCTTCGCGATCTCCTTCGGCATCACCTGGGGACCGGTCATGTGGCTCATGCTCGGCGAGCTGTTCGACTCGGACCTCCGCACCGTCGCCGTGGCCGTGTGCACGGCCGTGAACTGGCTGATGAACTGGCTGATCACGCTGACCTTCCCCGTCCTGGCGGGCATCGGCCTGGATCTGGCCTACGGTCTGTACACGGCCTTCGCGCTGCTGGGCGTGTGCTTCGTGTGGAAGTCCCTGCCCGAGACCAAGGGCAGGGCGATGGCCTGAGGCCGCTGGCGCAGGGCGCCGAGGAGGACGGGTGAGGTGCGGTGAGCTGGAGAGCTGAGGTGCGCGATCGGCTGCGCGAGGACGGGTGGACCATCCTGCAGCTGGCCGCCGCCGCGCTGATCGCCTTCCTGCTCGCCCGCTGGCTCGGGGGCCACTCGGAGCCGTTCTTCGCCCCGATCGCCGCAGTCGTGTCCCTGAACACGGATCTGGGCGAGCGCGGCCTCAACGCCCTGAAGCTGCTGCTGGGCGTCGTGCTCGGGATCGTGGTGGGGGAGCTGACCCTGCTGGTCGTCTCCGATCTGGCGCTCGCGCTGGGCATCGCGGTCCTCGTGTCGCTGAGCATCTCCACACTGGCCGGCGGCTCCCGGCTGCTCGTGGCCCAGGCAGCGGCCTCCGCCGTGCTGACCGTGTCGATCTCCGACGGCAGCGCCGGCCCTGAGCGGCTGATCGACGCCCTGATCGGGGCGGGAGTCGCGCTCGTGTTCACGCAGCTGCTGTTCACCCCGGATCCGCTCAAGCTGCTGCGAGCCGCGGAGTCTGAGGCCCTGTCGTCCGTTGGCTCCGGTCTGCGCCGGGCCGCCGAGGCCCTGGCGGGCGACGACGAGGCCGCGGCCGTCGACGCGCTCGCGGGCCTGCGCGAGACGCGCGACGACCTGGCCGATGTGGCCTCGGCGCGCGAGCGCAGCCAGCGCGTGGCCCGGCACTCGCTGACCCGCCGCTCCGGGAGGCGCCCCCTGGTGGTCATGACCGAGAACGCCGGTCATCTGGACCTGCTGGGCGATGACGCCATTATGGCCGTGCGCCTGGCGATCACCGCGGACCCGTCGTCCCGGGTGGCCCATGGCGCCTCCTTGAAGCGCTTCGCGGGATTGATCGAGCGCCTGGCTGAGGACCCCGCGAGCCGCAGCGCCCGCCAGGGCGTCGTCGACGACTTCCCGGCCGCGCTGTCCGAGCTGGACCCCGCTCGGCAGTGCGATCCCACCGTGCGGATGATCCGCCTCCTGGCCCTGGACGCGATGCTCTACGCGGGGGTGGAGCCCTCGGCGGCGCAGGCCGTGATCGACGGCGCCTCCGACGAGCCGTCGGTGGAGCGCGACCAGGATCCGAGCACGACCCTGCTGCGGCGCGTGCGCCGATCCATGCGCAGGGGGAGGATGGGGCCATGACCACGCCATCAGAGTCCTCCGCCCCGAGCCGCCGCCTCCTGATCACGGGTGCCACCGGCGGGATCGGGCTGCTGCTGGCCGAGCGGCTCAACGAGCAGGGCCCCGGCTACGAGATCATCCAGCACGGGCGCACGCCCAGGAACGAGGAGCAGGAGCGCGTGCTGCGCCCAGCGCAGATCACCGACCTGGACGAGATGCTGGCCCTGATGGACGGCGTGGACACCGTGGTGCACCTGGCGGGGGCATCGGCCCCGCAGGCCGAGTGGGACGACGTCCTGGACGCCAACATCGTGGGCACCCGCAGCGTGCTGGAAGCGGCCCGGCAGGCCGGGGTGCGCCGCGTGGTCTATGCGTCGTCCAATCACGCCTTCGGCATGTGGGACCGGAACGAGCAGTGGCCCGTGCTGCCCACCACGCTGCCTCGACCGGACTCGCTCTACGGGGTCTCCAAGGTCTTCGGCGAGGCGCTGGGCAGCTACTACCACGACGAGTTCGGCCTCGAGTTCATCGCCCTGCGCATCGGCTGGTACGCCCAGGATCCGCTGGAGGCCGACGACGAGCTGCTGCACGCCATGTGGCTCTCGCCCGACGACTGCGTCCAGGTGGTGCGCTGCGCGATCGAGGCGGATCGCAGCTTCGGGGCGTACTACGCGATCTCCGAGAACCCCAACCGGCGCTGGGACATCACGAACACCATGGTCGAGCTCGGCTACCGGCCGCAGGACTCCTGGACCCGCTTCACCGGCAGGTCCGAGGACGTGGTCGAAGGCGGAGCACCCGTCCGCGACACCTGGCCGTCGGGGTCCTGAGCGATGGGCGGATCTCAGCCCGGCCGGCTCAAGGCCATCCTGCTGCTCGTCATCTCCCTGCTGTTTGTGGCGGCCGGTGTCTTCGTCCTGCTCTTCGGTCCCGTGATGCTCGGCCTGGTCGTGATCGCCTTCTTCGGCGGCTGCGCGCTGATCGGGCTGACGCAGCTGCTGGGCACTGATCACCCCGCCACCCCGATCCTCATAGGGGTGGGATCCATCGGCATGGGCCTGGGGTGCCTGGCGATGCTGGCCGGCGGGCTGAGCGGTGGGCCGAGCGACGCGGGGGACTGGGTGATGGTCGCGATCATGCTGGTCGGTGCCCTGTTCTTCGGGGTCGGGGGAGTGCTGCTGATCCTGCTGCCGTTGCTTCGCCGCCGACGTTCGGTTCGACCGCAGGTGCCCTCTCCGGTGCTGCCCCTGGCAGAGGTCGAGGCGCGCCTGGAGGGGCGGCTCGCCCAGCTCGGCGGTGCGGGCGGAGGCTTCGGCGGCGGGGTCGGGGCCGGGATCCCCGGTGCCGTCGGAGGCCGCTCGGGAGGTGCGTTCGGTGCGCAGGTCGGCACCCGCCACCTCACGCACCTGGACGGGGCGCGGGCCCAGCTGCCGGTGGCGCTGGATCAGCAGCTGGTCCAGCACGTGCTGCGGGAGGTCTTCGGTGGTCGAGCCGAGTGGGGATGGGCCCCGGACCGACCGGTCGTGCTCATGACCGGCATGGCCGGTTCGGGTGCGGCAGGGATGAATCCCTGCGTCCTGCAGGTCGTGTGGTCGCAGCACGGCCTCGAAGCCACGGCCCATGCCCGGGAGGGGCTGATCGGGCAGCGCACGTGCGCCAAGACCCTGGAGAAGCTGGAGTCCGCGCTGAACCAGGGGACCCGATGACCGAGCTGACTCCTGCGGCAGCCCGCCGCATCGCCCTGGCCGCCCAGGGCTTCCTGGACCCGCGCCCGGCTCCGGGCGCTGTCACGGCGCGGCACCTGAACCGGGTGATCGATCGCGTGGGCGTGGTCCAGGTGGATTCGGTCAACGTGCTCACCCGCTCCCACTACCTGCCGTTCTTCTCCCGGCTCGGGCCCTATGACCGCGCCCGACTGGACCGCCTGCGCGACCGCTCGCCCCGGCGCCTCGTGGAGTACTGGGCGCACGAGGCCAGCCTGATCCCGCTGCAGACCTGGCCGCTGCTGGCCTTCCGCCGCGACCGCGCTCGTGACGAGGCCTGGGGCGGCATCCGCCGGATCGCCCAAGAGCAGCCCGAGCTCGTGGAGCGGGTGCTCGCCGTGGTGGCATCCCATGGGCCCCTGACCGCCCGGCAGTGCGACGCGCTCGTGGAGCACCAGGTCCCCGGCCGCGGCGACGGCTGGGGCTGGAACTGGTCGGCGGTCAAGACCGCGCTGGAGTTCCTGTTCTGGTCCGGGCAGATCATCAGCAGCGGGCGCAACCAGCAGTTCGAGCGCGCCTACGTCCTGCCCGAGCGGATCCTTCCTCCCGAGCTGCTCGAGCGCTCGCGGCAGATGGACGCTCATGGGGCCCATGTGGAGCTGATCCGCATCGCCGCCCGCGCCCACGGGGTGGCGAGCCTGCGCACCCTGCGCGATCACTTCCGGCTGCGCGCCGACGAGTCCCGCGCCGCCGTCGTCGATCTGGTGGCGGCCGGTGAGCTGGAGGAGGTGACGGTCCGCGGCCTGGGCCCGGCCTACCTGCATGCCGAGGCCCGACGGCCGCGCAGAGCCCATGTGGAGGCTCTGGTCAGCCCGTTCGACTCGCTGGTGTGGCAGCGCGAGCGCACCGAGGCGCTGTTCGGCATGCGCTTCCGCCTGGAGATCTACACGCCCGCAGCTCAGCGGCTGCACGGCTACTACGTCCTGCCGTTCGTCTACGGGGACACGCTGGTCGCCCGCGCGGACCTGAAGGCCGACCGCGCCGCGGATGCCCTGCGCGTGCAGCGCCTGACCTGGGAGCCCGAGGCGCCGGGGGCGGCGCGGGAGGCGCTGGCAGCGCAGCTGCGTTCGATGGCCGACTGGCTCGAGCTCTCGGACGTCGTGGTCTCCGCATAGTTCCAGTCCGCAGGGACCGGGCGGTCGCGGCTCACTCGGGATCGGGGCGCGGCCAGGGCTGGGCGCGGATGGCCTCGACCGATTCGTTGAAGCGGCGCATCAGGCGGGTCAGCTGCTCGACGTCCTCGTCCGCCCACTCGGCCGTCACGGCGGCCACGGAGTCGGTGCGGCCACGGAAGTCCTCGCGGAGCCGGTTCGCGCCCTCGGGGGAGGGGCGGTGCTTGCGGGCCGAGCCGCCGTCGGGGTCCTCGACCCGCTCGATCAGCCCGGACTTCATGGCTGCGGCGACCTGGCGGTGCACCGTGGAGACGTCCAGGTCGAAGGCCTCAGCGAGCTCGCCCACGGACATCGGCCCGGAGGCCTGGAGGCGCGCCAGCAGCACGGCCGCGCTGCGCTCCAGGGTCTCCGGGCGCAGACGCGGGGCCGAGCCCTGCAGGGCATGCCGGGACATCAGCATGTGCTCGTACATCAGCGCCTTCAGCGTCCGGCTGCCGCTCTTCTCGGCCATGCGGTGCCCCTTCTCACGGCGTGCTCTCGACGAGAGTGATTGTATCGTGCAAACTCAGTGCTAGATTTGCATCATACAAACCTCGATCCCAGGAGATGACCCTTGTCCGCCGCCACCGGTGAGATCCCGCGCATCGACCACCCGAGCGCTCAGCCCCTGATCACCCCGGCCTTCGTGCTGGCCTGGCTGGTCAACTTCTCGCAGTACCTCGTCTTCTACCTGCTGGTCACCACCATGGCGCTGTACGCCGTGCGCGAGTTCGCCGCCGACGACGCCGCCAGCGGCTTCGCCTCGAGCTCCTTCGTGGTGGGGGCGACCGTCGCGCGACTGGTCACCGGCTTCATCGTCGATCGGCTGGGGCGCCGTCGCGTGATGCTCGCGGCCCTTGCAGTGACGATCCTGGCCTGCGCTCTCTACCTCCCGACCGCCTCGCTGCCCCTGCTGATCGCGGTGCGCATCCTGCACGGATTCGCCTACGCCTTCGCCTCCACGGCGGTGATGGCCATCGTGCAGTCGGTGATCCCGGCAGCCCGTCGCGCCGAGGGCACCGGCTTCTTCGCCTTGGGCACCACGCTGGCCACGGCCGTGGGGCCGGCGCTGGGGCTCTTCCTGGTCGGCGCGTACAGCTACAGGATGCTGTTCGCCGTCGCGCTGGCGGCCACCGCCATCGGACTGGTGCTGGCGCTGTTCCTGCGCCGTCCTGCCGAGGGCACTGCAGCGCGCACGGACGAGGAGGCCGAGGAGCACGACGAGGCCGTCGCCGCGCGGAAGGCCGAGTTCTCGCTCTCGGAGATCCTGCATCCGGCCGTCGTGCCGATCGGGCTGTTCATGGTGCTGATCGGACTGAGCTATGCCGGGGTGATCACCTACCTGAACGCCTATGCCGTGGAGCGCGATGTCGCCACCGGCGCCGGACTGTTCTTCGTGGCCTACGCCCTGGCCATGCTCGTGATGCGCTTCGTGCTGGGTCGCGTCCAGGACCAGCGCGGGGACAACATCGTCGTGTGGTTCGGCATCGTGTGCTTCGTCCTGGCGCTGGTCGTGCTGTCCGCGGCCCAGCAGGACTGGCAGGTGGTCGTGGCCGGTGCGCTCACCGGCCTGGGCTACGGCACGCTGATGCCGGCCGCCCAGGCCATCGCCGTGAGCGCCGTGCCTGCCGACAAGCTCGGCACCGGGATCTCCACGCTGCTGCTGCTGGCCGATGTGGGGATCGGGCTGGGCCCGGTGCTGCTGGGCGCCATCCTCTCGGCGACCGGCTACGGCCCCATGTACGCGGGGCTGGCGGTCGTGGTGGTCGTGGCCGGCGTCTTCTACCACGCAGTGCACGGCCGGCATCAGGCGGCCCGACGCCGGCAGGTGGCCTGAGCACGACGACGAGATCCCTGTCCCGACAGCGACAGGCGGACCCGACGAGCTCGAGCTCGTCGGGTCCGCCTGTCAATGCGCTCTGGTGCGGGGCGCTGCGCGCGGAGGCCTCAGGCCACGGCGTCGCGCGCGTCGATGAAGGCCTGCACGCAATCCCGGACGTCGCGCTCCGAGTGCGATGCGGACAGCTGCACGCGGATCCGCGCCTTGCCCCGCGGCACGACCGGGAAGCTGAAGGCGATCACGTAGACGCCGGCCTCGAGCATGCGATCGGCGATCTGGGTCGCCTGGCGGGCGCCGTCGTCGCCGGGGAACATGACCGGGCGGATCGGGTGGGTTCCGGGCAGGACGTCGAAGCCGGCCTCGCGCATCAGCGAGTCGAACAGCTCGGTGTTGGCCTGCAGCGTGCGCCGCTTGTCCGCCGAGGACTCGACCAGCTCGAGCGCGGACAGGGAGCCCGCGACGACCGCCGGGGCCACCGAGTTCGAGAACAGGTAGGGGCGCGAGCGCTGCCGCAGCAGGTCCACGATCTCCTGATGGGCGGCCACATAGCCGCCGGATGCTCCGCCCAGGGCCTTGCCGAGCGTGCCGGTGAGGATGTCCACGCGATCCATCACGCCGAACAGCTCGGGGGTGCCGCGCCCGCCGTCGCCGATGAAGCCGACCGCGTGCGAGTCGTCCACGAAGACCAGGGCGCCGAACTCCTCGGCCAGGTCGCAGATCTCATCCAGCGGGGCGTAGGAGCCGTCCATGGAGAAGACGCCGTCGGTCACGATGACCTTCCGGCGCGCATCGGCCGCCGCCTCGAGCTGGGCGCGCAGATCCGCCATGTCCGCGTTCCTGTAGCGGAAGCGCTGGGCCTTCGACAGCCGCACCCCGTCGATGATCGAGGCGTGGTTCAGCTCGTCCGAGATGATCGCGTCCTCGGCGCCGAAGAGCACCTCGAAGACGCCGCCGTTGGCGTCGAAGCACGACGAGTAGAGGATCGTGTCCTCGGTGCCCAGGAACTCGGACAGCTTGTCCTCGAGCTGGATATGCAGGTTCTGCGTGCCGCAGATGAAGCGGACCGAGGCCATGCCGAAGCCCCAGTCGTCCAGGGCGGTCTTGGCGGCGCCGATGATCTGCGGGTCATCGGCCAGGCCCAGGTAGTTGTTGGCGCAGAAGTTCAGCGCCTCGGACTTCAGGGTCGTGATGTGGGCGGACTGCGGGGAGGTCAACTCGCGCTCGTCCTTGTGGAGCCCGGAGTCCCGGATCTCCTGCAGCGTGGCGCTCAGCTCGTCCTTGAGGGTGCCGTACATGGTGATTCCTTCGGGGTCGGTGGTGGGGTGTCGTCGTCGGTGAGGGGCGGGTGCGGTCAGGACCAGTCCAGGATGACCTTGCCGCACTGGCCGGAGCGGGCGGTCTCGAAGGCGTCCTGCCACTGCTCGGCGGGGAAGCGGTGCGTGATGACCTGCGAGACGGCCGAGCGGAAGCGCTCCGAGGTGGCGATCATCTGCGACATCGCATACCAGGTGTCGAACATCTCGCGTCCGTAGATGCCCTTGAGCGTGATCATGTGGGTGATGACCTTGCCCCAGTCCAGGTCGTAGGACTGATGCGGCAGCCCCAGCAGGGCGATGCGGCCGCCGTGGTTCATGTTGCTGATCATGTCCGAGACCGCGGGCCCGGCTCCGGACATCTCCATGCCGATGTCGAAGCCCTCCTTCATGCCGAGCATGTCCTGCGCGTCGGCGAGGGACTGCCGCGTCACGTTGATCGTGACGTCCGCTCCGGCATTGCGGGCGAGCTCCAGGCGGTAGTCGCTGGCATCCGAGACCACCACATAGCGCGCCCCGGCATGACGGGCGATCGCCGCGGCCATCACGCCGATCGGCCCGGCGCCGGTGATCACGACGTCCTCGCCCACCATGGGCCACTGCAGCGCGGTGTGCGTGGCGTTGCCCAGGGGATCGAAGATCGCGCCCAGGTCCGGATCCAGCTGCGGCGGGTGGACCCACACGTTCATGGCCGGCAGGACGACGTAGTCGGCGAAGGCGCCGTCGCGGTTCACGCCCAGGCCCTCGATCGCGATGCACACGTGACGGTGCCCGGCCCGGCAGTTGCGGCAGGTCCCGCACACGATGTGGCCTTCACCCGAGGCTCGATCGCCGACGGCGACGCTCGTGACCTCCGAGCCCACCTCGACGATCTCGCCGTAGAATTCGTGGCCGATGACCAGGGGCGGGTCCACCGTGGAGCGGGCCCAGTCATCCCAGTCGGCCAGGTGCAGATCGGTGCCGCAGATGCCGGCGCGCAGCACGCGGATCTTCACGTCCCAGGCGCCGCAGCCCGGCTCCGGGTGGTCGAGCAGCTCCAGTCCGGGGTCGGCGGACAGCTTGGTGAGTGCGCGCACGGGGCTCGTCTTTCCTCGAACGGTCGGCCGGGTGGGGCCGCGGATCCGCCTCCGCCGGTGCGGTGGCACCGGGTCGTGGTCGCGTCCGATCCGATCAGGGCCAAGACGGCGACGACCGGGTGGAGGGTTCTTCGGAGCCTAGGGGCTGGACGACCTGCGGCGCGGCTCACGCGAGCATCGCGACGCAAGGTTGAGCAGAACCCGTGCGGCAGCGCGGACTGCTCGCGAGGCGGGGTGCGAGCAGCCGAGCTCACCGATTCTGGGGGAACTCCCAGCTTTACGATGACGATCGAGGTGGGCGAGGACATCATCCCTGTCATGGCAGGGATGTGCCGTACTCAGCCACTGTTCAGGTTACAATTCCATCACGGTACAATCACGGTTTGATAACGAATGCGATTTGAGCGGGTCTTGCGTGACCTCCTAGGTTCTCTGGCGGACTCCGGGCAGCACGCCCGCATCGACATCCGCTGAGGAGCACGCCATGAAGAAGAAGACCACTCGCTACGCCGCAGCCGCCGCGCTCGCCTTCGCCGGCACCAGCGCCGCCGTTGCTCCCGCGCAGGCCGCGGTCTCCGTCTCGGGTGCCGAGACCCAGGCTCAGACATCGGCCGGTGAGGCTCCGGCCCCCGAGGCCGCGCCGGCCTCCGATGCATCGTTCTCCGCACAGGTCTCCCAGGAGGTCCTCGCCCAGATGAACGAGCACCGCTCCCAGGCCGGGCTGTCGCCGCTGTCGAGCAATGGGCAGCTCGACGCCATGAGCACCGACTGGTCGGGCCAGCAGGCCGCCGCCGGCGCGCCGTCGCACAACCCGTCGTTCATCGCGCAGACCAGCGCCGCGGGCTCGACCGGCATGGCCGAGAACATCGCCTACAGCGTGGGCTCCCAGGGCTCCGTCGAGGCCACGGCCTCGTACTTCGTGGACTTCTGGATGAACAGCCCCTCGCATGAGGCGAACATCATGAATCCCGAGTTCAACGCCGCCGGCTTCGGTCTGGCGGAGGGCGCCGACGGCAACGTCTACGCCACGCAGAACTTCGGCACCTTCTGATCCGCAGCATCCCGCGCGCACCGCGGCCCCGGCCTCTCCCTGAGGCCGGGGCCGCGGTGCGTCTGCGAGCTGCGGGCCCGATCCTCCGCGGCCCGACCTCGCGGGGCTGACGTCCCGTCGGTGGGCGGTGCCATGATGAGATCAGGCGCACAGGCGCAGGCCCGAGCCCGCGATGCGCGCCGATGTCCCGAACCGGTCGCCCTCGCGGGCGGCCGCAGATCCAGGAGGTTCCCATGTCAGAGAACACGCAGGGCGACGACGAGCTCTACACGCCCGTCACGGACGACACCGAGGGCGGCGCGGAGATGATGGGCGCCACCGGCGACGCCGGCGGCGCCTCGTCCCTGGAGAAGGACCCGGAGGAGTGGGTCAGCGGCGACGAGCCCATGACCGAGTCCCAGAAGTCCTATCTGGACACCCTGGCCAAGCAGGCGGGGGAGTCCGTTCCGACCGATCTGACCAAGGCGCAGGCGTCCGAGCACATCGACCGCCTCAAGGGCTGAGCCGACGCCGCACAGCGCGCAGCGCCTCGAGCCGTCCTCGGACGGCTCGAGGCGCTGCGTCATTCGAGAGCCCCGCAGATCACCGGATCTGCGGGGCTCTCGCCTCAGGCCGGCGGCTGACTCAGCCCATCGGAGCTCAGGAGCCTCGGATGATGTCCGACGCGCGTTCGCCGATCAGCATGGTGGTGATGTTCGGATTCACCGCGACCAGCTGCGGCATGATCGAGCCGTCGACCACGCGCAGTCCCTTCACGCCCTTGACCCGCAGCTGGGGATCCAGCGGGGACAGGTCGTCGTCCAGCGCACCCATGCGGCAGGTGCCGGCCGGGTGGTAGACGGTGTTATGGGTCTTGGAGACGTAGTCGGCGATCTCCTCGTCGGTCTGGGCCTCCTCGCCGGGGAAGAGCTCGCGGCCGCGGTAGGCGTCCATGGCCGACTGGGAGACGATCTCGCGCGCCCTCCGGATCCCGGCCACGGCCACGGCCATGTCGTAGCCCTCCTCGTCCGTGAAGTAGCGTGGATCCACCCTGGGCTTGTCCCGGTAGTCGATCGTGCGCAGCCGCACGGTGCCTCGCGACTTCGCGTGCGTGACGTTCGGAGTCAGGGCGAACGACTCCGGAGAGGTGGGGTAGCCCTGACGGCGGGTGTGCATGTCGAAGGGCACGGAGCCGTAGTGCATCATCAGGTCCGGCAGCTCCAGGCCCTCCTGGGTGGGTGAGAAGATCCCGATCTCCCACCACTGGGTGGTGTCGCGGGTCATGCGCTGCGTGCACTCCCAGGAGATCACCGCCTCCGGGTGATCCTGGAGGTTCGAGCCCACGCCCGGGGAGTCCACGCGCACGTCGATGCCGACCTCCCGCAGATGATCTGCGGGGCCGATGCCCGAGAGCATCAGCAGCTTGGGGGTGTCGATGGCGCCTGCGGAGAGGATGACCTCCTTGCGGGCCCGCATGATCGAAGAGCGGTCGAAGGAATTGTCGATGTACTCGAGGCCCACGGCCCGCTGCTCGTCGTCGAACAGCACCTGCATCACCTGGCGGTTCGTGAGGATCTCCAGGTTGTCGCGCTGCTGGACCGGATGCAGGTACGACACCGACGACGAGGCGCGGCGCCCGTCCGCCTGGCGGTTGACCTGGAAGAAGCTGGCGCCGTTGACCACGGTCTCGAAGTCGTTGAACGTGGCTCGGGGGATCCCCGCCTGCTCGCAGGCCTCGAGCAGGGCTACGCCCACGGGATCGTTCGGGGGCGCGTCCATCAAGTGGACCGGCCCGTCGGTGCCGTGGCGCTGCGAGGTCCTGGAGGTGTTGGTCTCGAGGCGCTTGATCAGCGGGAGCATGGTCTCGGCGCTCCAGCCCTCGGCGCCCATCTGCTCCCACAGGTCCATGTCCTCCGCAGGAGGGTGGAAGGCGATGCAGGAGTTGTGCGACGAGCAGCCTCCCAGCACCTTGGCGCGGGCGTGGCGCATGAACGAGTTGCCGTTCTCCTGCGGCTCGATCGGGTAGTCCCAGTCGAGCCCGGATTCCAGCATCTCCGGCCAGCGGTTGAGCTGCAGGACCATCTCGTGGTCCAGGTCGTGGTCCCCGGCCTCGACCAGGGCCACGGAGACGTCCGGGTCCTCGCTGAGGCGGGCGGCGACGACGGCGCCGGCCGACCCGCCTCCCACGATGATGTAGTCGTATTCGGTGATCAGGTTCTCCGACACGGGCTCTTCGAGCACGCGGTCCTCCTTCTGCTGAGTGCGGGACATGGAAGCGGTCACTTCTGCGGGAACCAGCCGGTCACGGCGGGCTCGGTGTTCTGGTAGATGTGCTTGGCCTCGGTGTACTCCTCCAGGCCCGTGGGGCCGAGCTCGCGGCCCACGCCGGAGGACTTGAAGCCGCCCCACTCCGCCTGCGGCAGGTAGGGGTGGTAGTCGTTGATCCACACCGTGCCGTGGCGCAGACGACGGGACACGCGGTTGGCCGTTCCGGCATCCGAGGTCCACACCGCTCCGGCCAGGCCGTACTCCGTGTGATTGGCGGTCTCGATGGCCTCGTCCTCGGTGGAGAACGTCTCGACCGTGATGACGGGGCCGAAGCCCTCCTCGATCACCGCGGGGTTCTCCCGATCGCACTGGTCCAGCACGGTCGGGGCGTAGAAGTACCCATCCTCATGCTCCTTGCCGCCCCAGTGGCCGCCGACCCGCAGGCGGGCGCCGGCCTCGATGCCGCGCTGGACGTAGTCGGTGACCTTGTCGCGGTGCTCCTTGGAGATCAGCGGGCCGGTCTCGGCCTTCTCGTCGAACGGACCGCCCATGACGATGTCGCCGGCGCGGCGGACGACCTCGTCGACGAAGCGCTCCGCGATCGAGTCCTGCACGATCAGGCGTGTGCCCGCCGAGCAGACGAGCCCGGAGTCCGTGAACGCGGCGTTGAGGGCGTTGTCCACGGCGGCGTCGAAGTCGGCATCGGCGAACACGACATTGGGGTTCTTGCCGCCCAGCTCCAGGGCGACCTTCTTCACGCCGCGGGCCGCCGACTCGGCGACCCTCCGGCCGGTGACGAGGCCTCCGGTGAAGGAGACGAGGTCGATCTCCGGGTGGCTCGACAGCGGGGCACCGACGACTGCGCCGTCGCCGAGGACCAGGTTCGCGACTCCGGCGGGCAGCCCCAGCTCGTCGAGCACATCCACGATCAGGATCGCCGTGTGCGGGGTCAGCTCGGCCGGCTTGAGCACGAAGGTGTTGCCGGCCGCCAGTGCGGGGGCGATCTTCCACGCCGCCTGAAGCAGGGGGAAGTTCCACGGGGTGATCATGCCGCAGACCCCCACGGGCTCGTGGACCACCCGCGAGATGACGGTGTCGTCGCCCGCGTCCACCAGGCGGCCCGGGCTCTGGTCCGCGATCTTTCCGAAGTAGCGGAAGCAGGCCGCGATGTCGTCCATGTCGCCCTCGGCCTCGACCAGGCGCTTGCCGGTGTCGAGGGCCTCGGCACGGGCGAACTCGTCCTTGCGCTCGAGCAGGGCGTCCGAGACGCGGATCAGGAAGTCGCCGCGCTGAGCGGCGGGAGTGTCCACCCAGGTGCGGGCCTCGAACGCCTTGCGGGCGGCGAGGATGGCGCGCTCGACATCCTCACCGGTGGCCTCGGCGACGACGCCGACCTCGGTGCCGTCGGCGGGGCAGGTGATGGTGCGGGTCCCGCCGTCGGAAGAGGGCACCCACTCTCCGTCGATGTACAGGGTCGAGCTGGACTCAGTCATGGCGCTCCTTCTGGGTAGCGGTGTTCACGGTCTCGGCGGAGGAATCTAGCCGAGGGGCGACGGTGGGGATCTGATCGGTGTCGACCCAGGTCTCAGGGGTGGTTCCGACCACCGCGCCTGTGGCGATCCCGCCGCCGTCGCCGCTGAGGTGCAGGTAGGCGATGTGGGCGTCGTAGACATCCAGGACATCAGCGATGACCTGGTCCTTCGTGTATCCCATGATGTCGCGGCCGCGCGATCCGTGGGTCGAGAAGATCTCGATCCGGTAGTAGACATCGCGCACGGTTGACAGGTTCGCAGCGAAGCTCGGCAGCGAGTGGGCCACGGGGTAGGCCTGGTACTTGAAGTCCTCGGCCTCCGGGAAGGAGACCACGAGGTCCACGAAGCAGATGCCGCTGTCGGGGTGCTCGCCGCGGTGGCAGGCCACCGACAGCCCGAGCTCGGAGAGCTCCTCGGCGACCTCTTCCACCGCCGGTGCCGCGGTGTGCTCGACGAATGCCTGCGCATCGGCGGCGGAGGCATAGGACATCCGGTCGTGAAGGCGCTGCCGCCAGGTGACCTGCTGGCCGGTCTCGCGAACTCGGCTGGTGAGCAGGGCGGGCAGAGCTGCCTGCCTCGAGTCGAGGTTGATCTGCTCCGTGCGCAGCATCTTCCAGAGCCCCGCCATCACGATCCAGACGATCAGCGACAGCGGCAGTCCCACGACCACTGTGGCTGCCTGCAGCGTGTAGACGCCGTCGATGAACAGCATGACCAGCGTCAGCACGCCGGTGATGACCGCCCAGACGATGCGCAGCCACGGAGGGCCGTCGGAGTCCGTGTCCGTCGTCTTGGAGGACATGTTCGCCAGGACGAGAGATCCTGAGTCGGCGGAGGTCACATAGAAGAACAGCCCGGTCAGCAGCGCCAGCGGAATCGTGAAGAAGGCCCCGGGGTGCTGCTCGAGCAGGTTGAAGAATCCGGATTCGGGCAGGGTCATCGTCAAGTCGAGGAAGTCCTGATCCTCGGCATTCATCAAGGTGGCGTTGCCGAAGATCGAGACCCACAGCAGGATGAATGCGAAGGGGATGAGCAGCACGCCGAAGACGAACTGCCGCAGGGTCCGGCCGCGGGAGATGCGGGCCAGGAAGAGGCTGACGAACGGCATCCAGGCGATCCACCAGGCCCAGAAGAACAGGGTCCAGTCCGCCATCCACTGATCGGCGGGGTAGGCGGCTGTCCCGTCGGTGTAGGCGAACGTGTTCATCAGCATTCCCGGGAAGCGGGAGAAGAAGTCGCCGATGTTCTGCACCAGGGCGTTGAGCAGCTCATGCGTGCGGCCCGTGAAGAGGATCCACAGCATCAGGGTGACTGCCAGCAGAACGTTCAGCTCGGAGAGGCGACGAATCCCCTTGTCCACGCCGGAGACCGTGGAGGCGACGGTGATGACCACGGCGACGGCCATGAGAGCGACCTGCACGCCCACGGTCGTCGGGACGCCGAAGATCGCCGCGAGCCCATAGTTCAGGAAGACCACGCCGATGCCCAGCGACACCGAGATGCCGAAGATCGTGCCGATCACGGCGCCGATCTCTGCGGCGTGGCCGACACCGCCGTGGATGCGCTTGCCGAAGATGGGTGCCAGAGCCGAGCGGATGCTCAGCGGGAGGTGATAGCGATAGGACACGAGGCCGACGACCATGCCCATCAGCGCGTAGAGCGCCCAGCCGGGAATGCCGTACTGGAAGATCGTCCACAGCGGAGCCATCCTGGCGGCTTCATCGGACATCGGCGCGACATCCGGGGGAGTGAGGAGATTCGTGGCCGGTCCGGAGATCCCGAAGAACATGAGATCCACGCCGATGCCGGCAGCGAAGAGCATCGCCGTCCACGTGAAGAGGTTGTACTTGGGCCTGGAGTGGTCCGGGCCCATCCTCGTCTGCCCCACGCGCGAGAGCGCGACCACGATGACGAAGACCACGACGACCGTGACGGTCAGCACGTAGTACCAGCCGAAGTTCTCGGCGATCCAGGCCATCGACCCGAAGATTGCGGTCTCGGCTGCCGAGGGCCAGATGGCGGCCCAGGCCACGAAGGCGACGATGATGGCGGAGGCCCCGATGAAGACGGGCCAGTTGACGGCGGAGTGACGGGGACTGTCCTGTTCGACGGCCTTGCGTCTGAATGCGTCGTCGGCGGTGTCGTGCGGCGGCGGTGCGGTGGAGCCTGCCATGAGAGTTCCTTCCTGGAGGACGAGTGCTTTCAGGCGTGCAGACGGCTGCTCACCTCCGGACACGGTGCGCCGGGGGAATCAGCCGCCCCATTCACCATAGGGAGCCTCGATGCGGAACTCACTTCGACGAGCCGGGAGCCTGACGCTTGGTGCGACGCCGGTGCGCATCCTCGAGAACATGGGAATAGGGATGCCTCACTGAGCTGAGGCTCACCACGGGAAGCTGAGCCTCAGCTCAGCAATGCGTTTCACAGCGCATGATCTAGCTTTCTGAAGCCACCTCTCCTATAGTCCTTATTATGAAGATTTCACAGCAGATGGAAGCCAAGTTCAACGATCAGATCACTCTCGAGTTCGAGGCCTCGCTGGTCTACCGCCAGCTGGCTGTCGAGGCCGAGCGCATGGACCTCGTGGGCATGGCCGCGTGGTTCCGCCACCAGGCCGATGAGGAGATCGTCCACGCCAACAAGTTCATCGACCATGTCGATGCCCGTGACGGCCACGTCCAGATCGGCAGCCTGAACGCCCCGGCGCAGTTCGCCGACCCGTCCGCTCTGGATCTCTTCGAGGCCGCCTTCAAGCACGAGCAGAAGGTCTCGGAGGCCATCCAGAACCTCTACCGCGCTGCTGAGGAGGCCGGCGACTTCGATTCCCGCCCCATCCTCAACTGGTTCACCTCGGAGCAGATCGAGGAGGAGTCGACGGTCGACGAGATCATCGGCCGCATCCGCCTCGTCGGCGACGACGGCTCGGGCCTGCTGCGCATGGACTCCGAGCTGGGTGCCCGCCCGGCCACGACCACCGAGGCCTGATCCGAAGCATCGCTTCGCCGGTCGCGGCATGATGAAGCCCGCCGCCCCTGTCGGGGACGGCGGGCTTCGTCGTTCTCCGACCGCTGGGCGAGCGCCGCAGCTCAGCGGTGCTTGAACTCCGGGTCGCGCTTCTCGATGAACGCGGCCATGCCCTCCTTCTGGTCCTCCGTGGCGAACAGGCCGTGGAACAGCCTCCGCTCGGCGACCAGCCCCTGTGACAGCGGGGTCTCCAGGGCTGTGTGCACCGCCTCCTTGGCGGCCATGGTCGCGATCAGCGACTTCGAGGCGATGGTCTGCGCGATCTCCAGGGAGTTGTCCTGGAACTCGTCGGCGGGGATCACGCGCGAGACGAGCCCGGCGCGCTCCGCTTCCTGCGCATCCATCTGGCGCCCGGTGAGGACCATGTCCATGGCCTTGGGGCGCCCGATCGCCCGCGTCAGGCGCTGCGACCCGCCCATGCCGGGCAGCACGCCCAGGTTGATCTCCGGCTGGCCGAACCTGGCGGTCTCGGAGGCGATCAGCAGATCGCAGAGCATGGCCAGCTCGCAGCCGCCGCCCAAGGCGTAGCCGCTCACGGCGGCGATGGTGGGGGTGCGGATCTCGGCCAGGCCCTGCCAGCCGGCGAACCAGTCGGTGGCGAACATCTCGGCGAAGCCGCGATCGGCCATCTCCTTGATGTCGGCTCCCGCGGCGAAGGCCTTGTCCGAGCCGGTCAGCAGGATCGCGCCGATCCCGTGGTCGGCATCGAAGGCTCGGGCGGCGTGCAGGACGTCGGCCAGTACCTGCGAATTCAGGGCGTTCAGGGCCTTGGGGCGGTTCAGGGTGATGATCCCGACCCGCCCGCGGGTCTCGACGAGGATGGTGTCGTAGGTCTGCTCGGTCTCGGTCATGGAGCGAGTCTACGAGTCGTGCCGTCTGTGCGTGGGCCGGGTCACACGCGAGCACCCCGCGATAGGTTTGTCCTCAGACCCGGCGCAGACCCCGCGGTGGCCCCCATGCCGCTGCAGCACATCGTCGCCCCGCTCGGTCTCCTTCCGTCGTCCCGACGACAGCCTGCAAGCCGTGGCCGGCATCGGCCCCCGGCTGTGGGATCGGCTCTGGGATCTTCCCCGCACCAAGGGCCTGCATCCGTTCCAGGAGATCCAGGGCGCGCGCCACCGGGCGCCGTCCACGCCGGGCGATCTGCTCCTGCATCTGCGGGCCAAGAACATGGACGTGTGCTGCGAGCTCGCGAGCATGGTGAGGGATCGGCTGCGCGGTCACGCCGAGGTGGTCGACGAGACCCACGGCTTCAAGTTCTTCGACGAGCGCGACCTGCTCGGCTACGTCGACGGCTCCGAGAATCCGGAGGGCCAGACGGCCCAGGACTGGGTGAGCATCGACTCCGCCGATGATCCGGACTACGCGGGGGCCGGCTACGTCATCGTGCAGAAGTACCTCCACGACATGCAGGCGTGGAACGCGCTGAGCGTCGAGCAGCAGGACGATGCGATCGGGCGCACCAAGGCCGAGGACATCGAGCTGCCCGAGGAGCGCAAGCCCCAGGACTCCCACGTGCACCTGAACTCGATCACGGACGACGACGCCGCGATCTCAAGATCGTGCGCGACAACCGCCCGTTCGGCTCGATCGGCGACGATGAGCACGGCACCTACTTCATCGGCTACTCCAGGGACCCGGCGATCATCGAGCGCATGCTGCGCAACATGTTCGTGGGGGAGCCGGAGGGCACCACGGACCGCATCCTGGACTTCTCCACGGCCACCATCGGCTCGCTGTTCTTCGTGCCCACCGCTGCATTCCTGGACGACGATCACCCGGCCGCCGCTCGCTGACCCGCAGCCACAGACCCGGCACAGCTTCGGGCGGTCCTCGGCATAGCGAGCCCGCTCAGACTCGGGGGCATGAACAGCACCGACAACAGCGCAGCCCAGACCATCACCACCGCCGACCACTCCAACGGGCCCGCCTCTCGCTGGAGCCGCCTGAGGGTGGGAGCCGCCGGGATCAGCGTCGCCGCCCTGCTGGCCACGACCGCCTGCGGCACCGTCGGCCAGGCCTCGGACACGTCCTCCGACAGCGCTGCGAACAGCGTCTCGACCGCGGCGGAGGCCAGCGCCGATCCGACCTCGACAGAGGAGACCGCGACCGATTCGTCGTCCGCCGACAGCTCCGCCGAGGTCCAGCTCCTGGCTCAGGCCTCCGCGGACACCCTGGACGAGGATCAGCTGGCCGAGCTGAACCAGGACTACAGCTACGCCAATGCGACCAACTGGTCGAACTTCCCCCAGCAGCTGCTCCAGAACGGCATGGGCGGCGGCCCCGGCGGGGACTCGGCCTCGTCGTCGGGTCGGGTGGGACTGCAGATCTCGACCCTGGACGACGAGCAGCGAGCGGCTCTGGAGGAGCTGATGGCCGCCGCGCTCGGAGGGGAGGACGACGAGGGCTACGACGAGGTCATGTCCATCCTGGCCGCCGACGACTATCTGGCTGAGAACTACGGAGGCACGGACTACGGCTCGGAGAACTACTACATGGCCTTCCTGGGCGAGGTCACCGACAGCGGCACCTGGGAGCTGCAGTTCGGCGGGCACCACCTCGCGGTGTCCAACACCTACACCGACGGTGAGCTGGTCAGTGCGACCCCGTCCTTCCGCGGCACGGAGCCCACGGGAGAGTTCACGTTCGACGGCGAGACCTACGACCCGCTGTCCCAGGAGACGGACGCGCTCTCCGCGCTGGCGGAGTCCCTGACCGAGGAGCAGTTGGCCGAGGCCGCCACCGATCAGTCCGACCTGCTGCTCGGCCCGGGCCAGGACGGCGAGTTCCCCGAGGAGGAGGGCGTGAAGGTCTCGGAGCTGTCCGAGGAGCAGCAGCAGCTAGTGCTCGAGGCGATCGCGACCTACGTCGACGACCTGCCGGAGGACGAGGCGGCCGAGTACATGGAGAAGTACGAGTCGCAGCTCGAAGACACCTACGTCCTGTTCTCGGGGAGCACCGACTTCTCTCAGGCCGGCGACTACATCCGCATCGACGGCCCCAGCGTGTGGATCGAGCTCGCCATGCAGAACGGCGTGGCCACCTCCGAGCCGCACATCCATTCGGTGTGGCGAGATTCCGAGACCGACTACGCCGGGCTCACCGAGGAGTCCTCGAGCGCCGACTCCACGGAGTGAGCATCCCGACCGGCTCAATCGGTCGACGGTGACCTACGACGACGGATCCCCGGCGCGTTGCTGCGCCGGGGATCCGTCGTCATGCGGTTCAGGTGAAGCGAGCGATCACTCGGGCCAGTCGGAGCCGCGGATCTCGTCGACGAAGTTGCCGCGCTCGAAGCCCGGCATCTGATCGGCCAGGACATCGGCCTTCACGTTGCCGAACGTGGTCTGCGGGCGGTGGAACAAGCCCTGCGCGAAGGACTCGATGATGCCCTCCTTGAAGCGCGGGCGGGGGTGCACGGAGGTGATCTCCTCGCGCTGGGCGTCGGTGAGCTCGTGGTAGTCCACGCCCATCACGTCGAGCTCCACGCCGCGGGTCACCAGCTCGACGAGCGGGGACATGTGCAGCGGGACCATGGGGGTCGTGTGCAGCGCGATCGAGGCCCAGGCCTCCTCGGCGTCGTGCTGGCTGTAGCCGTGGCCGGTGAGGAAGTCCCGCACGACGTTCGCGGCGTCGATCTCGAAGCGCATGTCGTCGGAGCGGTACTTCTCGGTCAGCCCGAGATCGTGGAACATCGCGGAGATGTAGAGCAGCTCGTCGTCGAATCCGCGGCCCAGGGCGTGCCCGCGCAGGGAGCCGAAGACGAACACGCGACGGCTGTGGTGATACAGCAGATCGGACTCGACGTCGCGGACCAGCTCAGTGGCCTCCCGGGCGACGGCGCTGTCGGGAATGGTGATGCCGGCGATGATCTCGGGCATGGGATCCATCCTTTCGGTGCGGTGAAGATGCTGATATCCACCCTGGTCCGCCGCATAGGATCGGGCCATGTTCCATCAGCCTGTATCCCCTCGGAATCGGACATGACCGCCGACGGTGCGCCTCCGATGCGCCGCGTGGACATCGTGGTGTTCGACGGCATGACCCTGCTGGATGCCACAGGTCCGCTGGAGGTCCTGCGCGTCGCCGATCCGTCCGGGGAGCTGTACTGCACGCGTCTGGTCTCCGCCGCCGGCGGCCGGGTGCGCTCGTCGGCGGGGCTCGAGGTTCTCACGGAGTCGCCCAGCGCAGAAGGCGCTGCGGACACGGTGATCGTCGTCGGCGGGGACCGGCTGGTCGCCGAGCCGATCGAGGACGAGCTGCTGCAGCTGGCGGGGGACCTGTCTCAGAGCGCCCGCCGGGTGGCGTCGGTCTGCACGGGAGCGTTCGTGCTGGCCCGGCTCGGACTGCTCGACGGACGCCGCGTGACCACTCATTGGCGCCATGCGCAGGCGCTGGCGGACCGGTTCCCCCTGCTCGACGTCCAGCCCGACGTCATCCACGTGCGTGATGGACGCATCGCGACCTCGGCGGGCATCTCCGCGGGACTGGACCTCACCCTGGCTCTGGTCGAGGAGGATCTGGGGGCGGCTGCGGCGCGTGAGGCCGCCCGCGAGCTCGTGGTGTTCATGCAGCGCTCGGGCGGACAGGCGCAGTTCTCCTCCGCCCTGCGACAGGCGACCGTGGGCGATGCGGGGCTCCAGACGGTGATGGGCGAGGTGCTCGAGCATCCGGAGCGCAGTCACTCCGTGGCGTCCATGGCCGAGCGCCTGGGGGTGAGCTCTCGGCAGCTGCACCGGCTGGTGAGGGCGCAGACAGGCTTGTCGCCCATGCAGTGGCTCGAGGCCGCGCGGGTCGACGCCGCCCGCGAGATCATCCACAGCGACATGCCGCTGACGTCAGTGGCCAGGCGAGCTGGATTCGGGTCGGACGAGACGATGCGCCGCGCCTTCCTGCGGCAGCTCGGGGTGACGCCGAGCGGCTTCCGCGAGCGCTTCACCAGCACGGGCCCCTAGGCGTGGGGTGAGCAGGGGCGGCTGGTCCCCGGCGCCGCCTGCTTCAGCCGGTCGGCAGGCCCAGCGCTCGCAGCGTCTCCAGGACGTTCTCGCGGTCGCCGACGACGAACCTGCGGGTGGTGTCGTCCTGCAGCTCGATCTCCAGGCCCTTGAGCGCCTGCTGGGAGAAGGTGCGCACGACGCGGATCGTCTCAGCGGGAGCCCACCACTGCCCGCCGGGAAGGTTCATGGAGTGCGGTTCGAAGCTCACGCCGTTCGGCCAGATCAGCAGGTGGCCTCCTTCGGCCAGGTACCCGAATCCGCCGGTGATCAGCTGGACCGGGTTCCAGGCCAGCACCTTGCCGAGGCCATCGGTCTCATCGGCAGGGCGCAGGTGGTTGGCACTGAGCCTCAGCAGCGGCTGCGGCGGATTCGGAGGAGCAGTCATGGACAGCAGGGTAGGGGAGGGCTCGGCCGGATGCGGGGCCCAGGGCCGGAGACGACGAGACCCGCACCGCCCTGAGGGGGACGGCGCGGGTCTCGTGCGCTGAGGACGTCAGCCGATCACTGCACTGGCACGACGGGTGCGTCCTCCTCGCCGGGCAGCGGAGCCGTGGCGGTGAAGCCGGGCAGCTGGACGGAGTCGGTGACCTCCTGGCCGTCCTCCACGTAGTTCGCACCCACGAAGTACGAGCCCGGAGACATGTACAGCGGCACCTCGGCCTGGCCGTTCTCATCCAGCGGCACCAGCGGACCCGTGGGCACCCCGTGGAAGGTGATCTGGACGTAGTCCTGCACGGTCGGATCGGCCTGCGGGAAGGTCACGACCGCAGCCAGATCCTGGCGGTAGTCGCCGTTGGTGGTCGGCTGGCCGTCAGCGGTGATGACTCCGGTGCCGGTCTGCTCGGCGGCGGGGGCGGACTCCTGGGCCGGGGCGGCGTTGGCTGCCGCGGCCGAGCCGGCCACTGCCGCAGCGGCCAGCATGGGGACGGCCAGGGTTCGGCGGATGCTCTTGCGCATATCTCACACCTCCGTGCGATCAGGCGGCCCCACTTCTTCCAGTGCTTCCTCGGGACCGCCGGGGGAGTCCCCACCATAGGGAGACGAACCTGAATGTCTGGGCCCTCAACCTGGGAATCCGATCACCTTCCGATAACAATCAGGTGCTTGCAGCCGCATAATCCGCGCCCTTTCGAGGTCATAGCCTGGGGCCATGGGATTCACACGGGTGCAGCTGGAGGAGCACTACGGACGGGAGGTCCCGGACCTGCTGCCCGACCCTCTGCGGCTGCTGTTCGTGGGCATCAATCCGAGCCTGCGCTCCGCGGCCACCGGCGCGCACTTCAGCGGCCCGGGCAATCGCTTCTATCCGGCGCTGCATCGCGCGGGGATCACCCGGCACCTCATCGAAGCGTCCGACGGATTCAGCGACGACGACCTGGCGGAGCTGACCTCGCGCGGGATCGGCATCACGAACCTCTGGCCGCTGGCCACGGCTCGCGCCGATGAGCTGACCCGCGAGCAGCTGCGCACAGGGCAGGACCGGCTGGCCGCGACCGTCGCAGGGCACCGCCCGGCCGTCGTGGCCGTCGTCGGGATCACCGCCTACCGAGTCGCCTTCGGGCAGCCCAAGGCGGACACAGGTGAGCAGGACAGCCCCTGGGAAGTGACGCGGCTGTTCGTCGCGCCCAATCCGAGCGGATTGAACGCCCATTCGTCGTTGGAGGATCTGGCAAGGGCCTACGGCGAGATCGCCAGGGCTGCGGGAATCGACCTGCAGCCCGCGGACGACTGACGATACGGGCGCTGTCCGGCGCTCGTCACCGGGCCGAGCGGGGCGCTCAGGCCAGCAGTCCGCCGACGGACTCCACGACCTGCATGGCGGCCAGGAAGCCGAAGAGCAGGAAGCACGCCGAGAGCAGGACGTTGGCCGGTGCGCGATTGCGCAGCGTCTCGTGGATCCCACGGCGGTTGAGCAGCACCAGAAGGGCGATGGCCAGCACCGGCAGGATGAAGGCGCTGATCGCCGCGTAGATGAGCACGAGCGTCACCGGCCGGCCGGTGCCCATGATGGCCAGGGCGCAGATCGTCAGGTAGATCAGGGCGATGCGGAACTCGGGCGCCTTGGAGGACATGTCCAGCCCCGGGGCGTCCTGATGGGGGTAGCGGCGCAGCACGCGCAGGCAGTCGGCGGTCACGTAGGCGATGCCCGAGAAGCCGCCGAGCACGCTCGTGTAGACCACCGCCAGGAAGCTGAGCAGGAAGACGAGACGCACGAAGCCGCCCAGGGAGGCCCCGAGTGAGTCCGCCATGGCGAACATGGCGCCGTTGTCCGAGATGGTGAAGCCCTGGCCGTAGAGCAGGAACGCCCCGACCATCGTCATGGCCACCGCGAACACGAAGACCACGCCGTAGCTGATGAGCAGATCCGTGCGGATCGTGGCCTTCCACTGCACGCCGCGCCAGGCCTTCTCCCGGATCCAGAACGAGTAGGCAAGGATCCCGGTGGCTCCGCCCACGCCGCCGATCAGCGACAGGACGGTGATCAGGGACCCGCCGGGCATGACGGGCACGAGGGTCTGCGTGGCGATCTCCTGAGCCTCCTGACCCTGGGCCGTGGTGATCGCCAGAGCGACGATGCCGAAGAACATCAGGATGCCGAAGCCCATCATGACCTTCTCGACGAACCCGTAGCGCCCGACCCACAGCATGACCATGGCCGAGGCCAGCACGACGATCGCGGTGGGCCAGAACGGCAGCCCGGGGATGAGGCTCTGCAGGATCATGGCGCACACCGAAACCACGCTGGCGCCGAAGAACAGCCCCACGAGCAGCTCGGCCACGAGGAACACCACTGGGAAGAGGCGCCCGCCGGCGGTGGACATGTGCGACATCAGCGAGCGGTCGCCGCTCATCTGCACGCGGGCCACGGCCTCCGAGAGCACGAACTTGAGCAGGATGCCGACCGTGAACACCCAGATCAGGGCCAGCCCGTGCTCGGCGCCCGAGTTCAGTGTGGTGATCATGTCCGAGGCGCCGACACTCGACAGCGCCAGGACGATCCCCGGCCCGATCAGGCGCAGCCTCCCTCGGGTGGTGCGGGGAGCCTGCAGGGGCTCATGCGGTGCGGCGGCTGAGGGCGGGATGGTCATGGCGCTGTCCTGGGCATCGGCGTCGAGGGCCTTCTCACCCTAGGGGTCCGTGGCCTCGTGCACCGTTCGGGTGTCGTCACCCGCGGCTATCGTCGATCCCATGTCCGCACTGTCTGAAGCCGCCGAGTCCGTCACGATCTCCACCGTGGGCGATGGCCCCGTCGTCGTCGCGTTCCTGCACGGGCTGATGGGGCGCGGCAAGAACTTCACGCGCTTCGCCAAGGACCTCTCGGCCCAGTGCACGAGCCTGCTGGTGGACCTGCCGAACCACGGGACCTCGGGGTGGACCGAGGAGTTCTCCTACGAGGACATGGCGGACACGGTCGCAGAGGCCCTGCGTGCCAAGGCCGGCGACCGGAAGATCATGCTCGTGGGCCACTCCATGGGCGGCAAGGTCGCCATGCTGATCGCCCTGCGCCACCCGGAGCTGATCGAGCGGCTCATGGTCGTGGACATCTCGCCGGGGCGCTCCTGGGAGGACGGCGGCGTGTTCCCGCACCTGCTGGGCAGCCTGCGGGAGCTGGACCTGGCGAACGTGAAGAACCGCGGCGACGCCGATGCCAAGCTGGCTGAGGCCATCCCCAAGGACTCGGTGCGCCTCTTCCTGCTGCAGAATCTGCGCTACTCGGACGGCGCCTGGGGGTGGCAGCCGAACCTCGAGCTGCTGTATCAGTCCCTGGAGGAGATCGGCGGCTTCCCCGTCACGAACCAGAGCTTCGACGGCCCCGTGCTGTGGGTGGCCGGCTCGGAGTCCGGCTACGTCAGCGAGGCCCAGCTGCCGCTGATGTCCCAGCTCTTCCCGCGCGTCGAGCTGCGCACGGTCCAGGGCGCGGGCCACTGGGTGCATTCGGAGAAGCCGGAGGAGTTCGAGCACCTGCTGCACGAGCTGATCGACTGAGCAGGGTCCGCACCCGGCGCTGCGCGTAGGCTCGACGTCATGGAGCTTCGTATTCAGCCAGGCGACATCACCACCATCGACGTCGATGCCGTCGTCAACGCGGCGAACTCGTCCCTGATGGGCGGCGGGGGAGTGGACGGCGCGATCCACCGCGCCGGCGGCCCGTCGATCCTCCAGGAGTGCAAGCAGCTGCGCGCCGATCAGCTGCCGGACGGCCTCCCCGCGGGCCAGGCCGTGGCCACGACGGCCGGGGAGATGCCCGCGCGCTGGGTCATCCACACCGTGGGGCCCACCTACGCCAAGACCATCGACAAGTCCGAGACGCTGGCCTCCTGCTATCGGGAGTCCCTGCGCGTCGCCGCCGAGATCGGCGCGCGCACCGTGGCGTTCCCCGCGATCTCCGCCGGCGTCTACGGCTGGCCCATGGACGACGCCGCCCGCATCGCCGTCGAGACGTCCGAGGCGATGCGGGCGGAGGTGGGGCAGCAGATCGACGAGGTCGTCTTCGTGCCCTTCGGAGAGTCCGCGCAGCAGGCCTTCCGCACCGCGCTCTCGAACCTGGCGGACTGACTCAGGAGGCGGCGTCGACCCGCTCCTGAGCGGCCTCCTGCGACTCGCCGCCCACCGGAACGGGGTCGGAGGCCCCGCGGGCCAGGTCCACGACGAACCCGACGACGGCCGCGACGACCGTGGGCACGACCCAGCCCATGCCCTGCGCGTGCAGAGGCGTCCAGCCGATCAGCGTCTCGATCGGGTCGGCGCCCACACCCAGATCGCTCAGCGTCATGAGCGCGGCCCACACAATGGCCACCGCCAGGGCCAGGCGGAACGTCAGGTTCAGGCGCCGGCGCGTGAGCGGCTCGATCAGGGTGAGCAGGATCAGCGTGATGCCTGCCGGGTAGAGGAAGCCGACGATCGGCCCGGCGATGGCCAGCACCGTCTCCAGCCCGGCGGTGGAGACCAGGAACGCGATGACCGTGAACAGGATCGCCCACACCCGGTAGGACAGGGCCGGGACCAGCTTGTGGAAGAACTCCGAGGTGGCCCCGATCAGCCCCACGGAGGTGGTCAGGCAGGCCAGCACGACGATCAGCCCGAACACCACGGCCCCGGGTCCGCCCAGCACCTGGACGGCGGCCTCGGCCAGGAGCGCGGCGCCGTCGGGGTGGGCCTGGCCCTCGGGCATCCGCAGCCCCACGATCGCCAGGCCGATGTAGACGGCGGCCAGCAGGACGCCGGCGATCACGCCGGCCAGGCTGACTCCGCGCACGATCGCGGGGCCGTCGGAGACGCCCTTGGCCCGGAGGCTGGCCACCACGATGATCCCGAAGGCCAGACCGGCCAGCGAGTCCATGGTGTTGTAACCCTCCAGGAAGCCCGTGACGTACGGGGCGGAGGCGTACTCCTCGGTGGGGCCGTGGCCGGGGGCGCTCAGACGCAGCACAGCCATCGTGATCAGCACCACGAGCAGGATCAGCAGCGCCGGGGTCAGGAAGCGTCCGAGCCGGTCCACGATCCCGCTGGGGTCGAAGGCCAGCAGCAGCGAGATCCCGAAGAACACGGCGCTGAACGCCACGGCGATCCACAGGGACTCCTCGCCCAGGTAGGGGGCGACGGCCGTCTCGTAGCTCACCGACCCTGTGCGCGGCAGAGCGTAGAACGCGCCGATCGACAGGTACACGAGCACGGTGAACACGACGCCGAAGACCCGCCCGCCGCGGTTGGCCAGATCCTGCAGATCGCGTCCGGTGACGGCGATGGCCAGGATGGCCAGGACCGGCAGCAGGACGCCGGTGCTCAGGAAGCCGAGCAGGGCCGGTGTCGTGCTGGAGCCCGCCTGAGCGCCGAGCATCGGCGGGAAGATCAGATTCCCGGCGCCGAAGAACATCGAGAAGAGCATCAGGGAGGCGACCAGCACGGCGCCGGAGCGACGGCCGCTCGATGCGGTCTCTGTGCTCTCCGGCGGCGGTGCGGTGGCGTGGGAGGAAGGGGTGCTCGAAGGGGACATCCGTCCATCATTCCAGCCGGAGGGCGTCGGAGGAGCCAGCGCGGACCGGGGAGCCCCGTCTGGCCTAGGCTCGGCTCAGGGCCGACGCGCGCCGACGAGCGTCGGCGCGCGGCTCGTAAAGGAGCACCATGCCCGCCGACCTCACCGGATCCTCGTGGCGCACCGAGGACTTCGACATCCCCGCCTATCTGCAGCGGATCGGCATCGAACCCGGCCCCGCGAGCCTCGAGCTGCTCGAGGCCGTGCACCAGGCGCACGTGCGCACGCTGCCGTTCACGAACGTCGACATCCTGCTGGGCACCTACCCCGGTGCGGCGCCGGCGGCCGTGCAGCGGCAGCTGATCGAACGACGCCGCGGTGGTTACTGCTTCGCCCACGGGCAGCTGATGGCCGCGGCCCTCGAGCACCTGGGATTCGAGGTCACGCGCCACCTGGGCCGCGTGGGCTCCCCGGATCGGGCGCGCACGCACACCTCGCTCGAGGTCCGGCTCGACGACGGCGCCTGGTTCGCCGATCCCGGCTTCGGCTTCAGCATCCGCGGCCCCATGCCCCTTCGCGACGGCGCGGTGCGCGACGAGGGCGGCCGGCTCTTCGAGCTGAGCCTGGTGGGGGGTGGGGGGGGCGTCCACGGGCTGGGCGCTGCACCGCGACGGCGAGTTCCAGCACGTCTCCGACAGACTGCCCGTGCGCCCGGTCGACATGCACACCGGGGACCAGATCACCTCCGGCGGCCTCGCCCCTGGCCCGTTCACCGTGATGCTGATGGCCAACCGCTGGACGGATGAGGGCCACGTCTCCATCACGGACACCACCCGGGTGGTGCGCGCCGACGGGAAGCCGACGCAGCACCAGGAGATCACTGCGCGCGAGGCCGTCGACGCCGCCATCGAGCTCGGGATCGAGCTGGACTCCTCCGAGCGGGAGGCGCTTCATGACGTGCTGGTCGGGCTGCGGCGTCGGCGGGAGGCCGAGCACTCGAGCTGAGGACTCAGCCGAACCGGCGGTGGGCGGCACGCAGGGTCTCCAGCAGCTGCGTCGGTCCGTCGCCGATCTGCGCGGGGATGGCTCCGCGGCCCGACTCGATCTGCGTGGCGCGCTCGGCCCAGCTGGGGCGGTGCGCCGGATCGTCCAGGGCGGCGCGCTGCTCGTCGATCCGTCGGGCCGCTGCCGGGCGCAGCGTGTAGAGAACGTGCCCGGCCGCCCCGGGCAGCGACCCGTGGGCCGGGGCGAAGGCGATGATCTCGTCCCAGCGCAGCCGGTGCAGAGTGGACCAGGTGCCTTCCGGCCTGTGCTCGAGCATCAGGGACTCGTCCGTGAGGATCAGCTGGAGGCCGCAGCGGCGGATGCCCAGAGCGCGTCGCACCGCGTGGCACCCGAGGACCACGAGCACGGCACCGAGCCACAGTCCGGGCCGCAGGAAGATCTGTGTGACGGACTCCAGCCCGCGCCCGGCCAGCGCGCACAGCAGCGCCCCGACGGCCGAGACCATCAGACCGCCCAGAAGCCTCAGGGCGGTGCGGCGAGGGTTCGAGGGGATGATCAGCAGCCCGTCCTCCTCGAGGATCGCGAGCTGCTCCGTGCTGTGCATGGGGCCAGCGTAGGCATCGCACGCATGGCAGGGTGGAATTTGCTGAGGTAAACTCGGACTATGGCATCCGCACAGAGGGACCAAGGCAGCGTCGACGGGGGCTTCGTGTTCTACTCCGCGCGCTGCCATGTCCTGTTCCGGGTGCTCGCGGCGCTGTGCATCGGCATGCTCCTCGTACTGGCGGGCATCGTGCCGACCATCGTGCTGGCCAACGGGAGCTGGCGAACGGGCATCGTCCTGGTCGCTGTGATGGTGCTGCCGACAGTGGGGCTGTGCACGCTGCTGTGGATGTCGCAGCTGTGGCGCTTCACCGTCACCTCGCGTGGCCTGGTCGTGCGCAGGATGGGGCGCACTCGCCAGATTCCCTGGCCGGCGGTGGACCATCTCGAGGTCGACAGGAGCTTCTACTGGTCAGGCGCCGTGGTAGTGGTCCTGCGCGACGGTCGACGGCTGCGCTCGAACGGCACTTCCACGCGAATGACCATGCACCGCGGGGAGCCGATCGTGATCGACTTCCACGGCTGGCATGCCCCAGCCCGTCCGTTCCACGTGGCCGCGGAGATCCACCAGCGGTACCTGGCCGGTGAGTTCGACCGCGAGCTCGCCGCCAGCGGTCTCACCGGGTCCGCGCTGCCTCGCTGAGGATCGTGTGGATCAGCCGCGCGGCGGTGCGCGCCGTGCGGGAGTCCACGTCGAAGGCAGGATTCAGCTCGACCACGTCCGCGTGGCGCAGCTTGCCGGATGCCGCTGCCGCCTGGCAGGCCGCCAGGATCACATGCGCGGGCACGCCGAGCCCGGCCGGGGCGCTGACTCCGGGAGCCACCGAGGCCGGGAGCACCCTCCGAAGGTTCCGATCGCACAACATTGCAGTCGATAATATTGTGCGATCATGAATCACGAAGAAGGGTGAGAAGCGCACGCCGCTCACCTCGCCGAAGGGACACTGCCATGTCCGATCGATCCGCCTCTGCCGACCGCCCCGCCGCCGACTCCTCCGCACCAGCTCCTGATCCTGCCGCGACTCTGCCCGAGCCGGGCACCCTCGAGTACGCGTTCCTGGCCGCCACCGGCTCGGCTCCGCCCCTGAGGGACGTGGAGCCGGGCCCGCAGGCACCTGCTCCGGAGGCTACTCCCCCGGAGGCCGTCCGCCCCGAGACCGCCCGGCCGGCGCCCTCCCGGGCCGGCGGCCCCGTGCCGTCGAACCTGATCCTGAAGAAGTTCGTCGACCGGCTCCCGATCCCGCCGGTGCTGCGGGCCTCGCGGCGTCCGTCGGGGCGCGGTCTGGAGATCCGCGCGGACGTGGTGCGGACCAGGCTGCATGCCGAGCTGCCGGAGACCGAGATCTGGGGATGGGAGGGCTCCTGCCCGGGGCCCACGATCGAGGTCGAGCGCGACCAGGCCCTCGAGATCGACTGGGTCAACAGCCTGGGCGACCGCAAGGGCGCCCCGGCTGCGCTGCCCTACGACGTCGTGCGCGTCCCGCAGCGGTCGGAACCTGGGCTCCCGTTCAACGGCGACCTCACCGAAGCCGTGAGCCCCGGCGGCTGGTCGGCATCGCGCGGCAGCGGACCGAGGGCCTTTCCTGCCCTGCCCGGCACCGAGCAGCTGCGCGGCTGGATCTCCGTCCATGTCCACGGCGCGCTGACCAACGGCCATGACGACGGCTGGGCGCACAACGTCCTGGCCTTGGGCGATACCGCCCGTACCCGCTATCCGAACCGGCAGAGCGCCCGGACTATGTGGTACCACGACCATGCCATGGCCGTGACTCGCTTCAACGTGTACGCGGGACTGGCCGGGTTCTGGCTGATCCGCGACAGGAACGAGCGCTCCCTGGGGCTTCCCGACGGGGAGCGCGAGATCCCGCTGATGATCGGGGACCGCAATCTCGAGACGTCTCCTGCGGGCCGTGGGCCAGGGGGCCTCACCGGACGGATGCTCTACAAGCAGGCGGGATTCACCTTCACGCCCGGCGGGCAGCCCGGGGAGGTCCCGATCGTCGGGCCGTACAGCCTGGTCAACGGGAGGATCTGGCCCTTCGTCGACGTCGAGCCGCGCTGGCATCGACTGCGGCTGCTCAATGCCTCGAACTCCCGGGTCCTGCGGCTCGCGCTGCACGACCCGCGCCGCGATCCGGCAAGGACGGAAGGCTCCCGGGATGCCCAGTGGGCCTCGGGCGATGCGCAGGTGCGGGCGGCGCGCAAGGCCGCCTCGCGGCTGAGCGGGCGCCTGGTCGTGATCGGTGCGGATGCCGGACTGCTGCCGGCCCCTCACCGGCCTTTCGGCGACACGGTCGTGCTCGGGCCCGGCGAGCGGCTGGACGTGCTCGTGGACCTGCGCGGGCTCGACGAGACGCCCGTCGAGCTGCGCAACGAGGACGGCGTGCTGCACGCCGTGCCTGGCGACGCTGAGGCGTCGATCCTGCAGCTGCGCGTGGGCCGCGCTCGCGGGCGCGGCCGCGAGACGTGGGAGCCGCCGGCGGTGCTCGACCGCTCGTTCCGAAGGTATGAGCACCTGGAGGGAGGGCGTCTGCGAGCCGGCCACGAGATCGTGGAGCACCACGAGCACCTCTGGGTCGGGGTCATCCCGCCAGGACCGGCCGGCGGGGTGCACCCGGAGATGTGGGAGCTGGCGGAGATCCCGGCGGGCGAGACTCTGCCGGAGCGCGAGCTCATCCAGGTCGTGGAGCACGGCGGAGCGGTCCGCTCGCTGCGCCCGGTGGCCAAGCTCTTCGACGACGCCACGACGATCCGGCTGAACCGCGGGGACTGGGCCGTGTGGCACTTCCTGCACCTGGGCGGACCGGCGCATCCGATGCACATCCACATGGCCGACTTCCAGGCCATCGGCCGCCGCCGGATCGACCCGGCCTCGTGGGATCCGGTGCGGGCGCGCACCACGGCCCCGCTGGTGGGAAGGCCCGTGCCGCCGGAGGAGTTCGACGACCTGGTGCGCGCGCCCAAGGACACGTGGACCATGAACGCCGGCGAGTGGCTCAGCGTGGCCGGGCACTTCGAGGGGGCCTCTGGCAGCTTCATGTACCACTGCCACATCCTGGATCACGAGGATCACACGATGATGCGCCCCTTCACGGTCCTGCCGCGGGACATCATGACCTTCCACGCCGGTCACGGATCGTCCGGGCACGACGGCGGGCACCACCCGCACTGAGCGCGGCGACGGGTGCGGGCGGCCCCGGCGGTCCGGCCCGCACCCGTCGCGGTTCATAATCGTGGTCATGAGCGATTCGATGAGCACCCCGCAGCCGCACAGCCACTCCCACGACCATGACCACGGCGGCGGAGAGGACCTCGAGCTGCTGCGCCACGGGAACACCGCCGAGGCATGGGATGCGATCTACTCGCCCGCCGAGCGTCGCTGGAGCGGCCAGCCGAACCAGGCGCTCGTGGCCGAGGTCGCAGACCTCGAGCCCGGCACCGCGCTCGACGTCGGCTGCGGAGAGGGTGCCGACACCGTCTGGCTCGCCCAACAGGGGTGGCAGGTCACCGGCCTGGACATCTCCGGGGTGGCCCTCGAGCACGCCCGCGCCGCGGCGGAGGCCGCCGGTGTGCAGGCCGAGTGGATCCACTCCGGGCTCGACGACGTCGAGCTGCCCGAGGATGGCTTCGACCTCGTCTCGGTGTTCTACCCGGCCCTGCCGTCGCAGCCTGAGGGCGTGAACCTCATCGCGCTGCTCGGCGCAGTCGCCCCGGGAGGCACGCTGCTGTTCGTCGGCCACGCGGACATCGACCCCGAGGAAGCCCGGGCTCGCGGCTTCGATCCGGAGGACTACCTCTCGATCGACGATCTGGAGGCTGCGCTGCAGCGCTCCTCGCGCTGGGAGATCGCCGTCCGCGAGCGTCGTCCCCGCCATGTGGAGGGCGGCGCCGGCGGTGGCCACACGCACGACGAGATCCTGAAGGCGGTGCGCTCGGCGGACTGATCCTCGGCGGGGCTGGTAGCGTCCCGAGGCCATGGACCCCGCGCAGCAGCAGCCCGTGAACGAGACCTCTGCGGCAGGAGGGCGCTCGCGCCCAGTCGCCCCGTCGTCGAAGCCCTCAGTCGATCCCGTACGCGCTGCGGAACCCGCCGAGGACGACCTGCGCACCCAGTCGGTGCGCTGGGCCGTCGAGCTGTTCGAGCGCGAAGGGTTCGAAGCCACGAGCGTGGCGGACATCGCCGCCGCGGCGGGCATCTCCCGAGCCACCTTCTTCCGTCAGGTGGGTGGCAAGGAGGACGCGGTCTTCGCCGATCACCCCCCGCTGCTCGAGCGCATCGAGGCTTGGATGCTCCAGCGGCTCGCGGAGGACGGCGCCGATCCGCACGCGGTCGTGTGCGAGGCCTCCCTGCAGGTCCTGTCCCACCTGGCTCGAGACCTTCCGGCGGCCCGGCGACGCTACGGCGTGGTCCGCTCCGTGGCGGCTCTGCGCGAGCGCGAGATCGTCACCGAGCGGCGCTACGAGCGGCTGTTCGTCCAGACCCTGCGCGCCCACCTGCCGCAGGCGGATTCCCTGGGCACCGTGGTCTTCGCCGCCGCCGTGACCGCGGCGCACAATCACGCGCTGCGCTCTCTGCTGCGCGATGAGCATGCCCAGCAGCCGCAAGCCGTCGACGCGGCCGTCGAGTCGCTGCGCGCAGCCCTCAAGGATCTGCGCGCCCGGCTGGCGACCGGCTCGGCGGGGCTCGGCGGCGAAACCGGCGAAGACGGCGATGGCCACGGCGGTCCGGGCGCGCACGGCGGTCCAGGCGTGCTCGATGGAGGCAGTCGGGCGGACAGCTCTGCGGCGGATGCGGTGACGGTCGTGGTGGCCACGGCGCCGTCGTCGTCGGACTCCGGGGTCGATGTCGACGCTGTCGTCGAGAAGGTGCGCAGAGCTCTGAGCTGATGTGATACTGCGTCTCATTCCATTTGAGACGCAGTATCGCTAGAGTGGGGCCATGACTGAGACCCCGCTTCCCGGCACCACCGAGCCCGAGTACTCGGTGACCCACGCCCTGGACATCGACTACTACAGCCTCTTCACGCAGATCCCGGAGGCCGACCGCGAGCTCTTGGAACGGGCTCGGGAGGTGGGCACCGGGCTGCAGGAGCGCATGGCCGCGGCGTGGGACGCCCACGAGTACCCGCTCGAGGCTGTTGCCGCGCTGGGGGCCGCCGACCTGTTCGTCGACGGGCTCGAGCACCCCCTGCTGAGCGAGATGTCCCCGCTGGGGGCCGGGCTCGTGAACATGGAGCTCTCCCGCATCGACGGCTCGCTCGGCACCATCGTGGCGGTGCAGGGCGGTCTGGCCCTGCGCAGCCTGATCCTGCACGGCAGCCCCGAGCAGCAGCAGCGCTGGGCGAAGCCGCTGGCTTCAGGCGAGGTCTTCGGCGCCTTCGCGCTCACCGAACCGGATCACGGCTCGGACTCCGCGCAGCTGGAGACCGTCGCCGAGCGCACGGCCGAGGGATGGACGCTGCGCGGGGCCAAGAAGTGGATCGGCAACGGGGCCGCCGGCGGGATCAGCTTCGTGTGGGCGCGCGTAGTCGACGATTCCGTGCCCGAGGGCGTGCCCGGGGCCACCGGCTCGGTGCGCTGCTTCCTGATCCCGCAGGAGACGCTCGGCTACCGCGCCGAGGTCATCAAGGGCAAGGGCGCTCTGCGCGCGATCGACCAGGCGCTGATCCGCCTGGAGGATGTGAAGGTCCCCGCAGATGCCGTGCTGCCCGGCTCCACGAGCTTCCGCGACGCCTCGCGCGTGCTCTACGCGACCCGCTCCGGGGTGGCCTGGTCCGCGCTGGGCCACGCGACCGGCTGCTTCGAGTCCGCGCTGTCCTACGCCAAGCAGCGACGCCAGTTCGGCAAGCCCCTGGCTGAGCACCAGCTCGTGCAGGAGCGGCTGACCCGCATGCTGTCCATGCTCACGTCCATGCAGCTGTACTGCTCCCAGCTCGCCGCCTCCGAGGCCGGAGGGCATCTGCGGCCCACTCAGGCCTCGCTGGCGAAATACCACAACACCCGCACGGCCCGCGCGATCGCCGCCGAGGCCCGCGACCTCATGGGCGGCAACGGCATCCTGATCGACAACGGGGTCATGCGCCACCTGGCGGACATCGAGGCGATCCACACCTACGAGGGCACCGAGTCGGTGCAGGCGCTGCTGATCGGCCGAGACCTGACGGGCTTCAGCGCGTTCGCCTGAGCGCAGGCGTCGTCGTCGGGTTCGAGCGCTTCAGCTGTTGAGCCCGCGGGCGGCGACCTTCCACGAGCCCAGCACGGCCCCGCCGTCGATCACCGTGACGGAGCCGATGAGGTTCAGGGTCAGGCACACGTGGTTGGGGATCACGCGCAGCTGCTCTCCCATGGCCGGCAGCGCGTCCTCGGACGGGAAGACGACGGTCGCGTGGTGCTCGGACAGCGCCGTGATCCGCGCCCGCGGGTGGTTCGGCAGGCGCCCGTACCCGGTGGCCCACGCCGGGCGGTCGCTGCCGAGGACCTTCGAGCCCGCGTCCAGCACGATCCGGCGCAGCGACGGTCCGTCGTCCTCCGCTTCCTCGTGGTCGTGGCGGGAGATGACGGTGGCCGTGACCGACAGGGACACGTCCTGGATGCCGATGCGCCCGAGCTCGAGCTGCTGGGCGTCGCCGAAGACGTAGACGCCCGGGCGGATCTCCTGCGCCGCCGTGGGCTCCTCCACCTCGGCGGTGGGGCTCGAGCCGCCGCTGACGTGCACGATCTCGTGGCCGGCCTCGCGCAGCTCTCGGGCAGTGCCTGCAAGGATCGCGCTCTCCTGGGTTGCCGCCGAGGACTGCTCGCCCGGTGCGTAGCTGTGCCCCGGGAAGGTGAAGAGGCCGTCCAGTCGCACGCCCAGCTCCCGGGCGCGCTGCGCGATCGGCAGGGCGTCGTCGGGCAGCACGCCGCTGCGGTGGTGGCCGCTGTCCAGCTCCAGGGACACCGAGAGCGGCGCATCGCCCAGCTCGCGGGCGATCTGCTCGACGGCCTCAACCGAATCCGTGCCGATGCGCAGCCGCGTCTTCTCCGCCAGCAGCTTCAGCCGCACGGCCTTGCGCATGTCGACCCACAGGGGATAGGCGATGAACAGGTCCTCGATGCCGGCACCGGCGAAGACCTCCGCCTCGCCGATCGTGGCCACGGTCAGGCCCACCGCACCGGCGTCGATCTGCCGGCGGGCGATCTCCGGGATCTTGTGCGTCTTGGCATGCGGGCGCAGCATCAGGCCGCGTCGAACCGCCGAGTCGGCCACCCGAGCGATATTGGCATCCAGGATCCGACGATCCACCACCACCGCAGGCGTGGACAGAGGAAGATCCGGCAGGTGCTGGGCGGGGAAGTCAGCATGAGCTTCGGTCATGGCCCGACCCTATCTGCGTGCGCCCGGGCCCTGAGCCCCCACCCGACTGCCCGAATCCGCCCAGCATCGCCATCGACGGGCTGATGCAGCCCCTCCCGCCATCGAGTGGCCTCGCGGCGTGCTCCCATCTTCCACAGGGCGCCGTCGAGCAGCTTCCCTTGATCCCTCGAGTGGCCGAATCCGAACCGCACCGCCACCGACAGGCCGAGTCGTCACCGGTTCCGGCGGCTTGCGGTGAGGAAGCGGCCACCGGATCCAGGAGCGGTGGGCAATCGGCCAGTCGCTGGAAGGGGAGCGGCGATGCGGCCGCTCGGACATCTACGCGACATCAGCCGGGTCTAGGATCTGCTCGACGGCCGCAGGGCCGCCCGTGCGTCGCAGCCGCGGCGCCGCTGCCCCACAGGAGCCTCGATGTCCCCGGCTGAGCCGCACGGAACCCGCAAGACCGACCGCTCGACGCTCGGTGAGCCCGGAACAGCGTCGTCTGTGCGGTCGAACTCGAGTGCCGGATCACCTGAATCCACAGGACCCACGGCCACGGATCATCCGGCCGATGAGCCCGCCGGTCTCGCGGATCTGCTGGACGAGCAGCCGGTCCAGGAATCCCCGGAGACGGGGGTGCCTGCCGAGGACCGCACCACCCTGACCCCGGTCGAGGCCTTCGAGGCCGCACGCGACGGATCCCCTGATGACGGACAGCCACAGGGACAGGAAGAGGTGACCGGGCCGACCCTCGACACAGCCGCTTCGATGCGCGGGGGCGAGGCCGGGTCGCGTCGTCTGGTGCTGATGCTGGTCGGGGTGGCGGCGGCACTGCTGGCTCTGGAGGGGATCAGCCGCTACGCCAGCTTCATCGCCCCGGTCTTCTTCGCGCTGAACATGGTGATCATCGTCCACCCCCTGCACGCCTGGCTCGTGCGAAGGCTGCGGTGGCCGGTCTGGCTGGCCGCAATCACCGCTCTGGCAGTGGTGCTGATCGCGCTGCTGGCCTTCTTCTACTCCATGGGATGGGCGATCTTCGCGCTGCTGACGGCATTGCCCGGCTACTCCGGAGAGTTCGCCGCGCTGGGCGATGACCTCATGCAGTGGCTCGCGCAGTTCGGCGTGACGACCGAGACCATGGCGGCCAACATCGAAGCCAATGTGCCCGACATCGTGGGCTTCTCGACGGAATGGCTGCTCGATGTGGCCTCGAACGTGTCCGGAGTGGCCACCATGCTGGCGATCGTCATCACCGCGATCTTCTTCCTCACCCTGGACTCCATGACCATCCGCCGGCGGATGGGCGTGATCCTGCTGCAGAAGCCCCTGGTGGGCCGCGCGCTGCTCAGCTTCGCCGCCGGGGTGCGCAGGTATTGGATCGTCACGACGGTCTTCGGGCTGATCGTGGCGCTCATGGACCTGGGCTACCTGTGGGCCCTGGGGATCCCGCTGGCCGGTGTCTGGGCGGTGCTGGCCTTCGTGACGAACTACATCCCCAACATCGGGTTCGTCATCGGCATGATCCCGCCGACCATGATGGGCCTGCTCGAGGGCGGCTGGCTCGATGCGCTGGCCGTGATCCTGGGCTTCAGCGTGATCAACCTGGTCATGCAGTCGTTCATCCAGCCCAAGTTCACCGGCGACGCCGTGGGAGTCACCCCGATGGTCTCGTTCGTCTCCGTGCTGCTGTGGTCGCTCGTGCTCGGCCCGCTGGGGGCGCTGCTCGCCCTGCCGGCCACGCTGCTGGTCAAGGCCCTGCTCGTGGATCCCAACCCAGACGTGCGCTTCGTCAACGCGCTGATCGCCTCCTCGCCGGAGGACGGGCTGTCGTCGGCGGCTGCCGAGCAGGCCCGTGCCTCCCGCGGCGCCCTGGCCCGTTGGATCAGCGGGACCACCCGACGCCGGCGCCGCCCCGCACCGGTGGCGGGTCGCAGCACAGCGGAGGCGAGCGACTCGACGCAGGCCTCGGAGGCGCCCGCAGCCTTGGCAGACGAGCGCTCCTGACCCGTCACGGAAGCTTCCCGCGTCAGCGACGTTCGGGGTCTCACTCCACTGAGTCCGACAATTTGAGGGACGCGTCATCTTTTTCCCGTACCGTGGAAGCATGAACTCGCAGATTTCCCTGCAGACCAGTCCGTTCACCGCCGTAGGCGACCTTCCTCTGCATCCGCTCGTGGTGCATCTTCCGGTCGTGGTGCTGCCGCTGACGGCCATCCTGCTGATCGTCGCGGCGGTGGTGCCAGCCGTGCGCCGACGCGTCCTGGGCCTGTCCGTGATCGGCGCCGCGCTCGGGCTGGCCGGGGTCATCCTGGCCCTGATCTCCGGCGACGCCTTCGCCCAGCAGGTCGGCATGCCGCAGCAGCACGCCGACGCCGCGAACCGCCTGCTCGCGGCCTCGATCGCGCTGTTCGTGCTGACGACGGCCTGGTGGATCAGCCGGGTCCTCGCCGACCGGAAGCAACGCGCCGAGGTCGAGGGCTCGGGCGCAGGTGCGCTGCCGACGGTCCTGGGCGCGCTGAGCGCTCTGACGGGCGCGGCCGTGCTGATCTTCGCCGTGCAGACCGGTCACACGGGCGCCCAGGCCGCGTGGTCAGGGGCCATGGCCACGAACGACCCTGGGGGCACCAGCGCCGAGGAGTCGTCCTCGGCCGCCACCGAGTCCGAGGCTGAGACCTACACGATGGATGAGGTTGCCGAGCACGACGGCGCCGAGTCCTGCTGGGCCGCGATCGACGGCGGCGTCTACGACCTCAGCGACTGGATCGCCCAGCATCCCGGGGGTGAGGGCGCGATCGAGTCGCTGTGCGGGAGCGACGGCACCGAGGCCTTCACCGGCCAGCACGAGGGCAGCGATCGGGTGGCCGAGCAGCTCGCGGAGTTCAGGATCGGCGAGCTCGCCGCCTGAGCCTGCTGGCGCACTCAGCGCAGTCCGGCCCGCGTCTGCGGCCGAGCCCCGGAGGTCTTGCCGTCCGGGGCCGGGAGTCGCAGTCCCGGCCTTCCGTGCTGGACCGGGACTCGCAGTCGCTGCCGTCCGGGATCATCGGAGAGCGCGCTGCGCTCAGTCGCCGATCCGGACCTCGGCCGTGCCTGCGACCGCTGCGAAGCGCTCCGGCGTGGCGGTGAGCAGGATGACCTGAGCCCGGCGTCCGGCCGATTCGAGAGCCGCGGCCAGGCTGGCCAGACGCTCGGGGTCGGAGTGGCCAAGGGCATCGTCGAAGATCACCGGCACTCCCTCCACCGGATCCACCAGGGTGGCCACGGCCAGGCGCACCAGCACGGCGAGCTGCTCGCGGGCGCCCGTGGACAGCGACGACTCGTCGATCCAGGTCCCGTGCATGAAGCGGCGGGTGACCTCCAGATCCTCGTCGACCTCGACCCGGAAGCTTAAGCCGAAGACGTGGGCCCCCAGCCGCTCCAGCTGCTGGCGGAACGGCTCCGTGTAGCGGCGATGCGCCTCCGCCTGGAAGCGCTCCAGGGTGTCGGCCAGCAGCTTGGCGGCCGCTGCCCGCCGCAGATGGCTGCTCAGCTCCTGAGCGACCGCGCGGCGCCGGGTGAGCGCGGTGTCGAAATCGGACTGCTTCTGGTCTCGGTCCAATGCCATCAGAGCACCCCGGGACTGGGCGCGCTGATCGCGGGCCTGATCCAGCACCCGGCGCAGTGCCTCTGGGCGGCGCATGCGCGCCTCGTACTGGCTGCGCTTGTGCTCGCCGTCCTGGTCCTGCCACTGCCGCTCGAGCTGGGCTGCCTGCTCCTGGGCCCGCGCGAGCTCGTCGATGGCCTCCTGAAGCGAGGCCTCCACGGCGTCGTCGGCGATCTGCTCGCGCTCGTGGGCGAGCTGCTGCTCGTCGCGCTGCGCGGACTCCGCCTGCGCGTCCAGCGCGGCCCGCGCGGCACCCAGCTCCTCCCGCCGGGCTGACAGGGCCGCTTCTGCGCCGGAGACGTCGTCGCGCACGGTCTCCAGCGTGCTGCGGGCGTCCTCGGCGGCCTCCTCCGCCTCCTGCAGGGCATCTGCGGCTTCCTGCGCCGATCCGGTCATGGCCGGAGGATCTGAGTCCGCGGGCCGCTCCGAATCGGCCAGCAAGGAGGCAAGCCGCTCGTGCTCGCGGCGCAGCTCGGCCTCGTCGTGCTGGGCGAGCACGCTGCGGCGGCGCTGTACCAGCGCGGTGCGCTCGCGCTGCGCCTCCGTCTGCTCGCGCAGCAGATCGCGGGCCTCCTGCGGGGAGGCGACCTCCCACCGGACCAGCGCTTGACGCAGGGCCTCCTGAGCGTCGTTCGCGGCCCGGCTGCGGTCCTCGCGCCCCTTCTCGGGGACCACGCTCACCCGCAGCTGCCCCGGCAGCTCGAGATCGATCTGCTCGGTCACGGCGCGGGTCTGCGCTTGCTGATCGAGCAGCTCGATCGACTCGTCGCCCAGGTGCACCGTGCGGGGGCCTCCCAGGGCGGTCACCGTCAGCTCGGCGGAACCGGCTGCGACCTGCGCTCGAGCGGTCGCCAGGGCCCGCTCGGCGGCATCGATCCGCTCGACGTCGGCGGCGCCGATGGGGGAGTCAGGGGCCTGACCCAGCGCCTCGAGCTGCTGGGCGATCTCCTCGAGCTCGTGCAGCTGCTGTGCCAGCTCGCTGTGGCGCTGCCGGTGCTGGACCAGGCGCTGGGCGGTGCGCAGCGCGCGGACTCGGCCCCGGGCCTGCTCCTCCGCAGTGCGAGCGCTCTCGAGCTCGGTGCGGTGCTGCTGCGCTGCTTCCTGCGCGGAGTCGAGCTTGACCTGCAGCGCTTCTGCCTCCGTACGCAGCTGCGCGGCACGCTGGTGAGCCTCCTGTGCCCGGGTGCGCAGCCGCTCGCGCTGCTCGAGATCGGATCGACGCTGCTCGGTGCGCGATGAAGCCGCCTCCGCCGCCGCTGCGGCCTGCTCCCTGCGGGTCTGCAGCTGAGTGAGCGCGGCGGCCGAGACTCTGGCCTGCTCGGCGTCCTCCTCCGCTGACGCGAGGGTGCGCTGGGCGGCGGTCAGCGCGCGCTCGTCCCGCTCCAGGCGCTCTTCGGCTTCCACGAGGCTCGCGAGCTCGGCGTCGGCTCGCTCATGGTCGGCCACGGCCTCACGGTGCCGGTCGCGCACGGCCTTGGTGGAGGCGTTCTCCTTGCCGCCGGCCGTCCAGTACCGCTCGCGCTCGGCCTGGGCCAGAGCGAGCAGGCTCGAACCGGACTCGCTCTGGGCGCTGCCTCCGCTGGCCTGCTCCAGGGCGGACTTCAGCGCCGAGGAGTCGGTGAGCCTCTCCCGGCCCGCGGCCGAGCCCTGCAGCATGCGCAGCGCCGACCACAGCGTCTGATCGGAGCGCTCGCGCAGGGCCATGACGGTGTCGTGGGCCTCCCGCCCCGAGAGCGTGTCCCCGGCGCGCGGTCCCTCGAGGAAGCGCAGGGTGGTCTTCTTGGCCTTGAGCCACTGCTTGCGGTACAGCAGGCGGTGGCCCTCCAGGGTGAACTCCGCCTCCACGGCGATCCCCAGGTCATCGCCCACGGGATCCGCCGCCTTGACGGCCTTGGCCCCGGAGCTGTCCGGGATCTCCAGCAGGAGGTCGAAGGCCTCGATGAGGGACGACTTCCCGGACTCGTTGCGCCCCTGCAGCACGGTGATCCCTGTGTCCGGGAACTCGACCGTGCGGTCCCGGACTCCCTTGAAGCTGTCGACGGCGATGCGGTGGATCCTCATGCGCGCTGTCCTCCGCTCAGCCGCACCAGCAGGCGCAGGGCATCCTGGGCGGTCTCGTGCTCAGCAGGCGGCGCCGGCTCGCGGAGCATCTCCTCCTGCTCGGCCTGCTCGGTGAGCTCATCCGCCGCGATCGGCTCGGGCGACCCGTCCTCAGCGCGCTCCCGCTCGGGCTGCCAGGCCCTCTCCCGAAGCTCCTCGAGGGTCTGCTGGGCGAAGCCGCCCAGCGAGATCTCCTGCATCTCCTCCTGGCTGGGCAGGATCACGATGTCCGTGTGCCGGTCCCAGGCCTCCAGCGACGCGAAGCGCGCCCCCTGGGATTCGAGCAGCTCTTCCAGCTGCGCCGCCTGCCCGACCGTGAGGGCTCCCCGCAGAGCCGTCTTGACCATGGTCCGCTCCTTGGGCGTCTGAGCATCCAGCTCGGCGGCCAGCGCCTCGAGGTCCTCCGGGCCGTCGAGCTCGCGCTCGATCACCACGTGGCGCCACCGCCCGACCTGGTGGTCCTGCACCGTGACCTGGGACCCGGCCGGGGCCTGCGAATCGATCTGGACCTCCAGCACCAGGCCCAGACCGGTCTCCCGGAAGCTGGTGGTCTCGTGGGCCCCCGAGTACTGGATGGCCCCGCGTCCGTCCTGCGGCCAGCGGATGTGGCGATCGCCCAGTGCGACGTAGTGGATCCGCCCGTCCGCCAAGGCTGCCTCCAGCGGTGCCCGCCTGACGGTGACGGGGGAGGAGGCATCCGGATCCAGCTCCTCCAGCATGCCGTGACCGACGAGCACGCGGACGGTCCCATCTGTCTCCAGGCCCTCCAGCGCAGGAGCCACGGGATCCGCGTCCGGCTTGCGGGTCCGCCACGGCGCCCCGACCACCTGGACGCCGTCGAGCACCTGGACGGGATCCGAGTCCCGCAGCAGCACGACGTTGTCCGGGAGGCCGTCGCGCACGGCGGGCGAGTCCCACAGCGAGCCCGTGCCCAGAGGGTCGTGGTTGCCCGGAAGCAGCAGCACCGGCAGCTCGCAGCGCATGGCCTCCAGCGCCCGGCCCATGTCCTGAGGGCTGAGATTGGCATGGTCGAACACGTCTCCTGCCACGACCACGAACGAGCATTCGCGCTCCAGGGCCAGCGCCAGGAGGGTGCGCACGGTGTCCACCCGGTCGGCGGTGAAGCGCGGCTGAGCCTCACCGGCCAGGTAGTGCCGGGTCATGCCCAGCTGCCAGTCGCTGGTGTGCAGGAAACGAACGGTCACTGCGGGCCTCCATCAGGGCGCTCCGGCGGATGCGGGGACGAGAACGGGCCGGGGAAGCGGACTCCCATGACCCTAGGAAGCGAGTCCGACATCACAAGGTTCTGGTGAAGCCCGATGTCAGGCCGTCAGCGAGGTGATGATCCCGTAGATTGGGCCCACGGAATGCGCGGCGGCCGTGCGTCCCCTTCCGGTCCCGCCGCCCTGAGAACGAGGAGACCCCCATGTCGCAGAACACCCCTCCCGAGCCGACCTGGAGCCCGGAGACCAGCCCGGCCGGCGTGTCCGCCTCCGAGGTGCCCGGACAGCAGCCGGAGCAGCCTCGTCCCGCGCAGGAGCCGGCGCCTGCGCCCCAGCAGGCTCCGCGCCAGGCCCCGCCGACCGATCCCGAGCTCGACGGCCACAGCTCCGGCCCGGGCGCCGGCGTGTGGGCCGCGCTGATCGTGGGCATCCTGGTGCTGATCGTCCTGCTGATCTTCATCCTCCAGAACATGGAGGACGCCACGATCCACTTCATGTCCTGGACCTCCTCCATGCCCACCGGCGTGGCCATGCTGCTCGCCGCGATCGCCGGCGCCCTGGTCATGGCCCTGGTCGGCTCGGTGCGACTGTTCGCCGTGAACCGTCGCGTGCGCAAGCTCGAGAAGGAGCGCGAGCGCATCAAGTCCACGCTGCGCTGAGCGCGCTGATCGATCCGCGGAGCATCTCCATGACGGCCGCGTCCTCGCCTGTGCGGGACGCGGCCGTCGTCGTGCCGAGGCATGCGGCCGTCGTCGGAAGCGGCTCTCCGTGAGCGATCGTGCGGACGTCGTCGTCATCGTGCATCCGCTGCGGCGCCATGCCGCTGCGATCGAGCCCCTGATGCGGCAGCGAGCGGCCGCGGCCGGGCTGCGGGTGCGCTTCGAGGCGACCACCTCGCAGCGCCCCGGCGCGCAGCAGGCCGCCCGGGCCGTGGCCGACCGCGCGGCTCGGGTGATCGTCGCCGGCGGCGACGGCACCGTCCGCAGCGCCGCCTCGGGCCTGATCGGCTCAGAGGCCGTCCTGGGCATCGTCCCGACGGGCACCGCCAATCTCTTCGCCCGCAATCTGGGCATCCGTGCTCCGCGCACGGTGCAAGCGCTCGACGCTGCGCTGCGCCATGCGCTCGCAGCTGACCCGACTCCTCACGACGTCGGCCTCCTGAGCTGGCGCGACGCCGATCAGCAGCGGCATGACGACGTCTTCCTGGCGGTCGCGGGCCTGGGCGAGGACGCCGCCGTCGTGGCCGCCACGGACGAGGCGCTCAAATCCCGCACCGGCTGGCCGGCCTACTTGCTGCGCGGTGCCGCCAGGCTGCGCTCGCCCCTGCACACCCTCGGCATGCGCGTGGACGACGGTCCCGAGCTCGAGCTGCTCGCCTGGTCCGTGCTGATCGGCAGCGCGCCGCGGATCCCGCTGGCCATCCGCGTCTTCCCGCACGTGCGCACGGACTCCGGGGACCTCGAGCTGCTGCGAGCGGCGCCTCAGTCCCTGCGCGACTGGGCGAGCATCGGCTGGCTCGGGCTGATCCGACGACCCCATCGGGCGCGCGCCCTGCATTACGACTGCGCCCTGTCCGTCGAGCTGCGAGCGCGGAGCCCGCTTCTGCTGCAGGCCGACGGCGATCTGCTGGGCCGCGCTGTCCAGGTCCGGGCCGAGGTCCGCCCCGGGGCGCTGCTCGTGGCGAGCTGAGCGGATCGACGTCCGTCGAGCCGTGGACGGGACTGCCGCGCCGAAGCGCATGACGGAGCGCAGCCGCACCGATGCCACACTGATCCCGAGAACCAGCACCCGAGCATCACCTCCCAGGAGGACCCCATGGCAGCACGACTGAGCCCCTTCATCATGTTCTTCGGCGAGAACCACGGACAGGCGGAGACCGCCCTGAGCACGTGGGTCAGCGCATTCCCCGACTCAGAGGTGCTCGAGCTGTCGCGGTGGTCCGAGGACGACGAGAACGAGGTCGCGGGCACGATCTCCCAGGGCCTGATCCGCGTGGCGGGGACCACCGTGCGGGCCTTCGACAGCGCCTTCGACCACGGCTTCCCGCTGACCCCGGCGGTGTCGATGTTCGTCGAGCTCGACACGCAGGACCAGGTCCGCGCCGCGCACGAGATCCTGCTCGACGGCGGCACCGAGCTCATGCCGCTGGGGGAGTACCCCTTCAGCCCCGCCTTCGTGTGGCTGCAGGACCGCTGGGGCGTGAACTGGCAGATCAGCGCGGCGGGCTGAGCTGCATCGAGTCATGGGAGGCGCGTGATCCGCCGGAAAGGCCCTGCGACGCACTGCGGCCCCGCTCACCGATCGGTGAGCGGGGCCGCAGTCTGATCCGGTGCATCAGCAGAGGCGGGAGATCACTTCTTGAGGCTGTCGATCGCCTCGTTCAGCGTGGCCGAGGGACGCATGACCGCGAAGGCCTTCTCGTCCTCGGGGCGGTAGTAGCCGCCGATGTCCGCCGGGGAGCCCTGGACGCCGAGCAGCTCGGCGACGATCTTCTCCTCGCCGTCGGACAGGCGCTGGGCGACGTCCGAGAACGCCGCGGCCAGCTCGGAGTCGGCCGTCTGCTGCGCCAGAGCCTGGGCCCAGTACAGGGCCAGGTAGTAGTGCGAGCCGCGGTTGTCGATCTCGCCGACCTTGCGCGAGGGCGACTTGTTCTCCTCCAGGAAGCGGCCGGTGGCCTCGTCCAGGGCGTCGGCCAGGACCTGCGCCTTGGGGTTGTCGTAGCGCGAGGCCAGGTGCTCGAAGGAGGCCGCCAGCGCCAGGAACTCGCCCAGCGAGTCCCAGCGCAGGTGGTTCTCCTCGACCAGCTGCTGCACGTGCTTGGGTGCGGAGCCGCCGGCCCCGGTCTCGAACAGGCCGCCGCCGTTCATCAGCGGGACGATCGAGAGCATCTTGGCGGAGGTGCCCAGCTCCAGGATCGGGAACAAGTCCGTGAGGTAGTCGCGCAGCACGTTGCCGGTCACCGAGATGGTGTCCTCGCCCTTGCGCAGGCGATCGATCGTGAACTTGGTGGCCTCGACCGGGCTCAGGATGCGCAGATCCAGTCCCTCGGTGTCCTCCTCGGCCAGGTACTTCTCGACCTTCTCGATGAGGTTGCGGTCGTGGGCGCGGGACTCGTCGAGCCAGAACACGGCCGGCATGCCGGACTCGCGCGAGCGGCGCACGGCGAGCTGGACCCAGTCCTTGATCGGGGCGTCCTTGGCCTGGCAGGCGCGCCAGATGTCGCCCTGCTCGACCTCGTGGGACATCAGGACCTCGCCCGCCGAGTTCACGACCTCGACGGTTCCCGGGGCGGGGATCTCGAAGGTCTTGTCGTGCGAGCCGTACTCCTCGGCCTTCTGCGCCATGAGGCCCACGTTCGGGACGGTGCCCATGGTGGTGGGGTCGTAGGCGCCGTTGGCGCGGCAGTCGTCGATCACGGCCTGGTAGACGCCGGCGTAGGACGAGTCCGGCAGCACGGCCAGGGTGTCCTCCTCAGTGTCGTCCTTGGACCACATGTGACCCGAGGTGCGGATCATGGCCGGCATGGAGGCGTCCACGATGACGTCCGAGGGCACGTGCAGGTTCGTGATGCCCTTGTGCGAGTTCACATAGGCCAGTGCCGGGCCCTCTGCCAGGCCCTTCTCGATCTCTGCCTTGATGCCGTCGCGGACATCGGCGTCGAGCTGCTCCGCGCCCGAGAGGATCGAGGCCAGGCCGTCGTTGGCGGACAGGCCGGCCGCGGCGAGCTGATCGCCGTAGACCTCGAACAGGGTGGGGAAGAAGGCGCGGACCACGTGGCCGAAGATGATGGGGTCGGAGACCTTCATCATGGTGGCCTTCAGGTGCACGGAGAACAGCACGCCCTCGGACTTGGCGCGCTGGACCTGCTCGGCCAGGAAGCCGTCCAGGGCGCGGGCGGACATGTTGGTCGAGTCCACGACCTCACCCGCGAGCACCGGCACGGACTCCTTGAGCACCTGCTCGCCGTCCTGCGTGCGCAGGCGGATGGTCAGGGTGTCATCGGCGGGGATCACGACGGACTGCTCGTTGTCGCGGAAGTCGTTCGCGTCCATGGTCGCGACGTTCGTCTTGGAGTCCTTCGACCACGCGCCCATCTTGTGGGGGTTCTTCTTGGCGTAGTTCTTCACGGCCTTGGGGGCGCGGCGATCCGAGTTGCCCTCGCGCAGGACCGGGTTCACGGCCGAGCCCTTGACCTTGTCGTAGCGGGCGCGGACGTCCTTCTCCTCGTCCGTCTGCGGGTCCTCGGGGTAGTCCGGGATGTCGAAGCCGGCGGCCTGCAGCTCCTTGACCGCGGCCTTGAGCTGCGGGACGGAGGCCGAGATGTTCGGCAGCTTGACGATGTTCGCCTCGGGCGTCTTGGCCAGCTCACCGAGCTCGGCGAGGGCGTCGTCCAGGCGCTGGTCCTCGGTCAGGCGCTCCGGGAACAGGGCGATGATGCGACCGGCCAGCGAGATGTCACGGGTCTCGACCTCCACGCCGGCGGTGGTGGCGAACGCCTCCACGATCGGCTTGAAGGAGTAGGTGGCCAGCAGCGGGGCCTCATCGGTCTTGGTCCAGATGATCTTGGGCATATGAGTCGTGACTCCTTCGTTCGACGTCATGCGGTGCGTGATCGCCTTCAAACCTACCCGATCCGACCTCTCCATCAGAGGCCTGGGTCACGCTGCCCGGGCGGCAGGCTGGGACGACGGGTCCGCTGTTGCGCGCGGCGCGAACGCCGACGTCAGCGCGTCCCTGCCTCAGCTTCCGGACAGCTGGAGCGGGTAGAACGGGTCCATGCTCTGGAGATGGCTCGTCAATTCGCTCGCGGTGGCCCTGGCCACCGCCCTGGTGCCCGGCATCCACCTGAACACCGCGACCCTCGGCACCCAGATCCTGGTGATCGTGATCGTGGCCGCCGTGCTCGGTGCGTTCAATGCCGTGGTCAAGCCCGTGCTGCAGCTGCTCAGCGGCTGCCTGATCATCCTGACGTTCGGGCTGTTCCTGATCGTGATCAACGCCGCCATGCTGCTGGCGGTCTCCACCGTCATGGAGGTCTTCGGCGGCTACTGGGCGGTCGAGTCCTTCTGGCCGGCGGCCGTGCTCGGCTCGCTCGTGATCTCGCTGGTCAGCATGCTCATGGGCGCGTTCGAGCCCAGGCGGCGCGACGTCGTCGTGGTCGAGCAGCGTCCCGGTGCCGTTCCGGGCCGCGATCCCTACGGCCGCCCCGTGCGCGGCGGCTCGCAGGCCCCGCGGCGCAGCGGGCCGGACACCTACCAGTACCGCGGCGACGACGGCCGCCTGCACGAGGGCGAGATCTACGACCCGGAGGACCCCACCGGCCGCGGCCGCTGAGCACTCCGCCTGCTCAGCCCAGTATCGCCAGGCTCACGGCCATGACCGCCATCCCGGCCACGATGCCGTAGACGCACAGATGGTGCCCGCCGTACTTCTCGGCCGTGGGCAGCAGCTTGTCCAGCGAGATGAAGACCATGATCCCCGCCACGGCGGCCAGAGAGGCCCCGAACAGGGCATCGGTCAGGAACGGGTGCAGCAGCAGGAAGCCGATCACCGCGCCCAGCGGCTCCGAGAGCCCGGAGAGGAAGGACAGGCCGATCGCGCGGGCGCGGGAGCCGGTGGCCTGGAAGACGGGCACGGCCACGGCGATGCCCTCGGGGATGTTGTGCAGGGCGATCGCCACCGTGATGGCCACGGCCACCGACGGGTCGCCCAGGGCCGCGGCGAAGGTCGCGAAGCCCTCCGGGAAGTTGTGGATCGCGATGGCCAGGGCGGTCAGCATGCCGGTGCGCAGCAGCCGGGAGTCGGCTGCGGGCGCTGCGAACGCGGCGTCGGGTTCGGCATCGCCGGGCTGATAGGCGAACTCGTGCGGATTGGCCTGATGCGGCACGAGCCGATCGATCACGGCGATCACCGCGATGCCTGCGAAGAAGCCCCCGACCATGCCCCAGGTCCCGCGACCGGGACCCCAGGCAGCGCTCAGGAGGTCGCTCGCCTCGGCCAGGATCTCCACGAACGAGACGTAGAGCATCACTCCCGCGGAGAAGCCCAGGCTCAGCGCCAGGAACGACCCGTTCGTGCGGTTGGTGAGGAAGACGGCCAGACCGCCCAGGCCCGTGGCGAGCCCGGCGATCACCGTCAGCAGCAGGGCAACGGCCAACGACTCTCCTCAGGCGGTGCGGATCAGCAGCAGCGGATCAGAGGTAGCGCGACGGATCGAAGGCGTCGAGCTCGATGATGCGCAGGCGCGGCAGCGGGGCCTTGAAGGCCTCGAAGTCGTCCTCCAGGTCCACGATCTGCAGGCCCTTGTCCTCCATCTCGTGCAGCCCGGCCGAGAGCAGCTCGCGGAAGCACAGCACGGCCACGCGGCGGCCGTCGTCGAGCAGGGCCTCGATCTCGTCGTGGAAGTCGATGTCGTGGGAAGCCAGGATGACGTCGCCGTGGCCCTGATTAAGGATCGCCTTGAGCATGCGCTGGATGCCGACGTCGACGACCTTGACCTTGGGCGGGGCGGCCAGGGGGATGACCTGGTAGTCGAAGCCGCGCAGCGCGGCCACGAAGCTGAAGGGCAGGTGCCCGTTGGAGCCGTTGAGGAAGAACAGGCCATTGGTGTCCTGGCGCCACAGCTTGCGGGCGCCCTTCATGACCTTCTCCCAGCGCGGCCGCTCCTCCGGCTTGGGCTTTCGCTCGAGCAGGGACATGCCCAGGGTGGCGTCGATGTTCTCGCCGTCGACCAGCAGGTAGGTGGTGCTGGGGGCGGAGGCCGACGGCTGGACGGTCGGCTCGTCGGCCACGGCGGGCTCTGCCGGGGTGGTGGTCCCCTGGGCGGGCAGGGAGCCGGCCTCCGGGGTGTCGAGGATGGCCGGCGTGGGCGCGGAGGAGTCGGAGCGGCGCGAGCCGAACTGGGCAGTGTCATGCGGAACCATGCTCCTGAGGGTACGGGAGGTTCCTGGCGCGCAGGGGAGCTCGGGTGCCGCCGCGGCCTCCATGTGTTGCGCCTTACACGAGGCCGATAGCCTGAGCGCATGAGCGCCATCCATCCCGTCCTGAACCCCGCCCGCGTCCGCTCGGACCTCTCCCGCCTGGGGCGGGAGTCCGAGCAGTACCTGTCCACCGTCGAGTCCTTCCATGACGGCGAGTTCGACAAGCCGTCCCACTGCGAGGGCTGGAATCGCGCCATGGTCATCGCCCACGTGGCGGTCGCGGCCCGTCGCTTCAAGCGCCTGCTGGAGTGGGCGGAGACCGGTGAGGAGCAGAAGCTCTTCGAGTCCAGGCAGGAGCGCACCGAGGCCATCGAGCAGCTGGCCGCCAAGCCGCGCGAGGAGCTCAAGGCCGAGTCCCGCGCCGCGCTGGAGGCCTTCATCGCCGACGCCGAGGTCCTGACCGGTGAGCTGAAGGCCGAGGAGGTCGGCATCGGCCCCAAGCGCTTCCCGGCCACCTCCATCCCCGCCGTGCTGATCGCGGAGGTCGTGGTCCACCACGCCGATCTGGACACCCAGTGGGAGGTCGAGGAGGCCGATCCCGACTCCCTGCTCAACGCCGTGACCGCCGGAGTGCTGAACCTGTCCGTGAAGGACTCTCCGGGCTTGACCATCGTCACCGACGAGGGCGACGAGTGGGTCGTCGGCGACGGCTCCCTGCGCGTGGAGGGCGACCGCGAGGGCATCCTCGACTGGCTCTCGCGCGGGCGCACCGAGGGCATCTACCTGCCCGAGGGCGTCGACGAGGCCCCGCAGCTGCCGGCCTGGTGAGCCGACCCGGCGCAGAAGCTGCCGGAAGACCCGACTGCACGACGAGGGTGCCCGCACCATGACCGGTGCGGGCGCCCTCGCGCACTGCGTTCCCTGACAGCTTCCGAGTGCGTCGGCTCAGGAGCTGCGTCGCTGGCGCGCCTGGACCGCCTCCAGATGGCGCGGGCGGACCGCGACCGCGTGCTGCGCATAGTCGTCGTGCCTCTTCAGCCAGGCCTTGACGTACGGGCACACCGGCACGATCCGGAAGCCGCGCTCGATCGCGTCGTCCAGGGCGAAGCGCACCAGCTGGGAGGCCACGCCCTGACCCTCGAAGGTGTCGTCGACCTCGGTGTGGAAGAAGATGCGCTCGGGCTTCTCGGCCTCCGAGGCATCCACCCAGTACGTCTTGCCGGCGATGGCGTCCCCGGACAGCGCCTCGTAGCGCTGGGGGCCGTCGTCGTTGCGGAAGCTCAGCTCAGTCATGGCGTGCCTCGGCCTTCTTCTTGCGGTCCAGTGCGCGCTCCTGGACGGGGTACTCGGACAGGATGGAGAGGCGGTTGAAGGTCCCGATGGTGATGGCCGCCCACTGCACCGCCGAGAACTGGGCGTCGGTCAGCACCTCGCGGGCGGCCTCCAGGCGCGAGCGGCGGGTGACCTGATCGGGCAGCTCGGCGGCGATCTCGGCCACGGTGAGCGCGGCGCATTCGACGTCGTCGAACAGCTCGGTCTCCTCCCAAGCGGTCAGCACGGCCAGCTGACGATCCGTGACACCGGCCCGACGCGCCAGCTTCACGTGCATGTCCAGGCAGAACCCGCAGCCGTTGAGCTGGGAGACTCGCACGTTGATCAGCTCGGCGACGACCCTGGACAGGCCGGCCTCCGCCAGTGAATCGGCCACCTGCCGGGAGAGGCCGTTGAGGGCCTTCCAGGAGGCGGGATCGGCCTTGTCGAGGTAGAACCGCGGGTCTTCGCTCATGCACCCGAGAATAACGTGACATGTCACGCGCCACAAGAGCCGGCCATGTCCGGCGACACGCCGATGTCTGCCGAGAATGCCGGTCGGAATCAAAGCGTCCGATCCAGGGGCCGAAACCGCTCCAGCGCTGGACAGTCGGGCTCCGACGGGGCGATCTGGCAGACGGAGCGGGTGGTGGCGCGGGGGTATGCGTGGGAGCGTCCCTGAAATCTTCAGAAATGCTGGATGCGAGCTGTAGCCTGTCTTACATTCAGGGGTGTCTCGGATCACATCAGCGACGGCAGAGCCCCACCAGCACTCTCCACAGGAGGTCACCATGAACCCTTCCTTCTCCCGCCGCGGACTGCTGGGCGCCTTCGCCCTCACCTCGGCCTCTGCCCTCGTCCTCACCGCCTGCGGCGGAGGCGGCGGCGAGGACAGCGACGGCCCCATCACGGCCTTCGGCACCGAGCCCGAGAACCCGCTGGTCCCCACCAACACCACCGAGCAGGGCGGTGGCCGCGTGGTCACCCTGATTTTCGTGGGCCTGATCAGCTACGACGACAATTCCGAGGCTGTCAACGAGCTGGCCGAGTCCATCGAGGCCAACGACGACAACACCGTGTGGACCATCAAGATCAAGTCCGGCAAGAAGTTCACCAACGGCGAGGACATCACCGCCCAGAGCTTCGTGGACTCCTGGAACTACGGCGCTGCCGCCAAGAACGCCCAGCAGGGCTCCTACTTCTTCGAGACCATCAAGGGCTACGACAAGGTCTCCGCCGAGGGCTCGGAGGAGGACGAGATGGAGGGCCTGGTGGCGGTGGACGACACCACCCTGGAGGTCACCCTCTCGGGCCCCGACTCCACGTTCGGCAACCGTCTGGGCTACTCCTCCTACGCCCCCATGCCGCCTTCGGCCTTCGACGACATGGAGGCCTTCGGCGAGAACCCCGTGGGCTGGGGCCCCTACAAGATGGACGGCGAGGGCGCCTGGGTCCACGACCAGGAGATGCGGCTGGTCAAGAACGAGGACTACGACGGCTCCACGCCGGCGGCCAACGACGCCGTGACCTTCAAGATCTACCAGACCGCCGAGGCCGGCTACACCGACCTCGTGGGCGGCAACCTCGATCTGCTCGACGTCATCCCGCCGTCGAACATCGAGGTCTCCGAGGACGACCTCTCCGGGCGCCTGACCAATCGCGAGTACGCGGGCAACTACACGTTCGGCATCCCGTACTACCTCGAGGGCTGGTCCGGAGAGGCCGGCAAGCTGCGCCGCCAGGCCATCTCCAAGGCGATCGACCGCGAGGAGCTCATCGAGGTGATCTTCAAGGGCGAGAACACTCCCGCGGTGGACTTCACCTCGCCGGTCGTGGCCGGCTACGACGCCGACGCCCTGAAGAACACGGCCAACGCCGAGTTCGACGCCGACGAGGCCAAGAAGCTGTGGGACCAGGCCGAGGGCATCGAGCCCTACAACGGCAACACGTTCGAGATCGCCTACAACGCAGATGGCGGCCACAAGGAGTGGGTCGACGCTGTCTGCAACATGATCAAGAACAACCTCGACATCGAGGCTGCGGGCAAGTCGTACCCGACCTTCAAGGAGCTGCGCACCGAGGCCAACGACGGCAAGCTCACCTCGGCCTTCCGCTCGGGCTGGATGGCGGACTACCCGTCGCTGTACAACTTCCTCTCCGCGCAGTACGCCACGGACGGCTCGTCGAACGACGCCCACTACGAGAACAAGGCGTTCGACGACAAGCTCAAGGAGGGCCTGGCCGCCAGCTCGGACGACGAGGCGAACAAGGCCTTCCTGGAGGCCGACGACATGCTGCTCGAGGATCTGCCCGCGATCCCGCTGTACTACCCGAACCGCACCAGCGGCTACAGCGAGGCCGTGGACAACGTGTCGCTGACCTGGAACGGCGAGATCGACTACACCAAGGTCACCCGGGCCTGATGCCTCGCGACCGGGCCGGAGCCGCTGAGCAGCTCCGGCCCGGTCGCGCTTTTCCCGCAGCCGCATCGTTCCAGGAGCCTCTCGCATCATGACTCACCACGCGCCGGCCCTCCGGCATCTCCGTACGACGGGAGGTGCCCGCTGACATGGCCTGGTACCTCGTCCGCCGCCTCCTCCAGATGATCCCGGTCTTCCTGGGAGCCATCTTCCTCGTCTACTTCCTGATGTTCGCCACCTCCGGCGATCCCACCGCCGCCCTGTGCGGCGAGAAGGGGTGCACCCCGGGCACCAAGGCCGCGCTCGAGGCCCAGTACAACCTCGACAAGCCCTTCCTGATCCAGTTCCTGCTCTACCTCAAGGGCGTCGTGACCCTGGACCTGGGCGACAACTTCTCCGGACGCCCGATCATGTCGGTCATCGCCGACACGTTCCCCACCACGATCAAGCTGGCTGCGCTCGCCGTGATCTTCGAGGCGGTCTTCGGCATCCTCTTCGGCGTGATCGCCGGCCTGCGCAAGGGCACCTGGATCGATTCGACCCTGCTCGTCGTCTCCCTGCTGGTGATCGCGGTGCCGGTGTTCGTGCTCGCCTTCGTGGCCCAGTACGTGATCGGCATCCACTTCGGGCTGGCCAGACCCACGGTCTCGGGAGGCGCACCGCTCAACGAGCTGATACTTCCAGCGCTGGTGCTGGGAGCGCTGTCCTTCGCCTACGTGCTGCGGCTGACCCGCAACTCGATCGCCGAGAACCGCGAGTCCGACCACGTCCGCACCGCCACGGCCAAGGGCCTGCCGCGCCGCCGGGTCATCACTGTGCACGTGCTGCGCAACTCCCTGATCCCGGTCGTGACCTTCCTGGGCGCCGATCTGGGCGCGCTGATGGGAGGGGCGATCGTCACCGAGTCAATCTTCAACGTCAACGGCATCGGCAATCAGCTCTACAAGGCGATCAACCTGGGCGACGGCGCCATGGTGGTCTCCATCGTGACGCTCGTGGTGGTCATCTTCCTGATCACCAACCTGGTCGTCGATCTGCTCTACGCCGTGCTCGACCCGAGGATCCGATATGCCTGAGCAGAACCAGAACCAGAACCCGGATTCCCCGCAGGGCTCGGTGCACGAGACCCTGGACCCGTCGCCTCGCGTGATGGGCTCGCACGAGGTCTACCTGCCGGATCACTTCGTGGCACCGGTGGTGGAGGATCAGGGCCGCGCCGGCATCGAGAACCAGCTCGAGGGCAAGCCCTCGAGCCTGTGGCGCGACGCCTGGTCGACCCTGCGCCGCAACCCGGTCTTCCTCGTCTCCGCCGTGCTGATGCTCTTCGTGCTGTTCGTGGCCGCGTTCCCCGGGGTGTTCACCTCGGCTGCACCCAACGCCGGGTGCGAGCTGTCGAACTCCAACGGCGGCCCCGCCCCCGGACATCCGCTGGGCTACACCAACCAGGGCTGCGACATCCTGGCCCGCGTGGTCCACGGAACGGGCCCCTCGATCATGGTGGGCTTCGGCGCCACCCTCGGCGTCGTGCTCATCGGCGGGCTGCTGGGCGCGCTGGCCGGCTACTTCGGCGGCTGGATCGACGCGATCATCTCCCGCTTCATGGACATCATCTTCGCGCTGCCGCTGATCCTGGGCGCGATCGTGTTCATGCAGGTCCCGCTCATGCGGGAGAACCGCGGCGTGACCACGCTGGCGATCACCCTGGTGATCTTCGGGTGGCCGTCGATCGCGCGCATCACTCGAAGCTCCGTGATCTCGGTGCGCAATGCGGACTTCGTGACCGCGGCGCGCTCGCTGGGCATGAGCCGGCTCGGCATCCTGTTCAAGCACGTGATCCCCAACGCCGCCGGGCCCGTCATCGTGATCGCCACGATCTCGCTGGGCACGTTCATCGTGGCCGAGTCCACGCTGTCGTTCCTGGGCATCGGGCTGCCCGCGGAGGCGATCTCCTGGGGCAATGACATCTCGGCGGCGCGGCCTCAGCTGCGCACCAACCCCGAGACGCTGTTCTGGCCCTCGCTCATGCTCTCCATCACCGTGCTGAGCTTCATCATGATGGGCGACTCGCTGCGCGACGCCCTCGACCCCAAGGGGAGGACCAAGTGAGCACCTCGGCGAACAGCCCCCAGCCCGACGGCGGCGGGAAGCACCGGGCCGAGACCCAGGGGCCCTGGGCCCCCGGGCAGGAGCCGCTGACCCGCACGGGCCGGATGGTCAGCCTCAAGGCCCACGAGATCCTCAACGCGGGTTCAGACGCCTCGGGGCAGCGCCAGCAGGGGCAGACGCCGCTGCTGGAGATGAAGGGGGTGGGCATCACCTTCAAGACCGGCACGGGTGACGTCCAGGCCGTGGCCGACTCGGACATCCGGGTGATGCGCGGGGAGACCGTCGCGATCGTGGGCGAGTCCGGCTCGGGCAAGTCCACCTCGGCGCTGGCGGCCATCGGGCTGCTGGCCTCGAACGGGCGCGTGTCCTCCGGGCAGATCCTCTTCGACGGGGAGGACATCACGCATCCGTCGGCCAAGCGGCTGGAGGCGCTGCGCGGCTCGCAGATCGGCATGGTCCCGCAGGACCCCATGTCGAACCTCAACCCGGTGTGGACCATCGGCGCGCAGGTCCGCGAGACGCTCAAGGCCAATGACAAGCCGCACGGCGACGCCGACGTGGTCCGGGCTCTGGAGGAGGCCGGGCTGCCGGATGCCGAGCGGCGCATGAAGCAGTACCCGCACGAGTTCTCCGGCGGCATGCGCCAGCGCGCGCTGATCGCCATCGGGCTCTCGTGCCGCCCGCAGCTGCTGATCGCCGATGAGCCGACCTCCGCACTCGACGTCACCGTCCAGCGCCAGATCCTGGATCACCTGGGGCGGCTGACCAGCGAGCTCGGCACCGCGGTGCTGCTGATCACCCACGACCTCGGCCTGGCCGCCGAGCGCGCGGACCGGGTGATCGTGATGCAGAAGGGCCGCGTGGTCGAGTCCGGCCCCGCGCTGAGCCTGCTGCGCGACCCGCAGCATCCCTACACCAAGGAGCTGGTGGCGGCGGTTCCGTCGCTGTCCCCGGATGATCTCGCAGCGAGCGTGGACAGCGCCGCCCCGGAGCTCATCCAGGTGAAGGATCTGGTCAAGGAGTACAAGATCCGCGGCTCGTGGGGCCGGTCCTCCGAGTTCCGCGCCGTGGACGACGTCTCCTTCACGGTGCGCCGCGGACGCACGACCGCGATCGTGGGGGAGTCCGGCTCGGGCAAGTCCACGATCGCCAAGATGCTGCTGGGACTGGAGGACATCACCTCCGGGACCGTGACCGTGGACGGCCACGACATCAGCGGGTTCAAGGGCCGACAGTGGTTCGACTACCGCCGCAAGGTGCAGCCGATCTTCCAGGACCCCTACGGCTCGCTGGATCCCATGCGCAGCGTCTTCCGCTGCATCGAGGAGCCGCTGAAGGTGCACAAGGTGGGCGATGCCGCCTCGCGCCGGGCGAAGGTCCATGACCTGCTGGACCGCGTGGCGCTGCCGCGCCAGCTCGGCGATCGCTACCCGAACGAGCTCTCGGGCGGTCAGCGCCAGCGCGTGGCCATCGCCCGGGCGCTCGCACTGGATCCGGAGATCGTGGTGTGCGACGAGGCCGTCTCGGCCCTCGACGTCCTGGTCCAGGAGCAGGTCCTGCAGCTGCTCGGCCAGCTGCAGCAGGATCTCGGTCTGACCTACCTGTTCATCACCCACGACCTGGCCGTGGTGCGGGAGATCGCCCACGACGTCTGCGTCATGGAGAAGGGCAGGCTCGTGGAGACCGGCACCGTGGACTCGGTGTTCGAGAACCCGCAGCAGGAGTACACGCGCCGACTGCTCGACGCGATCCCCGGCAAGGACCTCCTGGAGGTCTGAGCGCGGTCCCGCACCGGGCCCCGTCGTCGTCTCCTTCCGGGACGGCGACGGGGCCCTTCCGCGTTCCTGCTCAGCCCACCAGCCCGAGCTCGTGGGCCAGCACCACGGCTTGCACGCGGTCGCGAGCTCCTGTCTTGGCGAGCACGCGGGAGACATGTGTCTTCACGGTCGGCTCGGAGAGCACCAGCGCCTCCATGATCTCGTGGTTCGACAGCCCGCGGCCCACAAGCCCGAAGACCTCCTGCTCGCGGGGCGTCAGGGCCTGGAGGCGGGGGTCATCGGCCACGGTGCGCTGCGGCGGGTCGATGAACCGGCGCATCAGGCGCTGTGTGGTCGACGGCGCGATCACGGCGTCGCCGCGGGCGCAGGTGCGCAGGGCGCCGAGCAGCTCCTCCGGCTCGGCGTCCTTGAGCAGGAAGCCCGAAGCCCCGGCTCGGATGCCCTCGAGCGCGTACTCGTCCAGATCGAAAGTGGTCAGCAGGACCACCGTGACCTGCGGATGCTCGGCCAGGATGCGACGGGTGGCCTCCAGGCCGTCCATGCCTGGCATGCGGATGTCCATGAGCAGGACGTCGGGCGCCTCACCGGTCGCGGCCAGGCGCGCGACGAGGTCCACGGCCGCCTGGCCGTCCCCGGCCTCGCCGCCCACGACGAGGTCGGGCTGCGAGCCGATCAGCATGGCCATGCCGCTGCGGATCAGGGGCTGGTCGTCGATCAGCAGGATGCGCAGGGGATCGGTCATCGGGTGCCCTCCTCGGTGGTCGTGGGGGTGCCGTGCTGCGGGTCGGTGGCCTGCGGATCACGTGGAAGATGCGGACCCTTCTCGGCCGGCTGATCCCGTGCGGTCGGCTGGTCTCGTTCGTCCTGCTGGTCGGATGCCTCGGACGAGGCGGCTGGCACGTTCCGGGCCTCGGCGGGCAGGCGACCGGCGAGCAGCCATCGTCCGGGCGATGCGGGGTCGGGGCCGGCCTGGATGGTCCCGCCGTAGAGACCGAAGCGCTCGCGCAGGCCGCGCAGGCCCTGTCCGCCGCCGTCGTGCCCCGGGCGGGGAGGCTCGGGGGACTCCGCGCCCAGGCCGTCGCTGGTGACGCGGACGGTCAGCTCCGCGCCGTCGTGGCGGAGCTCGACCCTGACCCGGGAGGCATCCGGGGCGTGCTTGAGCGTGTTGGTCAGGCCCTCCTGCACGAGGCGGTAGGACGCCAAGGAGGGTCCTGAGGCCAGCTCCGGCAGCGGCTCCGGGGAGGTCTCCACATCGATCTGCAGACCGGCGCTGCGCACCGAGTCCACGAGCGCCGGGAGGTCCTGCACGGTGGGGACCGGAGCGCGCTCGGCCTCCTCGCCTTCGGTGCGCAGCACGCCCAGCAGGCTGCGCATCTCGCTGAGCGACCCGCGAGCGGTCGTGGCGATCGTGGCCAGGACGTCGGCGGCCACTGAGGGATCGCTGCGCACGGCGTACCGGGCGCCGTCGGCCTGGGCGATCACGACGGACAGCGAGTGGGCCACCACATCGTGCATCTCCCGGGCGATGCGGGTGCGCTCGTCCTGTGCGGCCAGGCGCACCTCCTGATCGCGCTCGACCTCCAGGCGGTGCGCCCTCTCGGCGAGGACGTCGGCGCGGTGCGCCTCGGCCTCCCGACGCTGCAGGGTCACACGATGCAGATCGCCGGCCAGGTACGCGGCGACGATGATCAGCATCATCATGATCCCCTGGGTGGCGGCGCCGATGGCCCACTCGGTGGTCGTGACCTCGGCGATGCCGAAGGACAGGGGACCGCCCAGGCGCCATCCGGGCCAGCTGGCGCTGACGATCGCAGCCACCAGCAGGGCCAGCGCCAGCACCGACACACGGGTGCGACGGCGGCAGCGCGAGGCCACGGTGTAGAGCAGCCAGGGCACGCCGAGCAGGCCGATGCCCAGGGGGAAGACCCCCAGCACCACCGTGGCGATCACGGACAGGAGGGCGAACAGCGCGGCGGATAGGGCGGGGCGCAGGGGCCGCAGGACCAGCACGGCGATGAGCGCCAGCGAGCAGGCCATCTGCGCCGGCGAGCTCACGGTCACGAGCGTGGTGAAGGCAGCCAGCGCCAGCAGGAACAGGGCATTGGCCCAGACGGAGTGGGTGCGCAGCCAGTCGGCCACGCGGTGATGCAGCTGCATGGGACCTCGGGGGTATCGAGCGGATGGGCATCGCGTCGGCACTGGGGCGACGGGCCTCGAGGCGGCCGCGTCGACAGGACAGCGGAGAGCGCTCAGGGCAACGGCCACGGCCGGGACCCGACGGATCGGGCCCCGGCCGCGGACGCGGACCGGATCAGTCCAACGATGCCAGACCCTCCACGGGGGCCACCCGTGTGGCGCGGCGGGCCGGCAGGGCCGAGGACACCAGGGCCACGACGAGCACGCCGATCGCCACCGCGAGCAGACCGCCCCACGGGACCGTGATCGCCACGGGGATGGTGTCGGGGACCATCGCGGAGACCACGCCGGTGCCCAGCAGCCAGCCGGCCACCGCTCCCGCGACGCCGGCCGCGGCGGAGATGACCAGCGCCTCGCGGCGGATCATGGCACCGAGCTGACCGCGTGAGAGCCCCAGGGCCCGCAGCAGCGAGTTCTCCCGCGTGCGCTCCAGCACCGACAGCGACATTGTGGACGTGATGCCCAGGACGGAGACCGCCACGGCGGCGGCCAGCAGGCCCAGCGCAACCCAGAGCATCACGTTGAGGATGTCGACCATCATGGCCTTCTGCATGCCGTTCGCCGCGATCTCGTAGGCCTCGGTGTCCGTGAGCTCGGCGATCTCCTGTGCTGCGGTCGTGGTCTCCGTGGAGCCGATGCCGCGCTCGAGATCCACCTCCACGACGTCGTCCGTCTGCTCGACGGAGACCACCGAGTCGACGTCCTCGATCTGCTGCAGGGTGTCCTGGTCCACCTGCTGGGAGACGGTGATGTCCACCGGCATGGAGCGGTCCAGGTCATCGAGCACCGACTTCTGCGCCACGGCGTGGCCGGTGAGCACGGTGGTCACCAGCGTGATGCCGATCAGCAGCGCGGTGGCCGTCGTCGTGGTGCGGGACTTGTGCCGGATCGCGTTCGCGGCTGCCAGCCGTGACGGGACGCCGCCGGGCAGGATCCGTCCCAGCACGCCGACGATCGCCGGCATCCACAGCCGCGAGGTGAGGATCAGGCCCACGCCCGCGCCGATCCCGCTCACGACGCCCACGGCGGGGTGGTCGTGCGTGAAGGCGGCCCATGCCAGGGCGATCACCGAGGGGATCAGGACGAGCAGCCCGAACCCGGAGCGCACCCACGGGATCCGCTCGGCGCGACGGGAGCCTCGCATGCCGTCCAGCGGGGAGGCGCCCATGGCCCGGCGCGCGGGCCCGAGCGAGGCCAGCACGGTCACCAGGATGCCGATCACCAGGCCCAGGACGATGTCCTTGGGGGCCACGGCGACGTCGATCGGGGCGGTGGCGGGAAGCAGCGGCTCGAGCGCGAAGCCCGCACCGACCACCGCCGCTACACCGATCGCCGAGGAGACGAGCCCGAGCACGAGCGCCTCGAGCAGCACCGAGCGCTGGATCTGGCCGCCGGTGGCACCCAGGCAGCGCAGCAGCGCCAGCTCGCGGGCCCGCTGGGCCGTGAGCACTCCGAAGGTCGTGGTGATCACCAGGAAGGCCACCAGCACGGCCAGCATGGCGAAGGCCAGCAGGAAGGCGGACAGACCGGCGGCGGCGCCTGCCATGTCCTCGAGGGCGTCCTCGGTCTGCTCCTGCGGGGTCTGCACCAGGAAGGCGGTGTCGCCGGGCAGGGACTCGAGCTGATCCTGGATGTCCGCGCGCACGGTCTCCAGGTCCGCGCCGTCGGCCAGGGCGATCTGGGTGCTGGAGGAGACCGGCAGCATGTCGGTGTCGAACGGGGAGATGGTGCTCATGACGTCGGGCGAGACCCAGGCCATGTACATGTCCGCGCCGCTCTCGGCGCCCACGATGCCCGTGACGGTGACCTCGGCGTCCCCGCCGGACGGGATCATCTGATCCTCAGACATGCCCTGCTCCTCCGCCGACTGCACGGACAGGGTGATCGTGTCGTCGACGCCCACGCCGAGGTCTTCGGCGCGCTTGGTGTTCAGCGCGATCTCGTTCTCGCCCTGGGGCATGGAGCCCTCGTCGAGCTCCCAGGGGAAGATCTGGGGATCCTCCGGCGCGGTGCCGATGTAGAGGACCGGGGAGGAGCTGTCGTTCGATTCGACGTCGACGGCGGTGCCGGTCGGGGCCCACACCGTCTCCACGCCGTCGATGTCCTGCAGCTGCTTGATGTCTCCGCTGGAGACGTAGTCAGCCCCGTACAGGGACTCGGGGTCCTCGGGATCGGAGGCCTCGGTCTCCTCGGTCTCTGCATAGGTGCTGTTCTCCCAGTCCTCGCTCACCACCAGATCCGCGTTGCGGGTCGAGTCGGCGATGGTCGAGACCATCGAGTGCTGCATGGTGGTGCCGAGCATCAGCGACCCGGTCGCGAAGGCGGCCGAGACGGCGATCGCCAGCAGGATCAGGACGTAGCGGGTCCACTGCAGGCGCAGTCGGCTCAGGACGATGCGGCGCATCAGCGCACACCCCCTGCCCTGCTGCCGTCGGCGACCGGGCGGCCGGCGCGGGACTCGTCCGAGACGATCGCCCCGTCCTGCACGCGCACGGTGCGGTCCGCGAAGTCCGCCACACGGGGGTCGTGGGTCACGACGACGACCGTGTGGCCCTGCTGGTGGACGGTGTCGGCCAGCAGCTGCAGGACCTGGGTGGTGGTGTCGGTGTCCAGGGCTCCGGTGGGCTCGTCGGCGATGATGACGTCCGGGCTCGTGATCAGCGCGCGGGCGATCGCCACGCGCTGCTGCTGACCGCCCGAGAGCTCGTCGGGGCGGTGGTCCAGGCGCTCGGCGAGGCCCAGGCTGTCGGTGATCCGGGCCAGCAGCTCGGGATCGGGTCGGTGCCCGGCCAGGGTCAGGGGCAGCTCGATGTTCTGCCGCGCGGTGAGCACGGGGACCAGGTTGAAGGCCTGGAACACGAAGCCCACGTGCTCGCGACGGAACTCGGTGAGCTCCTTGTCGTTGAGGGAGACGATGTCCCGGCCGCCCACCACGATGGAGGTCTCCGGGCGACGATCGGGGGAGTCCAGACCGGCCAGGCAGTGCACCAGGGTGGACTTGCCGGAGCCCGAGGGCCCGACGACGGCGGTGAAGGTCCCTCGCTCGATGTCCAGGGAGACGGAGTCCAGGGCGGTGACGGTCAGCTCGCCGTCGCCGTAGGTCTTGGAGACGTTCCGGGCGGCCACCGCGAGCTCGCGCGGGGGCTGCCAGGGGGTGTGCGGGATGGCTTGGTGGGTGTGGCCGGACGGGGCAGAAGACTCAGGCGATGTGCTCATGGTCCAAGACTGCGCCCTCCAGGCCTGCGGCACATCGGACCGACGGCCTATCCGGGACAGTTGTCAGGTCATCCCGGGGTATGACGGCCTGTGGCGTCGGTCGTGGTCGCGGGCTCCGGTGCGGCCTCCGGCGGACTGCTGGGTGGCCGTCGTCGTTCAGAGCAGCCCGAGCACTCCCTTGACCACGGCGGCCGCCCCGCCGAGACCGGCGAGGATCAGCGCCAGTGTGCGGGCGCGCTCGGGCGTCACGCGGGACTCGAGGGCGGCGGCGACTCCCACCCCGCCGAGCACCAGGGCGATCACCGCGGGCAGGACCCACCACGGGGGCAGTCCCTGGTCTCCGGTGGCGCCCATCAGGGACTTGAGCACGACCGACATCAGTCCCATGGACATGAAGATCGGCTGCAGCGACGCCGCGAACGCCTTCTGCTCCCAGCGGGTGAGCCGCGAGACGATGACCATGGCCGGGGCGGCCACTCCTGCGGTGGTGTTCAGCAGGCCGCCGACAGCTCCGGCCACGGGCAGCGCGGCGCGATTCGTGACATGCGGCAGCTCCGGCGTGGCGACGGTGAGCGACAGGGCGATGAGCACCAGCACGCCGATGCCGATCTGCAGCCAGGAGGCCTCCAGCCACAGCACCAGCAGAGCGCCCAGAACCGCCCCCGGCAGGGCAGCGGCGATCACGATCCCCGCGCGGCGCCAGTCCACGCGCTTGCGGACCGAGAGCATGATCGTGAATCCGGAGACGGTGGTGACCGCATTCGTCAGCATCACCCCGGCCACGGGTCCGAGCAGCAGGGAGAGCACCGGGGTCACCACCAGCCCCACGCCGGTGCCCGAGAGCCGCTGCAGCGCGGAGCCGATCAGGATCGCCGCGGCAGCCAGCACCAGAGCGCCCCACGAGAGGTCGCTCAGCATCCTGGCTCCATGGCGTGGCCCCTAGAGTGATTCACGGCACGTTCGATCAGCCACCACGCTACTCGCCTGAAAGGTCCCCCCATGTCGATGGATGCTCCGGCCGCCCGTCCGTCCGCACTCGATGCCCTCGAGGTGCCGCTGATCGCAGCGCCCATGGCCGGCGGGCCGTCGAGCCCGGGGCTGGCGATCGCGGTCGCGCGCGCAGGCGGACTGGGGATGCTGGCTGCCGGGTATCAGTCGGCCGAGGCGCTCGCCGAGCAGATCGCGGCGGTGCGGTCGGGGCTGCGTGACGTCGAGCGTCTGTTCGGCGTCAACGTGTTCGTGGCGGAGTCCTCGCCCACCGATACGCAGCAGCTCGCGGACTTCCGCTCGCGGTGGGTGCAGGCGGTCGCTGCGCTCGATGCCGAGATGGGGGAGCAGGCCGCGGCGCGCCCGCTTCCCGACTACTCGGACGACGGCTGGGATCAGAAGATCGCCCTGCTGGTCGAGGATCCGGTGCCTGTCGTGAGCTTCACCTTCGGCCTGCCGCCGGCGGCCACGATCCGGGCGCTGCAGGATGCGGGCACGACTGTGCTGCTGTCGGTGTCCTCGTCCGAGGAGGCGGTGGAGGCCGCGGCCTTCGGCCCCGACGCCCTGGTCCTGCAGGGCCCCGACGCCGGCGGGCATCGCTTCACGCTCGCGCAGGACACTGCGCCGGGGACCACCCCGCTGCCGGAGCTGCTGGAGCAGACGCTGGCGGCGCTGGCGTCGTCCCATCCGCAGCTGCCGGTCATCGCGGCGGGCGGCATCTCCTTCCGCGCGGAGGCGGCTCGGCTGCTGGAAACGGGGGCCCACGCCGTGCAGGTGGGCACCCTCTTCCTCGCCGCCGAGGAGGCCGGCACCGGGGCGGTCCATCGGGAGGCAGTGCTGGCTGCGGCGGGCGATCCGTCGTCGGCGCAGACCGTGGTGACGCGCGCGTTCTCCGGTCGCCCTGCTCGGGCGCTGTCCACGCCGTTCACCGAGGCGATGGCCGAGCACGAGATCGCGGGCTATCCGCAGGTCAACTCGCTGACGTCGCCGATCCGCAAGGCCGCGGCTGCCGCGGGGAAGCGGGAGCTGGTGCACCTGTGGGCCGGCACGGGCTTCCCCGCGTGCCGAGCCCGCCCCGCCGCCGAGATCGTGGAGTCCTTCCGGGGCCTGTGACCCGCACCGGATCACGTGCATCCTCGGCTGCGTTCTGTCCCGAGCCGTACCGCCGCACGCGTCCCACCGCGACGTCCCACCGCGCCCCACCGGGCCGCGCCGGCCCCGCCCACCCGACCACCGCCTGCCCCGCGACTGGCCGATTCCTCACCTGTTCCGCCGTGACTGGCCGATCCTTCACCGATTCGACGTCGAACCGGTGAAGGATCGGCCCCTCGATGCGGGTTCCGTGGGGAATCGGCCACTCGGTAGCGCACCCAATGCCGGTCGACGCAGCCCAGAGACAGGAGGAACGCTCCGTGCGTGATCGCGAGACCATCCGAGCGATCTACGACGAGGTGGCACCGGCCTATGCCGCGGCCCTGCCGGATCTGCGAGCTGAGCAGCCACTCGACCGTGCGCTGCTGCGGGTCCTCGCCGAAGAGGTCCAGGAGGCGGGCGGCGATCGGGTGCTGGACGCCGGGTGCGGGACCGGCCGCATGCTGGGTCCGCTGCAGGAGCTCGGGCTGAGGGCCGTCGGCATCGATCTCTCCCCGGCAATGCTCGCCGAGGCCCGTTCCGCGATGCCCGGAGCCGAGCTTCATGTGGCGGATCTCGCGGAGCTGCCCTTCGACGACGCGAGCTTCGACGGCGTCGTGGCCTGGTACTCGCTGATCCACCACGATGTTTCATCGCTGCACGATGCGCTGGCGGAGCTGGCCCGTGTGACCCGCGACGACGGCAGGCTCCTGACGGCCTTCCATGCGGGCACGGGTCAGGCGCCCGGCGCACGGGCCTACGGGACGGCGCACACGATGCCCAAGCATCTGCGGGAGCCTGTCGAGATCGCCGAAATGCTGCATCGCACGGGATGGGCGACGACGGCCGCGATCCGACGGGAGCCGGTGCACGAGCGGCACCCTCAGGGCTTCGTCATGGCGCGTCGTCGCCCGCGACGCAGCGACGACTGAGTCGATTCTCAGGCCGAGAGGCCTGCAGCAGCACTGGCCACGAGGGCGACAGCGCGAGGGACCCAGCGCCCGGCGAGGAGCTCCTGCTCCACCAGATCGCGCGCCGTGAGTCGGATCTCCTTCCACCCGTTCTGGGCCGTGGCACGCTGTCGTCGCACATCCCGTTCGCGCTGGCCCTGCTGATCATGGTGAGTGCCGTCGTGTTGGATGCTGATCCGCAGCACGGGGTCAGCGAGGTCAGGCAGGACCGGGTATCCGTCGGGGCCGCGCAGCTCGAGGTCGGGTCGGAAGCCTCCGTACCCGTGGTCCTCCAGCATCAGGCCCAGCCGCGTCTCGGGCTCGGAGTCGACGCCCCGCCCCGCCGCGCTCGCTCCAGGGCTCGCAGCACAGCACGCCGTCCCCTGGTCCCCGCGAGCTCGCTCAGGTCGCGCTCGAGCAGCTCCAGACTGCGCAGCGCCGGCGGAAGCCCCAGAGCACGGCCGCCGACTGGTGGCTGATGACATGGCCGGGCATGGCTTCGCGCTGTGCCCGGGCGAGCTGGATCAGTTCGGCTCGGGCGTCTGGCCGAGCGGAGGCCGCCGATGGCCTCAGGGATCGCCAGATCCCCGAGGCCACGCGCTCGCAGCTGCCATGAAGTGAGGCCGACGGCCATTGCCTCCGGGCGAGCGAAGATGCGCCCTGCAAGGGGCTGGGGAACCTGATGACGCTGCGGCATGCGCCCAGGGATTACCGAAACGTCGACGGCGTCCTCCGCGAGCTGTCCGTGTGGAGGCCGAGCCGGGGCGCAGGCGTCGTCCCTCGGTGTGTGTCGCACGCTCAGCTGTTCAGCCGCTGTGCCGAGGAGACGGATCGCACGGACAGGGAAGCGCCTCCCAAGCCACGCGTTGATCCTGTCGCGTCGAGCGGCCGATCTCTCACCGTTCATGCATCGAGTGGCCAGAAGCTCACCGTTGCCCGCGGAACCGGTGATGGAACGGCCACTCGGTGGGAGAGGGGGCCAGAAGCGGCCACTCGATGTGCGGGCCGGTGCCGGAGCGGGTGCCGGCGACGGGCAGAGCGCCGTGCGAGCGCTGCGACGGCGACATCGGCGTGTGAGGTGCGCGACGTCCCGGGGGAGGGGTTGGACTTGCGCGCTAGACTCGTCGGCGGACTTCCGCGACCCTTGTCGCGACCCCCGCCGGCTACGGGCCGGAACCGAGCACCGTCCTGGCAGAAGGGGCGGGAGCACGCCATCGTCTGAAGAGAGACCCCACTCGTATGAGCACTGCCCAGCGCACCGACCTCCGCAACGTCGCGATCGTGGCCCACGTGGACCACGGCAAGACCACGATCGTCGACGCCATGCTCCGGCAGACGAACACGTTCTCCGAGCACGGCGAGGTCGCCGAGCGCGTCATGGACTCGGGCGATCTCGAGCGCGAGAAGGGCATCACCATCCTCGCCAAGAACACCACGGTGTTCTACGAGGGCCCGTCGGCGAACGGCGAGGTCATCACGATCAACGTGATCGACACCCCGGGCCACGCCGACTTCGGCGGCGAGGTCGAGCGCGGCCTGTCCATGGTCGACGGCGTCGTGCTGCTCGTGGACGCTTCCGAGGGGCCGCTGCCGCAGACTCGCTTCGTGCTGCGCAAGGCCCTCGAGGCCAAGCTGCCGGTGATCGTGGTCGTCAACAAGATCGACCGACCCGACGCCCGCGCCGAGGAGGTCGTCTCCGAGACCATGGACCTGCTGCTCGGCCTGGCCTCCGACATCGCCGAGGACTACCCGGACATGGACCTGGACGCCGTGCTCGACGTCCCGGTCGTCTACGCCTCCGGCAAGGCCGGCCGCGCCGACACCGAGTTCCCCGGCGACGGCAACCTGCCGGCCAGCGAGGACCTCGAGCCCCTGTTCAAGACGATCATGGAGCACATCCCGGCTCCGTCCTACGAGGACGACGGCGTGCTGCAGGCCCACGTGACCAACCTGGACGCCTCGCCGTTCCTGGGCCGCCTGGCCCTGCTGCGCATCTTCTCGGGCACGCTGAAGAAGGGCCAGACTGTGGCCTGGGCGCGCAAGGACGGCTCCCTGAAGAACGTGCGCATCTCCGAGCTGCTGGCCACCAAGGGCCTGGACCGCGTCCCGGCCGAGTCGGCCGGCCCCGGCGAGATCGTGGCTGTGGCGGGCATCGAGGACATCACGATCGGCGAGACGCTGACCGATCCGGAGAACCCCAAGCCGCTGCCGGTCATCACGGTCGACGATCCCGCGATCTCCATGACCATCGGCATCAACACCTCGCCCATGGCCGGTCGCGTGAAGAACGCCAAGGTCACCGCCCGCCAGGTCAAGGACCGCCTGGACAAGGAGCTCGTGGGCAACGTGTCGCTGCGCGTGCTGCCGACCGAGCGCCCGGACGCCTGGGAGGTCCAGGGCCGCGGCGAGCTCGCCCTGTCGATCCTGGTGGAGCAGATGCGCCGCGAGGGCTTCGAGCTCACGGTCGGCAAGCCGCAGGTCGTCACCCGCGAGATCGACGGCAAGGTCCACGAGCCGGTCGAGCGCATGACCATCGACACCCCGGACGAGTTCCTGGGCGCGATCACCCAGATCATGGCCACCCGCAAGGGCCGCATGGAGACCATGACGAACCACGGCACCGGTTGGGTGCGCATGGAGTTCGTGGTGCCCGCCCGCGGTCTGATCGGGTTCCGCACGACCTTCATGACGGAGACCCGCGGCGCCGGCATCGCCGCTTCCTACTCGGACGGCTACGAGCCCTGGTTCGGCCCCATCGAGTACCGCACCAACGGCTCCATGATCTCGGACCGCGCCGGTGTGGCCACTCCGTTCGCCATGATCAACCTCCAGGAGCGCGGCACGATCTTCGTGAAGCCGACCGAGGAGGTCTACGAGGGCATGGTCATCGGCGAGAACGCGCGCGCCGATGACATGGAGGTGAACATCACCAAGGAGAAGAAGCTCACCAACATGCGCTCGGCCGCGGCCGACAACTTCGAGAACCTCACCCCGCCGCGCCAGATGACGCTGGAGGAGTGCCTCGAGTTCGCCCGCGAGGACGAGTGCGTGGAGGTCACCCCGGAGGCCATCCGCATCCGCAAGGTGATCCTGGAGTCCAACGAGCGCGTGCGCCAGGCGCGCCAGCGCAACCGTGCCTGATCAGCACCACGACACGCCGGCGCCGGGGGAGACCTCGGCGCCGCCGTCGTACCCGGAGCCCGGCACGCTGATCCGCCCGGATGCCGTGGACTCGCTGCTGCCGCGCGGCACGGCCCCCGAGCAGGCCCGCGTGGTGGCGGTGCACGCGCATCCCGACGACGAGACGCTGGCCTCCGGGCTGGCCCTGGCCTCGCTGGCCCAGGCCGGGGCGCAGGTCCACCTGATCACCATGACCCGCGGGGAGCGCGGCGAGGTGATGATCCCGGAGTTGGCCCACCTGGAGGTCGGGCACCCGGACAACCACGACGACGGCACCGCCCTGGGCGCCTATCGCGAGGGCGAGCTGGCCGCGGCCTGCCGTGCCCTGGGCGTGGAGCACCACGTCTACGCGGGCCAGTCGCCCGCCCTGGACGCCCAGACGGGCTTCCCGGGCGGCGGGGACCGCTTCATGGACTCCGGCATGTCCTGGAGCCCCGAGGGCCGGGCCCAGCCCGCCGAGGACGTCTCGCCGAAGGCGCTCACGGCGGCCGGCGTGGATCAGGCCGCCGCCCACGTGGCAGCGGCCCTGCGCGAGATCCGCCCGCATGCGGTCCTGAGCTATGACGACGACGGCGGCTACGGCCACCCCGATCACGTGCGCACCGCGCGAGTGCTGGTACGAGCGCTCGAGGTGGTCGAGGACGAGTCCGGCGCTGAGCCGGCCCTGAGGCCTCTGGCCTGGGCGATCGAGGGCCAACCGGATCCGCAGGATGAGCGCCCGCAGGCTGTGGTGCACGCCGACGAGGCCTCGCGCGCGGCCCGCCACGCGGCCATGCGCGCCCATGCCACCCAGATCGAGACGGGCGATGATCCGGCGGATCCGCGCTACGAGCTCTCGAACCGGGTGCCGCAGACCATGCCGCAGGCCGAGACCTTCCGTCTCATCGGGGGCGACGCCGCCAGGCTCGCGCCGCGGGAGCCTGCTCGATGAACGGCGAATGGGATGAGCAGGGCCGCAGACGCGGCCGTTCGTCGGTGGATCAGGCGTCCGTGCCGGTCTCGGCGACCATCGCGATCGTCAGCGGCATGCTGGCGGGCGTGGTCGGCACGGCGGTGCACGGCAACATCGCCCGCTTCGGCGACGGCGTGTGGATCCCGTGGGGCGCCCCGCTGGCGCTGGCCCTCCTGCTGAGCCTGTCGGTGTGGTCGGGGACCACCACGCGGCGCATCTGGGCCGCCGCGGTGCCCGGGATCGTGGCCTACGCAGCCGCCTTCGTGCTGGCCTTCGGCCGTCAGGACTCGCCGCTCGTGGTCCTGTCGACCACCTCGGCGATCGGGCTGGCCGGGCTGCTGTGGTTCGGCGGCATCCTGGTGGTGACGCTGCTGTCGGTGGTCCTGGTCGGCCGCTGGTGGCGCCGGCGTCGTGCGGAGGTGCGCCGGGCACTGGCCGCGCACGCGGCGGAGGCCTTCGACGCCGAGCCGCTCGTCAGCCCTGAGGACGTCAGCGGGGCCGTCGGCGCGGCACCGGGGGCGGGACCTCGCGGGCGAGCCTGACCAGCTCGAGCGGGATCCGCACGGGCCCGCTGCGGGTCTGCAGGGTCACGGCGGGGGGATCGTCGTGCCGGGAGACGAGCGTGCCGATCGCGTCCGTGCGTCCCTTGCCGGACGGGTCCCCGGTTGGCAGCGCATAGCGCACACTGAACCGGGTGCCGAGCGCTGCGCCGGCCAAGCGGCTCAGGGCGATGCTCCGTGCGGGGTCCTGCTGAGGCTGGGACGTCATGGGCCTCACAGTATCGGCGTATGACGCGCGGGGCGGACCACCGGGCGCTCGCCCGTAGAATGGGCGGAGAACTCCGCGAGAAAGGACCGTCGCCACCATGACGTATGTGATCGCTCAGCCCTGTGTCGATGTCAAGGACAAGGCCTGCGTGGAAGAGTGCCCCGTCGACTGCATCTACGAGGGCGAGCGCAGCCTCTACATCCACCCCGACGAGTGCGTGGACTGCGGAGCCTGCGAGCCCGTGTGCCCCGTCGAGGCCATCTACTACGAGGACGACACCCCGGACGAGTGGGCCGAGTACTACAAGTACAACGTCGAGTTCTTCGACGACCTCGGCTCGCCCGGCGGAGCCGCGCGCCTGGGCAACACCGGCAAGGACCACCCGGGCATCGCCGCCCTGCCCCCGCAGAACCAGGACTGAGCTGGCCATGACGCTGCAGCCCCGCGCCTTCGGCCTGGATCTGCCGGAGTACCCCTGGGAGTCGGTGGCGCCGTACCGGCGGATCGCCGCCGAGCACTCGGAGGGGACCGTCGATCTGTCGATCGGCACGCCCGTGGACCCCACGCCGCTGGTGGTCCAGGACGCGCTGGCCGCGGCCTCCGACGCCCCCGGCTACCCGACCACCCACGGCACCCCCGCGCTGCGCGAGGCCATCGCCCGCTGGTACGACCGCCGTCGCGGCGTGCCCGGACTGGACCCCGAGCAGATCATGCCCACGGTCGGCTCCAAGGAGCTCGTGGCCTGGTTGCCCCTGCTGCTGGGACTGCGCGCCGGGGACGTCGTCGTGCGTCCCTCGGCCGCCTACCCCACCTACGACATCGGGGCGCAGCTGGCCGGTGCGGAGCACGTGGCCGCAGAGGACCTGGACGAGCTGCCGCAGGACGTGCTGGAGCGGGTCCGCCTGATCTGGCTGAACTCGCCGGGCAATCCCACGGGCGCGGTCGCCGACGTCGAGGCCATGCGCGCCACGGTGGAGAGGGCTCGCGAGCTGGGCGCGGTCGTGGCCTCGGACGAGTGCTATGCCGAGCTGGGCTGGGGCGAGTGGGATCGCGAGGAGGGCGGCCAGGCTGTGCCCTCGGTGCTGGATCCGCGCGTGTCCGGGGGAGACCTCACGGGGCTGCTGTCCGTCTACTCGCTGTCCAAGCAGTCGAACCTCGCGGGCTACCGCGCGGCCTTCGTGGCCGGCGACGCCCAGATCGTCGCCGGGCTCGTGAATTCCCGCAAGCACGCGGGCATGATCGTGCCGGCCCCCGTGCAGGCGGCCATGCGCGCCGCGCTCGACGACGACGCCCATGTGGTCGCGCAGAAGGCGCTCTACCGGGCTCGTCGGGAGCGTCTGCGCAGCGCCGTCGAGGCCTTCGGGCTGAGCATCGAGCACTCGGAGGCCGGACTCTACCTGTGGTGCCGGCGCGACGGCTGCTCGGCGCAGGACACCTGGGACCTGGTCCGCGAGTTCGCCGAGCTGGGCATCGTGGTGGGCCCCGGGGTCTTCTACGGCGATGCCGCGGCAGGCTTCATCCGGATCGCGCTGACGGCCTCGGACGAGCGGATCGACGCCGCCGTCGCCCGGCTGCAGGCCGCCTCCGGCTGAGCTGCGGCTCGATCCCGCCGAGGGCTGGCAGGGCGCGCCCCAGATTGGCGGGGGCAGGCGCCGTGCGAGTAGATTGGCACTCGATGGCGTGTCTGCACACGCTCCGTGACCTTCCGCCGCGCGACAGCGACGTCGCCGGCTCCCATGACCCGACGCCCCGGCAGCTGACCGGTGCGCGACGGGACCAGGTGAGCCCCATGGGCTCACAGACTATGGAGGAGACCCATGACCGAGTCCGGCAAGGACGGCCGCACGGCCCAGCTGAGCATCTCCGAGGGCGCGCCCCTCGAGCTGCCCGTCCTGGGTGCCACCGAGGGCAACGAGGGCATCGGGATCGGCGCCCTGCGCAAGGAGACCGGTGCGGTCACCTATGACCCCGGCTTCATGAACACCGCGAACGCGCGTTCGGCGGTCACCTACATCGACGGCGAGAACGGTGTGCTGCGCTACCGCGGCTACCCGATCGAGCAGCTCGCGGAGCACTCCAACTTCCTGGAGACCGCCTACCTGCTGATCTACGGCGAGCTGCCCACGCAGGAGCAGTACGAGGACTTCGTGCACCGGGTCACCACCCACACCATGGTCCACGAGGACCTGAAGATGTTCTTCAACGGGTTCCCACGCTCGGCCCATCCCATGCCGGTGCTGTCCTCGGCGGTCTCGGCGCTGTCCACCTTCTACCACGACTCGCTGGACCCGCATGATCCCGAGCAGGTCGAGATCTCCACGATCCGGCTTCTGGCCAAGGTGCCCACGCTGGCCGCCTACGCCTACAAGAAGTCCATCGGCGAGCCCATGCTCTACCCGCGCAACGAGCTGTCCTACGCGGAGAACTTCCTGCGCATGTGCTTCGGCGTCCCGGCCGAGGACCTCGAGATCGACCCCGCGCTGGCCAAGTCCCTGGATATCCTGCTGATGCTGCACGCGGATCACGAGCAGAACTGCTCGACCTCCACCGTGCGCCTGGTGGGCTCCTCCGAGGCCAACATGTTCGCCTCGGTCTCCGCGGGCATCAACGCCCTCTACGGCCCGCTGCACGGCGGCGCCAACGAGGCCGTGCTGGCCATGCTCGACCAGATCCAGAACCAGGGCCTGTCGCCCGAGGACTTCATGGAGAAGGTCAAGAACAAGGAAGACGGTGTGAAGCTCATGGGCTTCGGGCACCGCGTCTACAAGAACTACGATCCCCGCGCCAAGATCATCAAGGGCTACGCCCACGACATCCTGGAGCGCCTGGGCGGCGACAACGAGATGCTCGACATCGCCATGCGCCTGGAGGAGAAGGCCCTGGCGGACGACTACTTCGTGGAGCGCAAGCTCTACCCGAACGTCGACTTCTACACCGGCCTCATCTACAAGGCCATGGGCTTCCCGGAGCGCATGTTCACGGTGCTGTTCGCGATCGGGCGCCTGCCGGGCTGGATCGCCCAGTGGCGCGAGATGGTCCAGGACCCCGAGACCAAGATCGGGCGTCCGCGCCAGCTCTACGTGGGCGAGGGCGCGCGCGACTACCCCACCAAGTGATCGGACGCGCGGGCCCGGGCTGCTGAGGCTCCCGGGCCCGCGCCGCTCACCGAGCAGGTCCTTGAGACGACGGCGGGCCGCCTCCCGAGCTGGGAGGCGGCCCGCCGTCGTCGTGCCCGCTCGCGCGCACCGGGCGGGGTGGCTTCAGGAGGCGTAGCCCATGGGGTTGTTCTTCTGCCAGTTCCAGTGGTCGCGGCACATGGTGTCCATGTCGCGATCGGCGGACCAGCCCAGATCCGCCAGGGCGGAGGCGGGGTCGGCATAGTTGATCGCCACATCGCCGGGGCGGCGGTCGACGATCTCGTAGGGGATCTCGACCCCGGAGGCCTTCTCGAAGGCCTCGCGGACCTCGAGCACGGAGTAGCCGCGGCCCGTGCCGAGGTTCCAGATCTTGGCGCCGCCGTTGCATGCCAGCCATTCGAGGGCGCGGACGTGGCCGTCGGCCAGGTCGACCACGTGGATGTAGTCGCGCACGCCGGTGCCGTCCGGGGTGGGGTAGTCGCCGCCGAAGACCATGAGCTTCTCACGGCGTCCGACCGCCACCTGGGCGACGAACGGCATGAGATTGTTGGGAATGCCCGTGGGGTCCTCGCCGATGATCCCGGACTCGTGGGCGCCCACCGGGTTGAAGTAGCGCAGCAGCGCCACGTTCCAGCGATCGTCGGAGGCGGCGATGTCCGCGAGGATGTCCTCGATCTGCTCCTTGGTGCGCCCGTACGGGTTGGTCGCGTCCTTGTCGACCTTCTCGGTCAGGGGCATGGTCTCGACGTCGCCGTAGACGGTCGCGGAGGAGGAGAAGACGATGGTGCGGCAGTCGCTGTCCTCCATGGCGTGCAGCAGGTTCAGCGTGCCGCCCACGTTGTTGGAGTAGTACCACAGCGGCTTCTCATTGGACTCGCCCACGGCCTTCAGACCGGCGAAGTGGATGACGGCCTCCGGCTTCCACTGCTCGAATACGCGGTGCAGCCCCGGCTGATCGAGCAGGTCGACCTCCTCGAAGCCCAGCACTTCCCGGCCGGCGAGCTGGTGGACGCGCTCGAGGCTCGTCTTCGACGAGTTGGCCAGGTTGTCGAGCACGATGACGTCGTGCTCGGCCTGGAGCAGTGCCAGGACGGTGTGCGAGCCGATGTACCCGGTCCCCCCGGTGACAAGGATGCGCATGCGGATGTTTCTCCTTCAGCTGGATGCGTTGCGCCCAGCCCCCGATGAACAGGGCGCGGTGGAGCGCGCCGGAGCCAGCCCGGCTCCGGCGCGCGCAGATCAGTTCTTGTGCAGGGCGTCGTTCAGCTCCACCGTGCGGCCCCCGCGCGGCAGGGCCTCGACGGCGCCGCTGGTGGAGTTGCGTCGGAAGAGCAGGTTCGACACCCCGGACAAGTCGAGCGCCTTCACGGTGCGGGCCTCCTGCGGGCTGTCCTCGAGCACCTGCACGCGCGTTCCGGCGGTGAGGTAGAGGCCGGCCTCGACGATGCAGTCATCGCCCAGGGAGATGCCCACGCCGGCATTGGCGCCGAGCAGCACGCGCTCGCCCAGGCGGATGCGCTGCTTGCCGCCGCCGGAGAGCGTGCCCATGATCGAGGCGCCGCCGCCGATGTCGGTGTGATCCCCCACGACCACGCCGGCGGAGATGCGGCCCTCGACCATGGCGGAGCCGAGCGTGCCGGCGTTGAAGTTCACGAAGCCCTCATGCATGACGGTGGTGCCCTCGGCCAGGTGGGCGCCCAGGCGCACGCGGTCGGCGTCGCCGATGCGCACGCCGGAGGGCACGACGTAGTCGACCATGCGCGGGAACTTGTCCACGGATAGCACGCTGACGTGACCGGTGGAGCGCATGCGCAGGCGGGCCAGGTTCAGCTCCTCGGCCAGCACGGGGCCACGGTCGGTCCAGGCCACGTTGGCCAGCAGGCCGAACACGCCGTCCAGGTTGATCGAGTGGGGCTGCACCAGGCGGTGGGAGAGCAGGTGCAGGCGCAGGTAGACGTCGGCGGCATCGACCGGAGCGGCATCCAGGTCGATCACGCGGTCCACGACCTCGACCGTGACATTGCGATCGGCATCCGGCAGCGCGGAACGGCGGAGGTCGCCATCGAGCGAGCGGTCGGGCTCCTGGCCCAGGACGGGGGCCGGGTACCAGACGTCCAGGATCGTCCCGGCGCGGGGGCCCTCGGCGACGACGCTGGCCAGGCCGATGCCGGCGGCGTGTCGTTCGGTGGTGGTGCTGGAGGCAGTGGTCTCGGAAGTCATGGCTCCATCCTACGATCCGGGCGCCGCTCGGGCCCCTGGATAGGGTGGAGGTCATGTCGAGCTCCGAATCGCCCTCCACCGACCGCACCCCCTCCGGCCTGGACCTGCGCGCCGATCCCGCCGAGCTGACGGCCGCGCTGATCGACGTCGAGTCCGTCTCCGATCACGAGACGCCGCTGGCGGACCTGGTCGAGAATGCCCTGCGCGGCCTGGAGCACCTGAGCGTGCATCGCGACGGCGATGCGATCATCGCCCGCACCGAGCTGGGCCGGGCCGAACGCGTCGTGTTGGCAGGTCACCTGGACACGGTGCCGCTGCCCACCGCCGCGGGTTCGCGCGGGACGGTGCCCTCGAGCTGGGAGGACCACGACGGCGATCTCACGCTCTACGGCCGCGGCGCCACCGACATGAAGGGCGGGGTGGCCGTGCAGCTCGGCCTGGCAGCCGAGCTCACGGAGCCGAGCCGGGACATCACCTACGTCTTCTACGACCACGAGGAGGTCGACTCGGCCAAGTCCGGGCTGGCCCGTCTGGAGCGCAGCGTCCCGGACCTGCTGCAGGCGGACTTCGCGGTGCTGCTCGAGCCCACCGACGGCACGGTCGAGGGCGGCTGCAACGGCACGCTGCGCTTCGTGATCGCCCCGCAGGGACTGGCCGCGCACTCGGGCCGGGCCTGGCGCGGGGACAACGCGATCCACAAGCTCGCCGACGTGCTGTCCGTGCTGGCCGACTACGAGCCGGCCACGATCGAGGTCGAGGGGCTGGCGTACCGGGAGGGGCTCAACGCGATCCGCATCAGCGGGGGCACCGCGGGCAATGTGATCCCGGACGCGGCCTCGGTCGAGATCAACTACCGCTTTGCCCCGGACAAGACCCTCGAGCAGGCCCAGCAGCACTGCCGGGAGCTGTTCCCGGGCCATGAGCTGGAGTTCGTGGACCTCTCCCCGGCGGCACGCCCCGGGCTGGACCGGGCGTCCGCGGCGGCTTTCGTGGCAGCCGTCGGGCAGGAGCCCAAGCCCAAATACGGCTGGACCGACGTGGCCCGCTTCTCGGCCATGGGCGTGCCGGCCGTGAACTTCGGCCCCGGAGACGCCCTGCTGGCCCACACGGACGACGAGCATGTCTCGGCCGAGGCGATCCGTCAGTGCCGCCGGGTCCTGCTGAGCTGGCTGTCCTAGGGCATAGCCTGGGGTCATGAGTCACAGCGACCCCCGCGCCAGCGACCGCCGCGAGTCCGCACAGGACCTCCCGGGCGAGGACCAGCCCGTCTCCTCCTCGGCCGAGCGCCCCGCCACCAGACCCTCGCGCTTCAAGGGGCCCATCGTCCTGCGCGGCCGCGAGGCCCACCGTCGCACCTCGGATCAGCGGCTGCTGGAGCAGGGCGGACCCCAGGACTTCGGTCACGACGACGACTTCACCCGCACGGACCCCTGGCGGATCATGCGGATCCAGTCGGAGTTCGTCGACGGCTTCGACACCCTGGCCAGGCTGGGGCCGGCGGTGACCGTCTTCGGCTCGGCGCGCGTGCCCGAGGGCGCCGCCGACTACGACCTGGCCCGTGAGGTCGGCCGGGCGCTGGGCCGCGCCGGTTACACCGTGATCACCGGCGGCGGTCCCGGCATCATGGAGGCAGCCAACCGCGGCGCGCACGACGTCGAGGCCCCGTCCGTGGGCCTGGGGATCGAGCTGCCGCACGAGCAGAGCCTGAACCCCTACATCGACCTGGGCATCAACTTCCGGTACTTCTTCGTGCGCAAGACCATGTTCGCCAAGTACAGCCACGGCTTCATCGCCCTGCCCGGCGGCTTCGGGACCCTGGACGAGCTCTTCGAGTGCCTGACCCTGGTCCAGACCGGCAAGGTGACCCGCTTCCCGGTGGTGCTCATGGGCGTCGCGTTCTGGACACCGCTGCTCGAGTGGATCCGCGGCTCGCTCGTGGAACAGGGGATGGTCTCCCCGGATGATCCGGATCTGGTGCGCCTGACCGATTCTGCCGAGGAGGCGGTGCGGATCATGCGCGAGGCGCACGACCGCTTCACCCGCGAGGCAGAGCACCGCGCCGATCTGGGCGGCTACGACCAGGCGCCCTTCGGGGACTTCGACGACGACGGCCGAGCGGGTCGCTGGTGAGCGCTCCGGTCATGGCGATGGTGCTCAGCCTCCTGCTCGTCGCGGCGGGAACCGCCGCGGCGGTGCGGCAGCTGGGGCGTTCGGGGGTCGCTGAGCCCTCTTCCGGTCCCTCGGCCGCAGCGCCCGTGCACTGGACGCGCCGAGGCCGCAGCGAGGTCTGGGCACCGGCACGGGCGCGAGCGGCTCGCACCTCCGGCGGGCCGCGATCCGGGCGGTCAGCCGGCGCGGCGCGCGTCCCCGGGGTATACCGGTGAACTCGGCGGGGCCGGAGGCCTCCGGCCCGCAGAACAGCTCGGAGCACGGACCAGGTCGCGAGTCGATGCGCGGCACTGTGCGCAGCACCGCTGCACAGGGCGGTTCCGCTGCGGGGACTGCCGCCGCCGACGTCCGTCCCACGCGGGTCCACTCGGCCCTGGCCGGCTGGGCCGGCGAGGCCGGTGCTCGGCTGGCTCGTCAGCCGCTGTGGCTGCAGGTCCTTCTGCTCTGGGCGGTGGCCCGAGCCTGGTCGGCTCTCGTGCTGATCGTGATCGACCGGCAGGCCCCGGACGGTCCGTGGGGCGAGACTCCGCTGGGCTACTTCGCCACGGCCGGTATCTGGGACGGCGAGTGGTACCAGCGCATCCACGACGACGGTTATCCCACGCAGATCCCTCGCGACCGGACCGGCAGCGCCGAGGAGAACGCCTGGGCCTTCTACCCGGTGTTCCCCCTGCTGGTCCGCGGGATCACGAACCTGACGGGGGCGTCGTGGTCGATCGTCGCGCCCCTGGTCTCCTTGGCCGCGAGCTTCGCCGCGGCCCTGACGATCGCGGCGCTGTTCCGTCGTCTGCTCGGGCAGCGCGATGCCCTATGGGCGCTGGCGGTGGTGGGCCTGTGCGCCGTCTCGCCGATCCTGCAGACGGCCTACGCGGAGTCGCTGCATCTGGCGCTGCTGGCGCTGTCGCTGCTGCTCGTGCTGCAGAGGCGCAGCGCCCTGGCCGCCGTCGCCATCCTGGTCATGTGCCTCTCGCGTCCGGCCGGGGTGCCTTTCGCCGCGGCGCTCGGCATCGTCTGGGCCCTCCGCGCCGTGCGCGTGCTGACGGAACGGGGGCCGGGCGGGCTCGGCCAGGTCCTGGACCGCTGGTTCTGGCTGGCCCTGTGGGCCTGTGCCTGCGCGCTGGCCTGGCCGGCGATCGCGTGGCTGGCCACGGGGGAGCCGCGCGCGTACACGGACACCGAGACCGCATGGCGCGGCACCTCGCTGGTGCCGCTCGAGCCCTGGGCGGTCTTGGGCGCTCAGCTGCTCGGGGAGGGCTGGGGGTGGCTGTTCGTGCTGGTCCTGGTGGTGCTGTGGGTGCTGCTGATGACCACGACCGCGGTGCGCCGCACCCTGCCGCTGGGCCTGCAGGTGTGGGTCCACGCCTATGCCGTCTACCTCCTGCTCTTCCTGCACCCCCAGTCCTCCACGCCGCGCCTGCTGCTGCCGCTGTTCGTGCTGGCCGCGCCGCTGGTCGCGGTGAGCGAGTCGAGGGCCTACCGGTGGGGCCTGGTGGTGGTCTGCGCGCTGTCGCAGATCGTGTGGGTCGGGGTGCTGTGGCAGTGGTCGCCGCTGCCGCAGGGCGGCGACTATCCGCCGTGATCGGGGACCCCTGGAGACCCCCGCCACGCCTCGTGTGACGCATCCGATATGATGGATGCTGGAAGAACGTGCCGACGGACAGGAGATCGAGTTCCATGGCGGCTATGAAGCCCAGGACCGGTGATGGCCCTATGGAGGTCACCAAGGAGGGTCGCAGCCTCATCATGCGCGTGCCCCTGGAAGGCGGCGGTCGTCTCGTCGTCGAGCTCAAGGCCGATGAGGCCGCAGAGCTGAAGGGCTGCCTCGAAGGCGTCACCGGCTGACAACCCCACGAGCATCGACAAGGACCCCCGCACCCAACCAGGGTGCGGGGGTCCTTCCCATGGGGGCCCGCCTCAGCGGCGCACGGCCACGAACAGCCCGGATCCCGGAGTGAGGATGGCGGACACGAAGCGCTCGTCCTCGCGCAGCATGCGGTGGATCTCGCGGTGCACGCGGGTGGAGTCCTGGCGCTGCACGGGATCCGGCACGCGGTCCTGATCGAGGGCGTCCTGGACGATCAGGGTGCCGCCGCGGCGCAGCAGGCGCACGGCCTCGTCCACGTAGAGCAGGGTGTTCGACGGCTCCGCGTCGAGGAAGACCAGATCGTAGGACGCGGAGCTCAGCCGCGGCAGCACGAGCGAGGCGCGCCCGGAGATGGTGCGCACGCGCGGCTGCGTGCCGATCTCGCGGAAGGTCTCGCGGGCCGCGCGCAGGGCCCGGATGTCCGTGTCGATGGTGGTGAGCACCGAATCCTCCGGCATGCCGCGCAGCAGCGCGGCACCCGAGACGCCGGCTCCCGTGCCGACCTCGACGGCCGCCCGGGGCTGACCGGCGGCGGCCAGGACCGTGAGCGTGGCGGCCACCGCGGGGGTGACCGGACGCAGTCGCAGGGCCATGGAGCGCTCGCGGGCCCGCAGCAGAACGTCGTCCTCCTGCGGATAGGCCTCGGCGTAGGCCCAGCTGGTCGCCTTGCCGCTGCTCATCGCCACCCGCCCGTTCCTCTGCTCGGTCCTGCCCTGCTGCCTTCGCGCCGCCGATTCCGCGCGGCCCGTGATCAGGGCGCGGCGGCACCGGCTGCGCAGTGCACTTCGGGTCATCCTACCCGTCGGCCCCCGTCCGCCTGCGACGCGGGGGTCGGCGCCTCGAACGGGCCGGCAGCGGCGTCGAGGGCGAGAGCGCACACAGGATCCGTCAAGGTCCGTCTCGGATCCTTGGCCTGCACGAGCGCGACCTGCGCTCGATCCGACGCGAGCGCCCCAGGGGAGGACCATGAGCTCCACGGCTCTGCCGACGTTCCTCTCCAGGGCTCGGCTCGTCACGGCCGTGGTCTCGGTGATCCTCCTGCTGCTGCTCGGCATCCTGCTGCTGGGGTGGTTCGCCGGATCGCGCTCGAGCGTGCCCTCGACTCCGGGCGCCACCGCGGCGCAGGGCTCGCCGTGGGCTCAGTCCTCGGGGCTGCTGATCTCGGAGGTCTCCGACCTCGACGTCCTGCGCTCACAGGGCTGGACGCTGCCGCTGGCCGGGATGCCCGGCTACGAGGTGCTCTCGCTGAGCGAGGACACGATCGCCGGTCAGCCCGCTGTGCGCATGCAGCTGCAGGACGCGCAGGGCCGCGATGTCCAGATCACCGAGCAGCGCGGCAGGATCGATCAGTACCACCCCACCGACGGCATCGCGGGTCTGCCGTCCACGACCACGGGTCTGGACCCGGCGGTCCTGAGCGGCACCCCGGTGCGGGTGCGCGAGGGCAGCCCGTGGCGCGCGCAGATCGTCCACGACGACGTGGTCTACACGCTGCAGAGCGAGTCCTCGGCCGCGGAGATGGTGCGCCTGATGCACCACACCGAGGCCGCGGACCGGGCCACGCTGGTGCAGCGTCCGGAGGAGACCTCCTCGCCGGGGGAGACCGTGCTCAGCGGCTGGCGGCGCATGCTCGGGATCGGGGCCTGAGCCGGTGCACGCCCTGATAATCTCGACGACGTGTTAGGCATCAGCGGCTGGGAAGCCATCGTCCTCATCGTCCTGATCCTGCTCGTCCTGGGTCCGGAGAGGCTTCCGGAGTACGCCGAGAACCTCCGAGACCTGGTCAAGCGGGCGCGCCGCTACGCAAGCGGCGCCAAGGAGGACCTGCGCGAGACCCTCGGCCCGGAGATCGGCGACCTCGACTGGCGCAAGCTCGACCCGCGCCAGTACGACCCTCGCACGATCGTGCGCGATGCCCTGCTGGAGGCCGATCAGGAGGACTCCGCCGAGAAGCGCAAGCGCGAGCGCGAGGAGCGCGAGGCCGCGCGCGCCGAGCGCAAGCGCCGGCGGGAGGAGGAGGCGGCGGCCGCCGGCGAGGACCTCCCGGCGCAGGCCCAGCCGTTCATGCGCTTGGGCGATTCCCAGCAGGCCCCGTTCGATCCCGAGGCCACCTGAGACGCAGACCTTCGTCGTGGGGAGGGCACCTGAGCGCTCAGCGCGGGGTGATCCCCAGGGAGCGTCCCTCCAGGCCGCGAGGGCCGTCCAGACGTGCGGCCACACCGCGCAGGACCTGGGAGGCCGGTGCCTCCGGGTCGGACCACACGAGCGGCATTCCGGCGTCGCCGGCCTGCCGCAGGGCGATGTCCAGGGGGATCGACCCCAGCAGGGGGACGTCGTAGCCCATGCGGCGGGTGAGGGAGTCGGCGATCTGCTCGCCGCCGCCGCTGCCGAAGAGATCGAAGGACGAGCCGTCGGGCATGACCATGGCGGACATGTTCTCGATGACCCCGGAGACCGTCTGATCGGTCATGGCCGCCAGGGCCCCGGAGCGCTCGGCGATACCCGCTGCGGCCTGCTGCGGCGTGGAGACCACCAGGACCCCCGAGCCGGGCAGCTTCTGGGCCACCGCGATCGCGACGTCGCCGGTGCCGGGCGGCAGATCCAGCAGCAGGTGGTCCAGATCGCCGAAGTGGACGTCGGCCAGGAACTGCTCGACCGCTCGGTCCAGCAGCGGTCCGCGCCACACCACCGGGTTCGCCGGATCCGTGAACATGCCGATCGAGATGGCCCGGACGCTGCCGCGACGGTGCCCGTCGGCGGCGCGGGAGGCTCCGTCCTCCGACGCGGCGGAGTCAGGGACCTCGACGACGGGCGGCAGGATCATCTCGTCGACCTTCGTGGGCCCGGCGGTGATGCCGAACAGGCCCGGGATCGAGAAGCCGTGGATATCGGCGTCGACGACGCCCACCGAGCGTCCGCGCGCGGCCAGGGCCGCGGCCAGATTGGCGGTCACCGTGGACTTGCCGACACCGCCCTTGCCGGAGGTCACCGAGTGCACTCGGGTCAGCGACGTCGGGTCCGCGAACGGGATGGTGCGCGTGTGCCCGAGCCTGTCCTTGAGCTCCTCGCGCTGCTGCGGGGTCATGACGTCCAGCTCCACCACGGTGCGATGCACGCCGTCGACCCCGCGCACGGCCTCCGCGACGTCGGTCTCGATCGTGGAGCGCAGCGGGCAGCCGGAGATCGTGAGCAGGACCTCGACGACCGCGGTGCCGTCCGGGTCGAGCCGGGCTGCGCGCAGCATGCCCAGATCGATCAGCGGGCGGCGCAGCTCGGGGTCCTCCACGGAGGACAGGGCCGCGGCCAGGCGGGGATCGATGGGGTCCTGCTCAGTCATGGTCACCTGTGCTCCGAGGTCTCTCGGGATCCTCCGCCGCCGACGCCACGGCCGACGTCTGCTGGGCGCTGTGCTGCTGGGCGCTCGGTTGCTCGAGACCGGCCGAGCGGGCGGCCACGGTCTCGCCGGAGCGCTGCTTCTTGCGGCCCTTGCGCTTGCGGCTGGAGGGCTCGGGGTCTGCGTCGTCGGCGCCCTCAGGCTCGTTCAGCTCCTCGAGCAGCTCCTCGAACAGGTCGCGCAGCTCGGAGCGGACGTAGTCGCGGGTGGCGACCTCTCGCATGGACATGCGCAGGGCGGCGATCTCGCGGGTCAGGTACTCGGTGTCGGCCAGGTTCTCCTGCGTGCGCTGGCGGTCGCGCTCGGCCACGACCTTGTCGCGGTCGTCCTGGCGGTTCTGGGCCAGCAGGAGCAGGGGGGCCGCATAGGAGGCCTGCAGGGACAGCATGAGCGTGAGCAAGGTGTAGTTCAGCGCGCGCGGGTCGAACTGCATGTCCTCGGGCATGAACGTGTTCCAGCCCAGCCAGATGAACACGAAGACGGACATCCACAGCAGGAACTGCGGGGTGCCCATGAACCGGGCGAAGCCCTCCGTGAGCTGGCCGAAGGCGTCCGGGTTGGGACGCAGCCGGTTCCACATCCCGTGGCGCAGGCCGGTGGGGGTGTCCAGGCCGGCAGTGCGGCGCTCGGTGCGGCTCTCAGTCATAGCGTCGTCCCACCTTCCTCACTGGGGTTCCGTCGTCCCAGGTCCGCCAGTCGTCCGGCAGCAGGTCATCGAGCACATCGTCGATCGTGACCGCTCCCACCAGGCGGCGGTGCTCGTTAATCACAGGAATGATCGTCAGGTCGTAGGTGGCCAGCTCGCGGGCCACGTCCGAGATGGGGGAGAGGTCCTCCACGGGATCGATCGCCGAGTCGATCAGGCTGCCGATCGGCTCGGGCGGCGGCACGCGCAGCAGCTCCTGCATGTGCACCATGCCCAGGTACCGCCCGGTGGGCGTCTCCAGCGGCGGACGGCACACGAACACGGCCGCGGCCATGGCCGGGGAGACCTCCTCCTGGCGGATCGCGGCCAGCGCCTCGGCCACCGTGGTCTCCGGGGCCAGGATGATCGGCACCGGGGTCATCATCGAGCCGGCGGTGCCCTCCTCGTACTCGAGCAGGCGGCGGACGTCGTCGGCGTCCTCGGGCTGCATCAGCCCCAGCAGCGACTCGGCATCCGGGTCCGGCAGCTCGTTGAGCAGGTCCGCGGCGTCGTCCGGCTCCATCTCCTCCAGGACGTCGGCGGCGCGCTCGACCTCCAGGTGGGTCAGGACGAAGACCTGATCCTCCTCGGTCATCTCCTGCAGGACATCGGCCAGGCGGTCGTCGCGCAGCTCGGTGGTGATCTCCAGGATGCGCTTGCGGGGCAGCTCGCGCAGCTCGTCGGCCAGGTCCGCGGGCTTGTCGTCCTCGTGCGAGCTCACCCACTGCGTCGCCGGCTGATGGCCGACGGCTTCCTGGTCGGTGGCCTCGTTCCAGTCGATGACGAGCGTCTCGCCGCTGCGACGGCGCATGATGCCGCCGCCGACGGGGGCGCGGCGCACGAACAGCTGCGTGACCTGCCAGTCGCCAGAGCGGGCCAGCTCCATGCCGACGTCGATGATGGTGGCGGTGCCGCTGCCGTCGCGCAGGGTGACGGTGCGGTCGAACATCTCGCCGACCACCAGGATCTCGGAGCCGCGCTGCTCGAAGCGGCGCAGGTTCACCAGGCCGGTGCACAGGACCTGCTCGGAGTCCATGGACGTCACCCGGGTCATGGGCAGGAACACGCGGCGCTTGCCCAGGACCTCCACCACCAGGCCCACGACCACCGGCTGCTTGGCCGAACCGGCGCTGTCGCGCCTGATCATGACGAGGTCGCGCACTCGCCCCACGCGGTCGCCCAGGGGGTCGAACACGTCCAGGCCGATGAGGCGCGCGATGAAGATCTTCTCGAGTGAACTGCTCACCGCACCAGGGTAGTCGCTGCACGGATTCAGCCGGACGCGATCGAGACCTGCGTCTCAAGGCTCCGGTCAGCTGCATGGGGGAGTCTTGAGCCCATGAGCAGCTCAGCGCAGAAGGCACGTCAGATCTCCGGGGCAGGACTGCCGGAGGGCAGGGTGATCGCCTCTTTCACCAAGTACGCGGACGCGCAGCGGGCCGTGGACCACCTCTCGGACGAGGAGCTCGAGGTCTCGGCGCTGTCGATCGTCGGGCACGACCTCGCGACCCTGGAGAAGGTCACCGGCCGGCTGACGTATCCCCGCGTGGCCCTCATGGCCGCGGGTCAGGGCGCGTTCTTCGGCCTGTTCTTCGGGCTGATCCTCAGCCTGTTCGGGGGCGGCGGGCCCCTGGCCATCCTGTTGACCGTGGCCCTGGGCGCGGCGTTCTGGATGCTGCTCGGCGTGGTCTCCTACGCCGCCCAGCGCGGACGCCGCGACTTCACCTCCATGTCCACGATCGTGGCCACGCGCTACGACGTCCTGGCCCGACCGGATGTGGCCGATCAGGCCGAGCGCATGCTCCAGGGGGCCGGTCTGCAAGGCAGGGCCCCGCGCGCGGCGGCGCCCGCTTCGCCGGCTCCCGGAGCCGCCGGGCCGGTCGGCGATCTGGGCGCCGCCCCCGACGGGCAGCCGCAGGAGCAGTCGGCTCCGGTCTCGCGCCCCGATGAGACCCCGGACGGCCGCCCGCTCTACGGCGTGCGCGTCTCCCCGCAGGAGCAGGAGGCGCACCGGGGGCACCCCGAGGGCCAGGAGCAGGGCCAGGGCCCGGACCAGGCTGCCCCCGGTGGGGACGCCCAGACCGACGGCCCGTGGAGCGGCGGCGCGCCGCGCAGCTGAGCTTCTGCAGGCAGATGACCTGCTGTCGGACGGCCGTCCGCCTGCGGAGGCGGCCGCCCGTCGCGGGGCCGGAGCTGCGACCGGCCCCGCGACCGTCGGCTGATCAGTGCGCGGTCGAGGACGCCTCGGAGGACTCGAACAGGCCCTGCATCCAGGACTCGACATCGTCCGGATGACGCGGCAGAGCGGCCGAGAGGTTCTCATTGCCGTCGGCGGTGATCAGGACGTCGTCCTCGATCCGCACGCCGATGCCCCGGTACTGCTCCGGGACGGCCAGGTCCTCGGCCTTGAAGTACAGGCCCGGCTCGATCGTGAAGACCATGCCCGGCTCGATCACCGCGTCCTGGTAGAGCTCGCGGCGCGCCTGGGCGCAGTCGTGGACGTCCAGGCCCAGGTGGTGGCTGGTCCCGTGCGGCATCCACCGGCGATGGTGCTGGCCGCGCTCCGAGAGCGAGACCTCGGCGGAGACCGGGAGCAGGCCCCATTCCTCCAGCCGGGCGGCCAGCACCGACATGGCGGCGTCGTGGACGTCGCGGAACCGGTTGCCGGGCACCGCGACCGTGAACGCGTGATCGGCGGCATCGAGCACGGCCTGGTAGATCTGGCGCTGGATCTCGGAGAACTCGCCGGTGACCGGCAGGGTGCGGGTGATGTCCGCCGTGTAGAGCGACTCGGCCTCCACACCGGCATCCAGCAGGATCATGTCCTGCGGGCGGATCTCTCCCGTGTTGCGGATCCAGTGCAGCACGGTCGCGTTGTCCCCGGAGGCCGCGATGGTGTCGTAGCCGAGGTCGTTGCCCTCAGCTCGGGCGCGGGCGAAGAACGCCCCCTCCACAAGCCGCTCGCCGCGCGGCTTGGCGATGGCGTGGGGCAGGGCCCGCACGACGTCCTCGAAGCCCCGGACGGTCATGTCCACCGACTCGCGCAGCTGCGCGATCTCGTGCTCGTCCTTGATCAGCCGCAGCTCGGAGAGCCGCTCCACGAGCTGGTCGTCCTGCAGGTGAGCCTGCTCCAGCTCCACGCCGCCCGCCTGCCGGGCCGAGTCGACGATGCCGTCCACGGCCGCGTCCTGCGCGCGGACCAGACGGAGCTGGACGCCGTCCGCCCCGACGTCCTTGCTCAGCGCGGCCTCCAGCTCCGACAGATCCCGCGTCCGCAGGCCGTAGGCGGTGGAGATCTCGCGCAGCGTGGGCCGGTCGCCCACCCAGAACTGACCGTTGCGGGCATCGGCGTAGAACTCGCGGGTGTCCCGCCCGGCCATGGGATGGAAATACAGCACCGCGGTGTGATCACCGGCGTCGTCCCCGCTGCCCGGCTCGACCGGCTCGAGCACGAGCACCGCGTTCGGCTCGTGGTCCACGCCCAGCCCGGTGAGGTGGGCGAAGGCCGAGTGGGGGCGGAAGCGGTAGTCGGTGTCGTTGGAGCGGACCTTGGGCGCCCCCGCAGGGATCACCAGGCGCTGACCGGTGTGCTCCTTCGAGATCCGCAGCCGCCGCTGGGCGGCATGATCGGCGACCTCCTCCCGCGGCAGGTCCTTCTCCGCTGCCGGGGCCCACTGCGAGGCCATGAACTCGGCGAAGGCCGAGGACTCGGGGGAGTGGGTCCTGTTGTCCACTCGCTCGGACAGCGGCTGCGAGCCGGGCTCTGCGCCGGTGTCTGCCGGTGCGCCGGCGCTCGCCTCGCGGGCGGCTGCGGGGGTGGTCTCCGAGGGCTGATCCGTCATGCTCGCTCCGTCCTGCCGGTCCGGGACCGGCTGCTCGGGGCGCAGCCGTTACCTGAAGCTGCGCGGTCTTCGTCCTGCCATGGTGCCACCGGGCTCCGACGGGGGTGGGGTCGAGGCGATCTGAGCCCGCCCGCCGAGCGGGATGGCGGCGTCTGCGGGCCGTGCCACGATGGGGCCATGAAGATCGATCTGCACACCCACTCCTCGGCCTCCGACGGCACCCAGCTGCCGGGAGAGGTCATCCGCAGCGCGGCGGAGGCGGGTCTGGACGTCGTGGCCCTCACGGATCACGACACGACCGCCGGGTGGGAGGAGGCCGCGGAGGCGGCGCGCGAGCACGCAGTGGCCTTCGTGCCCGGGACCGAGGTCTCGTGCCAGACCGACGACGGCATCTCGGTGCACCTGCTGTCCTACCTGCAGGACCCGCAGGACCGGGCGCTGGACGAGGTCATGCAGAGGGCTCGGCGCTCGCGGCGCACGCGCGCCGAGCGGATGGTGGAGATGATCGCCGAGGACTATCCCATCAGCTGGGAGCAGGTCCTGGACCAGGTCGTCGGGGATGCCACCGTGGGTCGGCCGCACCTCGCCGACGCCCTCGTGGCCGCCGGGATCGCGCAGACCCGCTCCGAGGCCTTCAGCACGGTCCTGCACCCGCGCTCGGGCTACTACGTGGGCCACTACGCCCCGGATCCGGTCACCGCGGTGCGGCTGGTGCGCCAGGCCGGAGGTGTGCCGGTCATGGCCCATCCGCTGGCCGGCGTGCGGGGGCGGACGGTCGGGCAGGAGGTCTTCGACGCCATGATCGAGGCGGGCCTGGCGGGCCTGGAGATCGCTCACCGGGACAATCCGCCCGAAGCTCGGGCGGTGCTGTCGCAGATGGCGGCCGAGCACGATCTGATCGTCACCGGCTCCTCCGACTACCACGGCTCCGGCAAGCCGAATGAGCTGGGCGAGAACCTCACCTCGGAGCAGTCCCTGCGCCGGATCATGGCGGAGGCGGGCTCCGGGACGCAGGTCGTGCGTCCCTGAAGAGCCCGCCTCAGGGGTGCTCGCGCCGAGGCGGCGCGAGCGGATCAGCTCCGGAGGATCAGTCCTGGCCGTCGACCAGGCGAGCCGGGGAGCCCGTCAGCTGCTCGCCGCTGGAGCGGCGGCGGCGCCGACGGCGCGCGTTCGCCGTGGCGCGGTCCTCACCGGTGTTCGGAGCTGCCGTCTCGGAGCCGCGGGTGCGCTCTGCGCTGCGGCCCTCTCGAGGGCTGCGCGAGGACTCGCCCGTCTCTGAGCCACGACGGCGCCCGCCGCGCTGGGAGCGGCCTTCGTCCGAGGAGCCGCCCTTGGCCGCATCGCGGGAGCCGCCGCTGCGCTGCCCGTCGTGCGAGCCCTCGCCGGAGCGCTCCGTGCGGTTCGAGCGTGCGGTGTCCTCCGAGCGCCCGCCGCGGGAGCGGCTGCGCGAGCGGCCGGAGCCGCCTCGACCCGAGCCGGACTCGCGCTCGCCCGAGCCGGATCCGCCGGAGCGAGCGCTGCGGGAGCCCTCGCGGCCGCTCGAGCCGCCGCGCGAGGAGCGGGAATCGCCCTTGTCGCCGCGGGAATCCGGGCCGCCCAGGTCCTCGAGCTTCTCCGCGCCCAGACCGGCGTGGGTCTGCTTGGAGCGCGGCAGCTTCCCCTTGGTGCCCTTGGGGATGCCGAGGTCCTCGAACAGGTGGGCCGAGGAGGAGTAGGTCTCGACCGGCTCGGGGATCCCGAGCTCGAGCGCCTTGTCGATCAGGCGCCAGCGGGGGATGTCATCCCAGTCCACGAACGTGATCGCGGTGCCCTTGCGCCCGGCACGACCCGTGCGGCCCGTGCGGTGCAGGTAGGTCTTCTCGTCCTCGGGGCACTGGTAGTTGATCACGTGGGTGACGTCGTCGACGTCGATGCCGCGGGCGGCGACATCGGTGGCCACCAGGATGTCCACCTTGGACGAGCGGAACGCGCGCAGCGCCTGCTCGCGGGCGCCCTGCCCCAGATCGCCGTGCAGCGGGGCGGCGGCGAAGCCGCGCTCGATCAGCTCGTCGGCGACCTTGGCGGCGGTGCGCTTGGTGCGAGTGAAGATGATGCACCGGCCGCGGCCGTCGGCCTGCAGGATGCGGCCCAGCATCTCGGGCTTGTCCAGGTTGTGCGCGCGGTAGACGACCTGGCGGATGTCCGCCTTGGTCGAGCCCTCGTCCGGGGCGGCGGCGCGGATGTGCATGGGCTTGGACATGTACCGGCGTGCCATGGCCACGACGGGGCCGGGCATGGTCGCGGAGAACAGCATGGTGTGGCGCACGCGCGGCACCGCCGAGAGCAGCTTCTCGACGTCCGGGAGGAAGCCGAGATCGAGCATCTCGTCGGCCTCGTCCAGCACGACCGTCTTGACCTGGGACAGGTCCAGGTGATGCTGGCGGTTCAGGTCGATCAGGCGCCCGGGGGTGCCCACCACGACCTCGACGCCCTTCTCCAGGGCCTCGATCTGCGGCTCGTAGGCGCGGCCGCCGTAGATCGTCAGCACGCGCGCGTTGCGGGTCTTGGCCGCGATGGACAGGTCCGAGCCCACCTGCACCGCGAGCTCGCGGGTGGGGACCACGATCAGAGCCTGCGGTGCGCCCGGGCGCTCCAGGCGGTCCCAGCCGTCGTCGTCGCGGCCCACGACGTTCTGAACCGCCGGGATGCCGAAGCCGAGGGTCTTGCCCGTGCCGGTCTTGGCCTGCCCGATGATGTCCTGCCCGCTCAGCGCGATCGGCAGCGTCATGGACTGGATGGGGAACGGGTGGACGATCCCGGCCTCCGCCAGGGCCTCGGCGATGTCCTCCCGGACGCCGAAGTCGGCGAAGGTGCGGGTCTCGACGGGGGCCTGGGGCTCCACCTCCACGGACTCCTCGGCGATGGCCTCCAGCTGGGCCTCGCCCTGGTCCGGGGCGGTCTCGGGAGACTGCTCGGTCTCGGGGGATTCGGTCTGGCTCATGTTCGGGTCCTTCCCGTGGTCATCCGTGCGCGCTCGCGCGGCCGCGGTCCGCGGCGCGAAGGTGCGACGGGGCACGCCGCTGCGACCGCTTCCGGGGCTCGCGGCCGCTTGCGGGGCCGGGGCGGAAGGGGAGGACGTGCCAGGGGTGGGAGCCGATCGTGCAGGTCTTCGGGTGATCTCGTCATCGACGATCGGGCATCCGGTTGCGGGACCACTGTACTCGGCCGTGTGCCCGGGCATGGAAGGGGCCGCGGCGCGCTGCCTCGGTCGAGGCGAGCGCGACGCGGCCCGGGTGCGCTCGCGCGCTGGCTGCGAGCTGCGGCTCAGCTGGCGCTGACGCCGGGCATGAAGCCCACGCGGCGCTTGGTCTCCGCGCCGATCTCGACGTAGGCGATCCCGGAGGCCGGCACCAGCGTCAGGTTGTCCTTGGAATCCTTCAGGGACAGGACGGTGCCCTCGTTCAGGGCGGCGCTGACCAGGTCAGTGGCCTCCTGCGCGCCCAGCGGGGAGTCGACGACGATCTCCCGTCCGACGTGCTGCATCCCGATCTTGATCTCCACGGTTCCTCCTGAATGATCTGCGGGCCGCGAGGGCTGCGGCCGGACTCCTGCTGGTTGACGAGTCTAGGAGCGGGTCACTTCCAGTCCTCGTCGAGCACTCCGATTCCGCCCCAGGCTAAACGCAAGACCAGCAGCTGGGCCTCCTCGCGGGAGATGAGGTCGCGGTGGCGCGACCAGTAGCCGGCACCCGTCTGGACCATGTCGGTCAGCGAGCGCGAGAGCATGACGGCCGCGTCCTGGCTCATTCCGGTGTTCGGGCCCAGGACGCTGCCCACGCCCTCGGCGACGCGCATGTGGAAGTCCTCGAAGCGCTCGCCGATCTGCGGATCCGCCATGAGGTCCGATTCGAAGATCAGCTTGTAGGACTGCGGGTCGTAGTCCACGAAGTCGAAGTACACGCGCAGCATCTCCTCGACGCGCGCGCGGTTGACCGTGATCCCCTCGCGGGCCTGTGCGCCTTGCAGGGCCTGGAGCAGGTCGCCGCCGAGGCGCTCCAGGCTGTGCTCCACGAGCGCCAGGTAGAGCTCGTGCTTGCCGGGGAAGTGCTGGTACAGCACGGGCTTGGAGACGCCGGCGGCATCGGCGATCTCCTCCATGGAGGCGCCGTGGTAGCCGCGCTCCGAGAAGACGGTGAGGGCGACCTGCAGCAGCTGGCGGCGCCGCTGCTCCTTGGGCAGACGGGTGGTGCGAGGACGGGATGTGGGCATGGGGCTCCTGGGCTCAGCCAGCGGCGCGGGGCAGCTGCCTGTGGCCGTCGGCCGCGTCGTGGTGCGTGCGGGGCCCGGGGGTCGGCTCGGCTCGCTGATCGGTGCGGCCGCGGCCGCAGTGGGTGGGGTCCGTGGTCCCTGTCGCGTCGCTGCGGGAGGATCCGGGACCGGTGGGGGCAGGGGTCTCGAGGGGCTCGGCGCGCACGGGCGCCGCCTGCTCGGGAAGATCGACGGACAGGCCGAACAGGGCTTCGAGCCCGGTCAGGTAGTCCTCTGCGCGGCCCTCCTTGGCCATGCGGCGGGCGCGGACCGTGGGCTCGTGGAGCAGGGACTTCACCATACGGCGCATGGCGAACTCGACCTCCTCGGCGGCGGCGGTGCAGCCGTGCTGGCGGCGGACCTTCTCCAGCTCGGTGTCCAGCACGGACATGGTGTGCTTGCGCAGCGCCACGATCGCAGCGTCCATGTCCCGTTCGGACCGGCGGTCGCGGAAGCGCTTGGCGGCCTCGGCGACGATGCGGCGGGCGGAGGCCACGGACTCCTCGGTGGCCTCGGGGGCCGCGAGCTTGACCGACTCGAGCGTGATCAGCTCGACGCCGTCCAGGTCCACGACCGAGGGATCGAAGTCCCGCGACAGGGCCAGGTCGACCACCGTGAGCGGGCCCTCGGGAAGCTGATCGGCCGACAGCGGCTCGGATCCTCCGGAGCAGCCGATCACGACGTCCGCGCGCTCGAGGGCTTCGCGCAGGCCGTCCACGGGAACCGGGGCTCCGCCGCGGTTGGCGGTGAAGGCCTCTGCTCGTCCCGAGGCGGAATGGACCTCGATGTCGGCGCAGCCGCGGTCGCGCAGCGCGGCCATGGTGGCCCCGGCGTAGGCGCCGGTGCCGAAGACCAGCGCGCGGCGCTCGGGCCAGCGGCCGTCGGTGACGTCGTCGGCCAGGTCCAGTGCCACCGAGACGATCGAGCGGCCGCGCTCGCCCAGGCTCGTGCTGGTGCCGACCTCTCGGGCGGTCTTGGCGGCCTCCTCGAACAGGCGCACGAGCCCGCCGGAGGCGGTGCCGCCTCGCTGGGCATCGATCAGCGCGCGGCGCACCTGCCCGGTGATCTCGCGCTCGCCCACGACGGCCGACTCGAGCCCCGAGACGACGGTGAAGAGGTGATGGGCGGCGTCCTCGTCGACGTGCAGGTCCATGGACTCCAGGACGTCCTCGAGGGCCACTCCGGAGCGCTCGGCCAGCAGCCGGGCGAGGGCCTCGCGAGCGGGGCCGATGCCGGCGGCGCCGGTGCTGTCGTCGAGCTCGCCGTAGATCTCCAGGCGATTGCAGGTGGACAGCGAGACGGAGCCGCTCAGCCCGGCCGTGGGGCCGAGCTCCAGGGGAGCGCTGGCAGCACCGTCGGCCAGACGCGCGACGGTGCTCAGATCAACGGTGCGGTGGGATGCCACCAAGGAGAACAGGACCACAATCCCCTCATCCTACCGCGACGTCGCAAGCTCGCACCGGTGGCGCGGACCACCTCCTGCCTGCGGGGGCCGTGCAGACGTCTCGTCGCCAAACCAGCATGCTGACGGAGGGCACAATGGGAGCCATGACCCACGCAGCACAGACCTCCGGAGCTGAGACTGCAGCGATCCGGCCCATCACGGACGAGACGGCCCCCGACGGCTTCCGCGGAGGGTTCGAGCGCCTTGCCCCGGAGCACCCGCTGCGCAGCGCCGGCACCCATGACTCGGCGCTGCTGCGGCAGCTGACCGGGCGCCGCGCTGCCTCGCACCCCGTCTGGTTCATGCGACAGGCCGGACGCTCGCTGCCCGAGTACAAGCAGGTCCGCGAGGGCACCGCCATGCTCGACGCCTGCCTGCGGCCCGATCTCGCCGCGGAGATCACGCTGCAGCCCGTGCGCCGCCACCGCGTGGACGCCGGCATCTTCTTCTCGGACATCGTGGTCCCGCTGCGCCTGGCTGGTGTGGGCGTGGACATCGTCCCCGGCAAGGGCCCGGTGCTCGAGCACCCGGTGCGCACCGCTGCGGAGATCGATGCCCTGCCCGAGATGGACGACGAGGCCCTCGAGCCCATCCGCGAGGCGGTGCGGCTGACGACCGCCGAGCTCGGAGCGACCCCGCTGATCGGCTTCGCGGGGGCGCCCTTCACCGTGGCGGCCTACATGGTCGAGGGCGGGCCGTCGCGGGATCATCTGCGCCCGCGCACCATGATGCATGCCGATCCCGGGGCCTGGCAGGCGCTGGCGGCGTGGGCGGCGCGCGCCTCGGGCGCCTTCCTGCGCGCCCAGGTCGAGGCCGGCGCCTCGGCCGTCCAGCTCTTCGACTCGTGGGCCGGATCGCTGTCGCTGCGGGACTACCAGGAGCACGTGGCCCCGCATTCGGCGGCGGCCCTGGAGTCCGTGGCGGACCTGCCGGTCCCGCGGATCCACTTCGGCACGGGCACCGGGGATCTGCTGGCCGCCATGCGCGATGCAGGGGCCGAGGCCGTCGGCGTGGACCACCGCCTGAGCCTGAGCGAGGCCGTGCGCCGGGTCGGGCACGGCACGGTCCTGCAGGGCAACATCGACCCGGCCCTGCTTCCGGCCCCCGCGGAGGTGCTGCACCGCCACGTGGACGAGGTGCTGGCGGCCGGGGCGGAGGCCGCAGGCCACGTGGTCAACCTGGGCCACGGCGTCCCGCCGAGCACCGATCCCCAGGTGCTCACGGACCTGGTCTCCTACATCCACGACCAGCAGCCGGCGCCCAGGCCCGCCGACGGCTGAGCAGGGGGCCGGTTGCAGGCGGTGGCCGCCCGGCGGCTGCGTTGTCGGTGCGCAGTGGCATCCTGGAAGCAGATGAGGGCCGGCGGTCGTCGATCCGCGGACCGGCCGGTCCCCGCAGCGGAACTCGGATCAGCAGGCGCCTGGGCGCAGGCGCACCAGTGCAGGAAGGACGTGCAGCGGTGGAGCAGACCGTGTCGGGGCTCTCGGGCCAGCAGCGCGCGCGAGGACCGCTGCGCTCCGCGCTCGTGGTCGGCGGAGGCATCGCGGGCCTGTGCGCCGCGCGGGATCTCGCCGCGGCCGGGCTGCGCGTCACCCTGGTGGAGGCCCGCCCCCAGTTCGGCGGCTCCGTCGGCTCCCACCTGGTCGAGAACCTCGTGCTGGACTCCGGCGCGGATTCCTTCGCGACCCGCTCGGAGGCCGTCGCCGAGCTGGCCCGGGAGCTCGGGCTGGGGGATCGGATCATCTCCCCTGAGCCCCTGGGCTCCTGGACGGCCCTGCCGGACGGCCCCCGGCCCTCGCAGCGCACGGGCATCCTGGGCATCCCCGGCGACCTCTCGGAGCCCGGCCTGGCCGAGACCCTGGGGCGCTTCGGGCTGTGGCGGGCGCGCGCGGACCTCAAGCGCCCGGCGAGGGTCGGGGCGCAGGCGCGCACCCTCGGGGAGCTCGTGCGCCAGCGCATGGGCACCGCCGTGCTGGAGAGGATGGTCGCCCCCTTCACCATGGGGGTGCACTCCGCCCACCCGGACGCCCTGGACCTGGACACCGTCTCGCCGGGGATGCGCCAGGCCCTGCGCGAGCACGGCAGCCTCAGCGGCGCGGCGGCCTCCCTGCGCCGGGCAGCACCTCCGGGAGGCAACGTCGCGGGTCTGCGCGGAGGCATGAACACTCTGGCTGAGGCCCTCGTGGAGGACCTCAAGCAGCGCGAGGTCAAGCTCGTGCTCGGCTACGACGTCCTGGCAGTGGACCGGGATCCGCGCCGTCCCGGCTGGATGGTCCTGCAGCGCCAGCCGGAATTCGGGGACAAGTCCGCTATCGCCCGCGGCGAGCTGCTGGTCCTGGCCTCCGACGGCCCCACGGCCGTGCGCCTGCTCGGGGCACAGTCCCGGGAGATCTCCGAGTTCCAGCCCAAGCTGGGCCCCCAGATCGCCCTGGCCACGCTGGTCGTGGACAAGCCCGAGCTGGATGCCGCGCCCCGCGGCACAGGCATCCTGGTCTCCGAGGGCGTCCCGCACGTCCGCGCCAAGGCACTCACGCACGTGAGCGCCAAATGGGGCTGGGTCCGCGAGTCCCTCCCGGACGGACGCCATGTCCTGCGCCTGTCCTACGGGCGGGTCGACAGCTCGGGGCGCACGGCCTCGCCGGAGCTGCAGCTCAAGGACGACCAGCTGCTGACCCTGGCCATGCGCGATGCCTCGCACCTGCTGGGCGTCGAGCTGCCGCACTCCTGCCTGGTCGACGGCGACGTCGTGCGCTGGGAGCAGGCCATGGCCCGCCCGTCGGCCGGGCACGCCGAGAAGGTCGCAGCCTTCCGCCAGGCCGTGGCGCAGATGCAGGACGTCGCAGCGGTCGGCTCGTGGCTCTCCGGCACCGGGCTGGTCGCCGTCGTGGCGGACACCCGCCGGGAGATCTCCCGCGTGCTGCAGGAGCACGGGGTCACCGAGCCGCCGCCCGCAGAGGCAGCAGCGCACGGGGTCTGAGCCCCGCGCACCACAGCACAGCACGCCGATCGGGCGATTCCGATCGGAGCCCGACGAGAGGAGCAACGCACATGTCCGCTCAGAGCACCGAGCAGTCCCAGGACGTCGAGCAGCAGGGGACCCAGCACTGGGCCGTCTGGTCCGTCTACGCCCGCGACAACGACCGCACCGTGCCGACCCACGAGCAGGAGACGGCCGCCGTCCAGGAGTTCGACGCCCTCGTCGAGCAGCTGGCGGCCGAGGGCATCGTGGTCCGCGGCACCTACGACGTCTCCGGTCAGCGCGAGGACGCCGACATCATGCTGTGGCTGCACGGCCAGGACCCCGCGGCCCTGCAGCTGGCCCTGCGCCGCGCTCGCCGCACCGCGCTGCTGGCCGGCACCCACCAGGTCTGGGCCGCCATGGGCGTCCACCGCGAGGCCGAGTTCACGGCCAACCACTCGCCGTCCTACGCCCGGGGCGTCGCCCCGGAGGCCTGGGTCTGCGTCTACCCGTTCGTGCGCTCGTACGACTGGTACTGGATGGATTCCGAGGACCGCTCGCGCATGCTGCGCAACCACGGCATGAAGGCCCGCGACTACCCGCAGGTGCTGGCCAACACGATCGCCTGCTTCGGGCTCAACGATTTCGAGTGGATGCTTGCCCTGGAGGCCCCCGAGCTGGTGGACCTGGTGGATGTCATGCGCCACTTCCGCAACACCGAGGCCCGACTGCACGTGCGCGAGGAGACCCCGTTCTACACCGGTCGGCGAGTGAGCACCGCGGACCTGGCCGAGGTGCTGCGATGACCGCGCCCGGAGGCGCCCCGGTGCCGCAGGAGCCGGAGCTCGCGCCGTCGGCGGTGACGATCCCCAGCGGTCGCGCCGTGGACTCCTGGCCGCACCCGGCCCAGGCGCCGCAGCTCTCCCGGGCCCGAGCGCAGGAGCCCGCGGACTGGGATGCGATCGTGCTCTCGTCGTTCGGCGGCCCGGAGGGCCAGGACGACGTCATCCCCTTCCTGCGCAACGTCACCCGGGGCCGCGGCATCCCCGATGACCGGCTCGAGGCCGTGGCAGGGCACTACCGCGCCAACGGCGGGGTCTCGCCGATCAACGCGCAGAACCGCGCGCTGCTGGGCGCGCTCGAGCAGGAGCTGCGCGAGCGCGGGATCGACACCCCCATCACGTGGGCCAATCGCAACTGGGAGCCCTACGTCGCCGATGTCCTGCAGTCCCTGCACGACCAGGGCAGCCGTCGGGTCCTGGTGCTGGCCACCTCCGCGTTCTCCGGCTACTCGTCCTGCCGGCAGTACCGCGAGGACTGGGGAGTGGCCCTCGAGCAGACCGGGCTCGGCGAGCAGATGGTCGTGGGCAAGATCCGCCAGTACTTCGACATGGCCGGGTTCCTGGAGCCGTTCGTCGACGGGCTGCGCGAGGCCCTGCTCCAGCGTGCCGAGCGCGGTCCCCTCAGGATCCTGTTCGCCGCCCACTCCGTGCCGGACACCGACGCCCTGGCCGCCGGCCCCGAGACCATGCGGGAGGGCTTCGCGACCGGCTCGGCCTACGCGGATCAGCTGCTCGCGGCCTCGCGGAAGGTCATGGAGCGCACTCGGGCGCGGCTGCAGGACGAGGGGCTGTCGCTGCCCGAGTCGCTGAGCTGGGATCTGGTGTTCCAGTCGCGTTCGGGTCCGCCGTCCATGCCGTGGCTCGAGCCGGATATCAACGATGCCGTCGAGCAGGCGGCGGATGACGGCGCAGGCTCCGTGATCGTGGTTCCGATCGGCTTCGTGTCCGATCACATGGAGGTGCTCTGGGACCTCGACACCGAGGCCCGCGAGACCGCGCAGGAGCGCGGCCTGGGCTTTGCGCGCACACCGACTCCGGGGACCCATCCGGCGTTCGTGTCCGGACTCGCGGACCTGATCGAGCAGCGCATGGCCGGGCGCTCAGGCGAGCCCAGGTCCTCCGCGTGCAGCGACGGCACCTGGTTCGACGACTGCCCCGCCGACTGCTGCGTCAAGATCCTGCGCGGCAGCACCGAGCCGCGACCCACGATCGCGCAGAGGCCCGAGGGAGAGCCGATCCCGGTCGGTCTCGACGAGACGGGCCAGGTGGTGCGCGCATGAGCGGGCAGCCCCACGAGACCGATCAGGTAGGCCAGGACATGAGCGAGGCGGAGCGCACCGAGGACCAGCGGCAGCCGGCCGCCGTGCTGAGGGTGGGCACGCGCGGTTCCGCGCTGGCCCGCACCCAGACCACCTGGGCGGCGGACCGGGTGGCCGAGGCCGCCGGGGTCTCCCACGAGCTGGAGATCATCCGCACCGAGGGCGATGTCCTCACAGGGTCGCTGGCGACCCTGGGCGGGACCGGCGTGTTCGCGGCGGCTCTGCGCGTGGCGCTGCTCGAGGATCGCGTGGACATGGCCGTGCACTCGCTCAAGGACCTTCCCACGGCACCCACCCCTGGCCTGTCCATCGGCGCGGTGCCCGAGCGCGAGGACCCCCGCGACGCCCTGTGCGCCCGCGACGGCCTGCGCCTCGAGCAGCTGCCCGACGGCGCGAAGGTCGGCACCGGCTCGCCCCGACGGGCCGCTCAGCTGCTGCTGGCCCGCCCGGACCTGCAGATCGTGGACATCCGGGGCAACGTCCCCACCCGCCTGGCGCGCGTTGCCGGGCTGGATCCCGAGGGCCCCGGCGATCTCGACGCCGTGGTCCTGGCCTCCTCCGGCCTGCGCCGACTGGGGCTGCAGGCGCACATCACGGAGGCGCTGGACCCGTCGGTCGTGCTGCCCGCTCCCGGACAGGGGGCGCTGGCCCTCGAGATCCGCACAGAGGTGCTCGAGAGGGATCCAGAGCTCGCCGAGCAGGCTTCCGGCTCCTCACAGGACGCCGTCGCCGCGCAGCGTGCCCGCCCCGGGCAGGACGCGCTCGACAGCGACCTGCTGCAGGGCCTGGCGCGGATCAACCACCTGGAGACCCGCTGGGCCGTGACCGCCGAGCGCGCGCTGCTGGCACGGCTCGAGGCCGGGTGCGCCGCACCGGTGGGCACGCTGGCCACGGTCGAGAACGGCATGCTCACCCTGCGGGTCGCCGTGGCCTCCCCGGACGGGGCCGAGGTCATGCGCCGCACCGAGGCCTCGCACGAGCTGTCCACGGCCGCCGCCCGGGAGCTCGGGCGCCGCGTGGGCGACGGCCTGCTCGCCGACGGCGCGGCCCGACTGGCGGGGCTGGCCTGAGCACGGTGCCCACGGCCTCCCCGTCCCGGGACTCGGCGCGGTTCAGCGCGCCGAGCGCGGGAGCCTGCGCGCGGCCCCCTGCGTCCGGGGCGGCAGGCTCGGGACCGCGCCCGGGCCGGCCCGGGCCGGCGGGGCAGGGGCAGGAGCACCCGGCCGGCTGCGGAGACAGCCCGCTGCGGGGCCGGTCCGTGCTGGTGACTCGCACCCCGGATCGGGCGGCGGAGCTGCTCGAGCTGCTGCGCGAGCGCGGAGCCGAGCCCGTGCTCGTGCCCGTCCAGGAGGCGCAGCCGGTCACCGGCCAGCAGCGCCAGGACCTGTACGAGCTGCTCGAGGCGGCGGCGCAGGGGCCGAGGCCAGCAGTGCCCCCCGGCAGCTGGACGGAGGGCCGCTCGTCGGCACCGGCCACAGGTTCCCATGGATCCCCGGACCGGGCCGAGCCGCTGTGGCTCGTGGTGACCTCGGCCAACACCGTGCGCGCCCTGCATCGTCTGGCGCTCGAGACGCACGGGCGCGGCCTCGGGGAGCTGCTGGAGCCCGGCATCGAGCGCGGGCTGCGCGTGGCAGCCGTCGGACCGGCCACCGCGGCCGAGCTCGAGAGCCATGCCGTGCCCGTTCATCTGCAGCCCCATGGCACGGCCTCGGCCGCCGGGCTGCTCGAGACCTGGGCGCGGCCGGAGGGCCCGGACGCGGCCCTCGCCCCGGTGCGCCCCGGCACCGTGCTGCTGCCCCAATCGGCGGCGGCCTCGCCCGAGCTGACGCGCGGGCTGCAGGAGCTCGGCTGGCAGGTGCGGCGCCGCGACGCCTACCGGATGGCCCCGTGGCCGGCCGAGGATCCCCTGGTCGCAGCACCCGTGGGGCAGCACGATCCGGTGCGCACCGTCGAGCAGGCCCGCTCGGAGCTGGCAGCCGGCGCGATCGACGGCGTGATCCTCACCGCCCCGTCGACCGTCCGTGCGCTGGCAGACGGACTCGTGCGGGCTCCGTCGCCCGCGCTGGCGGCCATCGGGGAGCCCACGCACACCGCCGTCGTCGCACTGGGCCTCGAGGCGGTCGTGGCCGAGTCCACGGCGCCGTCCGGGCTCATCGAAGCACTCGAGCGGGCCGTGGCCGCTCCGCCGGGGCGCCGGCGGCCCGCCCCACCCCAGGACATCGCCCCATCAGCACAGGAGGAATGACATGAACGATCGCATCGATCCCAGCGCAGCAGCCGAGGCTCCGCGGAGCCGCCGCTTCAGCGTCGATCTGCCGCACCGCCCGCGGCGCCTGCGCCAGTCCGAGACCATGCGTCGCCACGTGCGCGAGACCCGCCTGCACCCGTCGCAGCTGATCCTGCCGGTCTTCGTGAAGGAGGGGCTGCAGGAGCCGGTCGAGATCGCCTCCATGCCCGGGGTGGTGCAGCACAGCATGGACTCGCTGCGCCGTGCGGCCGCCGAGGCGGTCGAGCTCGGGCTCGGCGGCATCATGATCTTCGGCGTCCCGGCCATCCTGGACGCCCGGGGCTCGGGCCTCATCGATCCCGAGGGGATCCTCAACCGTGCGCTGGGCGAGGTCCGCGACGAGGTCGGCGACGACCTCCTGGTGATGGCCGACCTGTGCCTTGACGAGTTCACCGACCACGGGCACTGCGGCGTGCTGGACGACCAGGGCCGTGTCGACAACGATGCGACCCTCGAGATCTACGCGCAGGCCGCCGTGGCCCAGGCCCGGGCCGGGGCCCACGTGCTGGCCCCGTCCGGGATGATGGACGGGCAGGTGGGCGTCATCCGCGACGCCCTGGATGCCGCCGGTCATCAGGACACCGTGGTGCTGTCCTACGCCGTGAAGTACTCCTCGGCGTTCTACGGCCCGTTCCGCGAGGCCGTCGACTCGGCGCTGACCGGCGATCGCAAGACCTACCAGATGGATTCCGCCAACCGGCGCGAGGCCTTCCGGGAGCTCGAGCTGGACCTGGCCGAGGGTGCGGACATGGTCATTGTCAAGCCGGCCATGTCCTACCTCGATATCCTGAGGGAGGTCGCCGACCAGTCGACGGTGCCGGTGTCCGCCTACCAGATCTCCGGGGAGTACGCGATGATCCAGGCGGCCTCGGCCAACGGCTGGATCGACCGCCGCGGTGCGGCCCAGGAGTCGGTGCTCTCGATCATCCGCGCCGGCGCCGATACCGTGCTGACCTATTTCGCAACCGACCTGGCCCGCTGGTGGCGCGAGGACAACGGCCTGAGCTGACAGGCCCCCAGACGACACGACGACCACAGCGGAAGCCATCGGCCGCGCCCTGCCGCGCCGCCGCCGGCTTTCGAGACATCGCTTCCGAAAGGACCCCATGACCGTCTCCGAAGAGCTCTTCGAGCGCTCCCGCCGCGTGATCCCCGGAGGGGTGAACTCGCCCGTGCGCGCGTTCGCCTCCGTCGGGGGGACCCCGCCGTACATCTCGGCGGCTCGCGGGCCGTACCTGACCGATGCCGATGGCCGCGAGTTCGTCGATCTCGTGGGGTCGTGGGGACCGGCGCTGGTCGGCCACGCGCACCCGGTCGTGCTGGAGGCCGTGCACGCCGCCGTCGAGAAGGGCCTGTCCTTCGGCGCCTCCACGCGCGGTGAGACCGAGCTGGCCGAGCACCTGGTGCAGCGCGTCCCGGCGCTGGATGAGATCCGCATGGTCTCGACCGGCACGGAGGCCACCATGACCGCACTGCGCCTGGCCCGCGGCGTGACCGGACGCGACCTCGTGATCAAGTTCGCCGGCTGCTACCACGGCCATGTGGACTCGCTGCTCTCGGAGGCCGGCTCCGGTGTGGCCACCCTGTCGCTGCCCGGTTCGGCCGGCGTCACCGAGGCCACGGCGGCCGAGACCCTCGTACTCCCGTACAACGACCTCGAGGCCGTGCGCGAGGCTTTCGCCGCCCACGAGGGGCGCATCGCCGCCGTGATCACCGAGGCCTCCCCGGCCAACATGGGCGTGGTCCCGCCGGATCCGGGATTCAACGCGGGCCTGCGGGAGATCACCCGGGCCAACGGGGCCCTGATGATCTTCGACGAGGTCCTCACCGGATTCCGCGTGGACCCCGCTGGCTACTGGGGCCTGACCTCGCCGCAGGAGGGCGGCTGGGAGCCGGACATCTTCACGTTCGGCAAGGTCATAGGGGGCGGTCTGCCGGTGGCGGCACTGGGCGGGCGCCGCGAGATCATGGAGCACCTGGCCCCCACCGGCCCCGTCTACCAGGCCGGGACGCTGTCCGGGAACCCGGTGGCCATGGCCGCCGGGCTGGCCACGCTGCAGCTGGCCGACGACGACTGCTACCGGACGATCGACCGTCTCTCCGAGCAGCTGCGCGGCGAAGTCTCCTCGGCGCTGTCTGCCGCAGGAGTCGACCACTCGATCCAGAACGCCGGTTCGCTGTTCTCGGTGACCTTCGGGACCTCGGACCGCCCGGTGCGCACCTACGCGGATGCCAAGTCCCAGGAGGTCTTCCGCTGGGCGCCGTTCTTCCGCGCCATGCTGGAGCAGGGCGTGTACCTGCCGCCGTCGGTGTTCGAGGCCTGGTTCCTCTCCGCAGCGCACGACGAGACCGCCATGCAGCGGATCATCGACGCGCTGCCCAAGGCAGCCGAGGCTGCCGCCCAGGCGCAGCCCGTCCAGGGCTGATCGGCTCCGGGCCCAGCTTCACGGACATGACAGCGCCCCGGTCCCTTCCGCATCGCGGAGCGGACCGGGGCGCTGTGCGTCGGCGACGCGTCAGTTCTTGTCGCCCAGGACGTTGTCCTTGGCGTCCTTCAGGTTCTCGCCGGCCTGCTTCAGGTTCGAGGAGTTCTCCTGCTGCTCGCCGGCGCCCTGCAGGCGCTCATCGCCGGTGGCCTCGCCGAGCTTCTGCTTGGCCTGGCCCGAGGCTTCCTCGGCCTTGTTGCTGATCTTGTCACCGAGTCCCATGGGAACCTCCTGTGCTCTGCTGTCGACCGGAAGGCCGACGGGGAATCCGAAGTCTACTGCGGGAACCCGACCTGCGGCAGTCCTGCTGGGATCATCCCTGCAGGTCGCGCACCGGCCAGGTGCCGTCGATGACGATGCTGGGGTCCTGACGACGGCTGCGCAGGAACTCCTGGAAGTCGGCGGCCTGCTCGGCGGACCATTCGATCTGCTGCCGGTGGATCTGCGGGGCGCCCACGCGCAGCTCGGCGAACTCCTCGGCCAGACGACGCCCGACCTGCTCGGCGGCCACGGCGTCCGCCCCGGAGGTGTGCGCCTCCTCCAGGTCCACCTCATAGGCCTCGGACAGAGCCACCAGCGTGCGCTTGCCGCGCCATCTCACCCGCACGTGCTTGTGCATCACGTAGGGGTCCAGCACCGGGAAGGCCTCCGGGGCCTGCAGCCCGTGGCGTCGGGCCTCGGCGGCCAGGACCGTGAAGTCGTAGGACGCGTTGAAGGCCAGCACGGGGATGCCGCGCTCCAGCAGATCGGCGACGGCGGCCACGATCTCCGGGACCACCTCCGCCGCCGGACGGCCGTGCTCGCGAGCGTGCTCGGTCGAGATGCCGTGCACGGCCGCAGCGCCCTCCGGAATCTCCACGCCGGGATCTGCGAGCCAGTCCCAGCGCTGGAGGATCTCGCCCCGGGCATCGATCAGCAGCAGCGAGGCGGTCACGATGCGGCACTCGTGGGCGTCCTTGCCCGTGGTCTCCAGGTCGAAAGCCGCTCGCGGCAGCTCGGTCCAGGGGGTGCCAGGGTCCTGCGGGGCCGGTGCCTTGTGGTCGGATCGCGGCGCCACAGCATCGGCGGGCGCCGCGCTCGCGGCGGGTGCGCTCGGCCGATCCCCGGCACCGGTCGATGCCGCGGGGGTGTCGAACAGCGACAGCTGGGCCTCCTGGGCCTCGGGCGGCGAGGGGCTCGCCGGGCTGCTGCCCGACGGGGTCGGGAGATCGAAGAGCGGATCGGTCTGCTCGGACGGATCGGGTCTGCTGGCCATGCCGACACCGTACGGAGCCGCTCAGACAGCACTGGGCCGGCGGCTTGTTCCGGCGCGATGCGGCCGATGGCGATGCCGATGCCGCTGAGGTCGGGGCCTCGGGGGCCGCGGCGCACCTGCCGCCCGAGATGGCCTTGTGCTGTCAGAGCGCTGTGGTGCGATGTGGCCATGTCCCAGCAGCGGCCGTCGCATCCCCCCGAGCCCGTCGTCGATCTCTCCGCGTCGCGCTCGGCCTGGCGCCTGGTCCCGGCCGAGCGCAGCTCGCTCGTGCTCCCGGAGCTCTCGGCCCTGGATCGCGATCAGCGGGAGATCGCCGAGCTGGCCGGCGGCTGCGGCCCGCAGCTCGTGCTGGGGGCGCCGGGCACGGGCCGGACCACGGCCCTGCTCTCGCTGGCCGCCCGCAGGCTGCGCGAGGGCCTGCCCGCTGACCGGCTGCTCGTGCTCACCCCGTCGCGCGCCGCGGCCGCCCGCGCCAGGGACACGCTGACCGCCACCGCGGCCACCACCATGACCTCTCCGCCGGTGCGGGCGTGGCAGGCCTACGCCTTCGACCTCCTGCGCCGGGCTCAGGCGGAAGGACTGCTGCCGGGAGTCGAGCAGCCGCCCCAGCTGCTGTCGGGACCGGAGCAGGACGTCCTGCTCAAGGAGCTGATGGCCGGTCACCGCAGCGGCCACGGCGCCGCCGTCGTGTGGCCGCCGGATCTCTCGGAGGCCGTCGGCACGCGCGGCTTCCGCCAGGAGGTCCGCGATCTCTTCGACCGCGTGTGCGAGCACGGGCTGTCCCCGGAGGACCTCGAGCAGCTGGGGCACCAGATGCAGCGACCGGACTGGATCGCCGCCTCCGTGCTGCGCCGGGAGTACCTGCGCGTGCGCCGCCTGCGCATGCCGGAGGCCTTCGACCCCGCGGCCCTGGTGAGCGAGGCCTGCCGGGTCCTCGTGGAGCACCCCGACTTCCTCCACCGGGAGCAGCAGCGGCTCGAGCTCGTGGTGATCGACGACCTCCAGGAGGCCACGCCGTCGATCCACCGTCTGCTGGAGGTGCTGTGCCGGGGCCGGGACGTCGTGATCGCGGCGTCGCCGGACACCGTCGTGCAGGGGTTCCGCGGTGCTCGCCCGGACCTGCTGCGCGGACTCGACGACCGCCTGGGCACCCCGCAGCGGCCCCTCACGCGCCGCGTCCTGGGCACCGGGCACCGCATGCCCCCGGCCATCCAGCTGGCTTGGCAGCGCGCGGCTCAGCGGATCCCCGCTCTCGAGACCGCCCTGGGGGCCCGCCGTCCTCGTCCCGTGCCGCCGGGGGGCGATCCGGAGGCGGAAGAGCTGCCGCAGGCGGTCCTGCTCGGCTCGGCCGCGCAGGAGGCGCGCTGGATCGGCCACTCCATCCTCGAGCGCCATCTGCTGCAGGGCGTGGCGCTGCAGGACATCGCCGTGATCGTGCGCTCGAGCGATCGCCTGCAGTCCCTGCAGCGCCACCTCACGGCTCTCGGAGTGCCGGTGACCACTTCGGCAGCCGAGACTCCCGTCCGGGACGAGTCCGCGGTGCGTCCCCTGCTGTCCGCGCTGCGGCTGATCGTGGCGGAGCGCTCGGCGGCCCAGCACGATCAGGAGCTGGAGCGCGAGCAGCCGGACCCCGAATCGCTGCGATCCGATGCCCCGGAAGCGCCGCGGGCCTCGGAGACGGGAGAGGGGACCGCGCAGAGCAGCGCCGTGCTGGAGGCGCACGAGGCCGTCGAGCTGCTCAGCTCCCGGATCGGAGGCGCTTCGGCCATGGACCTGCGCCGCCTGCGCCAGCGCCTGCGAGCCCACGAGCTGCGCAGCGGCGGAGGACGCAGCTCGGACCAGCTGCTCGTGGAGGCGCTGCTGGACCCCACCGTCATGGAGGATGCAGGCGTCAGGGCCGCCCCGGCGCGTCGTGTCGCCCGGATGCTCCAAGCCGGGCGCACCGCGCTGCGTGCCGACGGGGCCACCGCCGAGACGGTCCTCTGGGCGCTGTGGGAGGCCTCCGGAGTGGCAGGACGCTGGCAGCGCACCGCCCTGGCCGGCGGTCCGGAGGGCCAGCGGGCCGATCGCGATCTCGATGCCGTGGTCGCGCTGTTCGGCACGGCCGAGCGCTTCGCCGATCACCGCCCGGGAGCCGGGCCGCAGGAGTTCCTGGACTTCTTGGAGCATCAGGACCTGCCCATGGACACCCTCGCCGCCCGCGCCCCCACGGGGGCCTCCGTGGAGATCATGACTCCGGCCACCGCAGCCGGTCGCGGCTGGCCGGTCGTGTTCATCGCGGGCCTCCAGGAGGGCAGGTGGCCCAACACGACGCTTCGCGGGCAGCTGCTGGGAGCCCAGCGCCTCTCGGACGCCGTCGAGCTCGGCGTGGAGGTCGCCGCTCAGGCCAGCCCCGCCGCCCGGCTCCCGGAGGTCCGCCACGACGAGCTGAGGCAGTTCGCCACAGCCGTCTCCCGTGCCTCGCGCGAGCTGATCGCCACGGCCGTGTCTTCCGAGGAGGAGAACCCCTCGGAGTTCCTGGACATCGTGGATCCGTGGGATCCCTCGCTGCACCCGGAGGCCGCCCACCGGGCACGTCCCGTGCACACCGCGCCGCGTCCTCCCACGCTGCGGGCCCTGACCGCCGAGCTGCGCCGGGTGCTCCAGCAGGGGACGGCCTCGCAGGAGCAGAGGGAGGCGGCGGCACAGCTGCTGCACCGCTTCGCCTCCTCGCCCGAGCCCGTGGACGGGGCGGCCCCGCACCAGTGGTGGGGCCTGCTGCCGCTGTCGTCCACGCAGGAGGTCCTGGACCCGCAGCAGCCGGTTCCGCTGTCTCCTTCGCGCCTCGAGACCATCCAGCGCTCGCCGCTGGACTGGTATGTGGCCACGGCTCGTGCCGAGGAGGCCTCGGATGCGGCGCGCTCGGTCGGCACCCTGGTCCACTCGATCGCAGAGCAGTCCCCAGAAGGCACCGGCGATCAGCTCGCGGCGCAGATCCACCGCCGGTGGAGGGAGCTCGGGCTGCCGGAGACCTGGGAATCAGACCTGCTCAAGGAGCGGGCCGAGACCATGCTTCGCAGATTCGCCCAGTACGTGATCCAGGCTCGCAAGGACGAGCACCGCCGCCTGGCCCTCGTGGAGGGGGGCTTCCAGGTCCTCATCCACGGCCGCGCCCGCGATGCCCTGCTGCGCGGTCGGGTGGATCGCCTGGAAATCGATGACCAGGGCCGTTTCGTGGTGGTCGACCTCAAGACGGGGCGCAGCGCACCTGCCACCAAGGATCTGCCCGAGCATCCTCAGCTGCTGGCCTATCAGGCGGCGCTGGCGGCCGGTGCCGGTCAGGCCATGGTCGAGGAGCAGCAGCGCGGCATCCGGCAGAGCACGGATGCGGAAGGGCAGAAGCCGGAGCCGAGCGAGCCCCTGGTGCTGCGGGAAGGGCCCCTTCAGCATCTGCCCGGCGGTGCGCTGCTGGTCCAGCTGGGCGTGGACAGGGTCAACGTCAGCACGCAGCTGCAGGACGGGCTCACCGAGGAAGGCGGCGTGCAGGTCCGCGAGCTGGTCTCGGCCGCTGCGGATCTGGTGGCAGGGGACCGCTTCCTGGCCAGCCACACCGCAGGGTCGAACACGGGCCACGGCGGGATCGGCTGCAGCCTCCCGGAGATCTGCCCGCTGTGCGCCGAGGGACGGCAGGTCACCGAATGAGCGTGTCCGCTGCCTCCAGCGGCCGCTCGCCGCACGAGCCGAACCACGACCAGACCCAGAAGGAGCCCGGCATGGCCTCCGAGCACGACTCCCGCCCCCAGACGTCGTCATCCGAGGATGCGTCGTGGTCAGGCGAACCGGAGTCCGCAGCGTCGTCCTCGCCCGCTGGGGCGTCGGAGCCCGCGGTCTGCGCTGCAGGACCCGGGGCGATGAAGGGCGATGGATCCCCGCACCCGTACCTGGGCGTCGAGCCGCGCTGGAGCCCCCAGGAGCTGGCGGAGGCGCTGGGCGGCAACAGGCCCACCGAGCAGCAGGCGGAGGTGATCGCCGCGCCGCTGACCCCGCGGCTCGTGGTCGCCGGTGCCGGCTCGGGCAAGACCGCCACCATGGTCGACCGGGTCGTGTGGCTCGTGGCCAACGGCATCGTGCGCGCGGATCAGGTGCTGGGCGTGACCTTCACCCGCAAGGCCGCCGGTGAGCTGCGCGACCGCGTGCGGGGCCGACTGGGTGTGCTGCGCTCCCAGGGCCTCGTCGTGCCCGGACCGGAGGACCCCTCCGAGCTCTCAGCGGCCGACGCGGACCGCGGCGCCCCCGCCGGCCAGGGGGACACCGCGCCCGTGCTCGAGCCCACGGTGCTGACCTACCACTCGTATGCCAGCGCGCTCGTGCGCACCTACGGGCTGCGGATCGGCCTGGAGCCGGAGACCGCGCTGCTCGGCCCGGCCCAGGCCTGGCAGATCGCCTCGCGGGTCGTGGAGTCCTGGGACGGTGAGGTCCCGTCCGATCTGAAGATGTCCACGGCGGTCGAGCAGGTCCTCGCGCTGTCCTCGGGCGCCGCGGAGCACCTGCTGGACCTCGACGAGATCCGGCGGCACACGGCTCGGCTCGGGCAGGCCATGCTCGAGACCCCGCCGCGACCGGGGGGCAAGAAGAAGAAGGTCACCAAGGACACCCAGGAAGCCGCGGGCCGCCTGCTGCGCACCGGCGTGCTGTGCCGCATGGCGCAGCGCTATCAGCAGGCCAAGCAGGAGGCCGAGGTCATGGACTTCGGCGATCTGCTCAGCCACGCGGCGCGTCTTGCCCAGGAGGATCGGACCTGCGGCGCCTCGGAGCGGGAGCGCTACCGCGTGGTGCTGCTCGACGAGTTCCAGGACACCTCGCACGCGCAGATGAAGATCTTCGCCGAGCTCTTCGGCCAGGGCCATTCCGTGATGGCGGTCGGGGACCCCCAGCAGTCGATCTACGGCTTCCGCGGAGCCTCTGCCGGACAGCTCTTCGGCTTCAGCGACCATTTCCCGGCCCCCGGCGATCCCCAGGAAGCCGTCTCCTTCCTGACCACCGCCTGGCGGAACGACACCGCGATCCTCGACGTCGCCAACAGCGCTGCCGAGCCCCTGCGCACTCCGCCCCCGTGGAGCACCGGCAGCGCCGGACAGGGGCTGAAGAAGGTCCCCGGCCTGGACCCGCGCCCCGAGGCAGATCGCGGGCAGGTCCTGCTGTCCCGGCACCGCTCGGATCAGGACGAGGCCGTCGCCATCGCGGACGACATCCTGGCCGCGCGCGCCCGGGTCCGCGAGGACCAGGAGCTTCCCACCACGGCGGTGCTGTGCCGCCGCCGCTCCCAGTTCGAGCCCGTGCGCCGCGAGCTGATCGCACGGGGGATCCCGGTGGAGGTCGTCGGGATCGGCGGTCTGCTGCAGGTCCCGGAGGTCGTCGACATCGTGGCCACGCTGCGGGTGCTCACCGATCCCGGTCGCTCGGACTCCCTGGCCCGACTGCTGACCGGAGCCCGCTGGCGGCTGGGCGCCCACGACCTCGCCGCTCTCGGCGACTGGGCCGGACACCTCGAGCGGCGCCGCAGCGCTGCGGCGGACATGGGCCTGATCGAGGACATCGACTCGCCAGGCGACCCTGGGGACGCGGTGCAGGGATCGCCCCAGGAGGACGTCCTGGTCGAACCGGACCGGGTAGACGCCGCCTCCCTCGTGGAGGCCGTGGAGACCCTGCCGCGCCCGGACTGGATCTCCGGAGCCGGACGCAGCCTCAGCGAGACCGGCCGTCAGCGACTCATCGCCTTCGCCGAGGAGCTGGCCGAGCTGCGGACCTGGCTCTCCGAGGACCTGGCCACCATCATCTCGGTGATCGAGCGGACCCTCGGTCTGGACATCGAGGTCGCCGCCCGCCCGGACGCTCGAGCCGCGCAGGGCCGCCGCGACCTGGACGCCTTCCTGGACCTGGCGGCGTCGTTCAGCTCGGCCAGCGCCACGCAGGACGTCGGGGCGTTCCTGGCGTGGCTGGACATCGCCTCCCGCGAGGAGAAGCTCGACACCGCCCCGCCAGAGCCTGCTCGGGGTGCGGTGCAGCTGCTGACCGTCCACGCCTCCAAGGGGCTGGAATGGGATCACGTGCACGTGCCGGGCATGAACCAGTCGCACTTCCCCATGACCCGGGACACCCGCTGGACCAAGAACCCCTCGGACGTCCCCTGGCCGCTGCGCGGGGACCGGGCATTCCTTCCGCAGTGGAGCGAGGACACCTCGGATCTCGACGCCCTCAGCGACTCCCTGGCGCAGTTCCAGGAGGACGCCGCCCAGCATGCCGAGGCCGAGGAGCGCCGCCTGGCCTACGTGGCCTTCACCCGTGCCAGGAGCCGCCTGCACCTGTCCTCGAACGCATTCTCCGGCTCGGCCGCCACGCGGCGGACGCCGTCGCGCTTCCTCCTGGAGCTTTTGCCGCTGAGCGGTCAGCAGGGTCTGGAGATCGCGCGGGAGGCCGCCCAGGAGAAGGCCTTCGACTCCGCGTCGGTCGAGCTGCCCCAGGACGACCAGCACCGGAGCATCGACGGCATCGAGCTCGTCGGCTGGGAGGATGTCGCCGCGGACGAGAAGAACCCCGAGCAGTCGCGTCGCCTGTGGGCGGCCTGGCCGTACGACCCCCTCGAGGGCCCTGAGGTCCTGGAGACGCGCGGCGAGCAGGCCCAGGCTCCCCTCGACCCGGATCAGCCCGGCGTGCAGAGGCAACCGGCCCCGCAGGCCGGGCGACGCGCCCGGGTGGAGGCCGCCGCTCACCGGGTGAGCGAGCAGTCCGAGACCGACCACGCGGAGGTCGAGCGCCTGGAGGCCGAGCAGAGCCGCCGGGATCCGCAGATCCAGCGCTGGTTCGAGGAGGCGCGCATCCTGCTGGCCGCCCACGAGACCCGCAGCGAGGTCCAGGAGCTGGCCCTGCCCTCGCACCTGTCGGCCTCCACGGTGGTCGAGCTGGGCCGTGACCCGCAGGCGGTCGCCGCGCAGTTCCGCCGACCCATGCCGCGTCGCCCAGGCATGGCCGCGCGCGCCGGAACGGCCTTCCACTCGTGGGTCGAGGACCACTTCCAGTCCTCGGCGATCTTCGACCTGGACGAGGTCCCCGCGGAGGACGACTTCGTGGACGAGTCCTACGATCTCCCGCGCCTGGCCGAGACCTTCCGGGCAGGTGAGTGGGGAAACCGGCAGCCGTGGTCGGTCGAGCACCCCATCGAGACGCCGATCTCCGGAGTCACCATCCGCGGTCGGATCGACGCCGTCTTCCGCACCGAGGACGGCCGCTGGGAGCTCGTGGACTGGAAGACCGGAGCCGTGCCGGCCCAGAGTGAGCTGGCGCGTCGAGCCGTGCAGCTGGCCGTCTACCGCCTCGGCTGGTCACGACTGCAGGGCGTGCCGATCGAGGACGTCTCGGCGGCGTTCTACTTCGTCTCCGAGGACCGGACCATCCGCCCGCACGACCTGGCGGATGAGCAGCAGCTCGAGCGGATGGTGAGCCGGGCCTTCGGCTGAGGACCTCGCCCCGGGTCGCAGCCCCTCGGGCCGCGCGGAACCCGCAGTCATGGTCCTCCGCGGTGGCCGACGCCGACGCCGCCGCGGTCTCGGCCCTGGATCTCAGTCCTGCGACGTCCCGGGGCCGGGTCGGCGCAGCGGGGTCACGGTGGCCCCGGTGTGCGGGTCGGCGGCGGGACCCTCGTCCTTCGCGCCGGAAGGCTCAGGGGAGTCGTCGTCCGCCAGAGGCTCGGCCGCGCCGGCTCCTGCGTCGTCGGCGGGATCCGAGAACAGCGAGTCCCGGTTCAGGCCGTGGAGGCCGGTGGCCGTGAAGGAGGCCTCCTCGGCGCGCTGCCGGGAGGTGCGGGCATGCTCGGTGCGGGCCTCGACCGACTGCTCGGCCTCGGCTCCGCGTGCGGCCGAGAGCTCCCGGTCGTAGGCCTCCACGTCCTTCTCCAGGATGCGCAGCATGGACTCGGCGTCGGCGACCAGCTCTGGCAGATCCCGTGAGACGCCCCGCACGAGCCAGCGGGCCAGGGCGAACTCGGCCTCCAGATGCGCGCGGCGCAGCAGGTGCGGGTCCGGCTCGGCGGGGGTGTGCCGCGAGTACTCCGCGACCACGGCGGCGGCGAACGACGGGTCGCTGGCCCCGATCAGCCAGGCGAAGTCGTCGGCGGGATCGCCCACGTGCACGTCCGACCAGCCGGTGACGGCCGTGATCCGGTTGCCCTCCACGGTCAGGTTGTCCTCGTGGAGGTCGCCGTGGATCACATGGGTGGAGAAGCGCCACAGCGTGCGGTCCTCCAGCGCATCCTCCCAGCGCCGCAGCAGAGCCGCGGGGATGCGTCCGGTGGTCGCTGCCTGGTCGAGCTCGCTGAGCCGGCGCCGGCGGCACTGCTCCGAGCTGTAGGCGGGCAGATCGGCGTCCATGACCATGGCGCGCGGCAGCGAGTGGATCGCGGCGATCAGCTGGCCCAGCTGCGCGGCGGCTTGCGGCACGGGCTCGGCGCTCGGGGGCTGCGGTCGCGCCGGCGGAGCGTCGGCCAGGTCCATGAGGTCGTCGATCGGCACCGGGCCACCGGGAAGGTGCGAGTACACGAACAGGCGCCGTCCGCGGTCCTCGACCGAGCCCACGACGGTGGGCATGTGGAACGGCAGCTTGGCGCGCAGCGCCGGGCTGAACGAACTGAGAACGGCGTGCTCGGAGGCCAGGCGCATGGAGGCCTCATCGGTCAGCGAGCTGCGCACGCGCCACCGGCGCTGCGAGGCATCGACGACCACGGCGGAGCGGAAGTCGGCGTCGTCGTCGGGGGAGGGGGCCACACCCGCAGGGCGCAGCCCGGGGACGGCCGCGGCCGCCGCGGCCGCGAGGTGCTCCAGAGACGATGTCATGCAGGCAACCCTACAAGCGCATCCTGGTCGCTTCCCGCGCACGACGACCGCGTCCCGCCTCGCTCCACAGCGCCCTCCTGCTCAGCGGGGCCCGGGCGATCTTCACCGCTTGCCGGTGGGGCATCGGGGCACGCGACGGGCCGCGATGCGTCGTCAGCTGCGGGCTCTACAGTGGTCGCGTGCCTACAGACCAGACCCGCAATGCACCTTCCGCCCACGATCACCAGGCGCCCGGCACCTCCTCGGGGCCGGGCTTCGATCGTCTGGACCCCTCGTCCATGCTCTCCACGGAGGCGCTGGACCGGCGCGCGGTCGAGCGCGAGCGCACGGATCTGCGCCGCGGCGCCCGGCTCGTGCTCGTGCTGCTCGGCGGGCGGCTTCCCCTGCGCGGGGACCGCCTGGTGCTGCTGGAGCGCTCGCAGCTGCCGGAGCTTCCGGCGGATCCCGCCCGGCCGGAGGTCTTTCTGGGAGAGGTAGCCGCCGCCGCCGTGCTGCCGGACGAGGAGCATGATCCGCAGCAGCGCGTGGGAGTCACTGTGCGCGTCCTGGACGATTCCCAGTCCGCTCTGCAGGACACCACCCACGGCGTGGTCGACGAGCTCGGCCAGCAGATCGCGGCCGTCCAGGCTCAGCTCGACACCGCTGCCCCGGGACATCAGTGGCAGGGGCTGCGTCAGGCGGCCCTGTCCATGATCGGCCGGTCCCCGGAGGACGAGGCGCTGGCGGTGGCTGCTCAGGCCGCCATGGCCTGGCATCTGGACCACCCCCGCTGCCCGCGCTGCGGCGAGGTCACGGAGGTCGCGCGCTCGGGCTGGATACGCGTCTGCCCGCAGGACTCCTCCCTGCACTTCCCCCGCACCGATCCCGCGATCATCGTGGCCGTCACCGACGGCGAGCCCGGAAGCGACCAGGAGCGCCTGCTGCTGGGCCGCGCGGCGGCCTGGCCGGAGGGCCGCTTCTCCACGCTGGCTGGGTTCGTGGAACCGGGGGAGTCGATCGATCAGGCGGTGCGCCGCGAGATCCAGGAGGAGTCCGGGGCGGACGTGGGCGATGTCCGCATCCTGGGCTCCCAGCCGTGGCCCTTCCCGCGATCGCTGATGATCGGCTGCACCGCGCGCCTGCAGGGCGGGCAGGTCGCCCCGGACGGCGAGGAGATCGCCGAGCTGCGCTGGGTGACCCGCGAGCAGCTGCGCCGCACCTCGGAGGTCGGTGAGCTGCTTCTGCCCGGGCGGATCTCCATCGCCCGCTCCCTGATCGAGCACTGGAACGGCAGCCCTCTGACGGGGGCCGAATGGTGAGCCTGGAGCACCTCGAGCGCGAGATCGTCCCGGACGCCGCCTCCGCGGCACTGTTCGCGCTGCCGGGGACCGAGCAGCTTCCTCTCGAGGAGCGCATCCTCGAAGGCCTGGATCCCGAGCAGCGCGAGGCCGCCACGGCCCTGCGCGGACCGGTGTGCCTGCTGGCCGGCGCGGGCACCGGCAAGACCCGGGCCATCACCCACCGGATCGCCTACGGGATCGCCACGGGGGTCTACACCCCCCAGAAGGTCCTGGCCCTGACCTTCACGGCCCGGGCCGCCCACGAGATGCGCGATCGCCTGCGTCTGCTGGGCGCGGAGGGCGTGCAGGCCCGGACGTTCCACTCGGCGGCCCTGCGCCAGCTGCAGTACTTCTGGCCCCAGGCCGTCGGCGGCTCCATCCCGGACCTGGTCACGCACAAGGCGCGGCTGATCGCGGAGGCGGCCGGCTCCATGCGCCTGAGCAGCGACCGCGCGGCGATCCGCGACCTGTCGGGGGAGATCGAGCGCGCCCGGGCGCTGCTGCTCGTGCCGGACATGTACCCGGATGCCATCGCCCGAGAGGCCGCGGCCGGCTCCGTCCGGGATCTGCCCGGCGGGCACAGCGCCACCACGATCCAGCGGCTGTGGCAGACCTACGAGGATCTCAAGACCGACCGGAACCTGATCGACTTCGAGGACGTGCTGGCCATCATGACCGGCATCCTCGAGGAGGACCAGCGGATCGCGGCGGCTGTGCGGGCGCAGTACCAGCACTTCGTGGTCGACGAGTACCAGGACGTCTCGCCGCTGCAGCAGCGCCTCCTGGACGCCTGGCTCGGCCCGCGCGACGACCTGTGCGTGGTGGGCGATGCCTCCCAGACCATCTACTCGTTCACGGGCGCCACGTCTCGGCACCTGCTCGAGTTCCCGGCGCGCTACGAATCCGCCCGGGTGATCCGCCTGGTGCGCGACTACCGCTCCACCCCGCAGATCGTGGACACGGCCAATCGCCTGCTCAGTGCGCGTCGTGCCGGCCCGGATTCGACCGAGGGGCTGTGGGCCGAGCCCCTGCGCCTGGTGGGGCAGCGCGCCGCCGGTCCCGTCCCGGACTGGCACGAGTACCAGGACGATCAGGCCGAGGCCCAGGGCACCGCTGTGCGCATCCAGGACCTGCTCCAGGACGGCGTCCCGGCCACCGAGATCGCCGTGCTCTACCGCACCAACGGGCAGGCCCAGGCCTTCGAGACCGCACTGGCCGATGCCGGCATCGGCTTCCGGCTGCGCGGCACCGAGCAGTTCTTCCGCCGTCCGGAGGTGCGCCAGGCCATGGTGCAGATCCGCTCCGCGGCAAGGGCCGAGGCGGAGTCCGGAACCGGCGCCGTGGCCCAGCAGGTCCGGGACATGCTGCGCTCGCTGGGCTGGTCGCAGCACGCCCCGCGCACCGTGGGCAGCACGCGGGAGAAGTGGGAGTCCATGGCGGCGCTGGTGGACATGACGGACCGCCTGGCCGCCGCGCACACCGAATCGCTCCAGGCCGCTCAGCGCGCCGGGACGGAGGGCCCCGGCCCGTTCACCCTGCGGCACGTGGCCGAGGAGCTGGGTCGTCGGGCCGTGGCCCAGGACGCGCCCCCGGTCGAGGGGGTCACCCTGGCCTCCCTGCACTCGGCCAAGGGCCTGGAGTGGGACGCGGTCTTCCTGACGGGGCTGTCGGAGGGGCTCATGCCGATCACGTTCGCCGAGACCTCGGACGAGATCGACGAGGAGCGCCGACTGCTCTACGTCGGCATCACCCGTGCCCGCGAGCAGCTGATGCTCTCGTGCTCAGCCTCGCGGACCCCGGGCGGACGCGCCAACCGGCGCCCGTCGCGCTTCCTGAAGGACCTCCTGCTCACCCGCTGAGCCGCGTCCGGCAGCCGATCCGCCGGGCGCAGTTCACACGCGGCACAGGTCGCAGGCGGATCCGGGCGGCTCGGACACGGCGGTGCGGGTGCTGAAGGGGTGCCCGGGACCGAGCAGCCACCGCCGCGGCGACTTCTGGTGCGGCTCCTCGGGCTCCAGGGCGGCGGCCAGCACCGCCTGGACGACCATTCCCGCTGCCCACGCCGTATGAGCGGGCGCCGCTGCGCGCATGGCCATCAGCGGCCCAGGCCGGTCCAGCTGCTGCGCGCCGTCCTGGTGGGCGTGCTCGGCGATCCGCTGCAGGCACTGCTGGCAGGGGCGCCGGTGCCAGGCGCCGGTCTGTTCAAGGACCGCGGCGCTGAGCCCCGCGAGCTCGGGCAGCTGCAGCACCTCCACCAGGGGCACCCCGTCCGGCAGCCTCAGATGGTCGCCGGGCACCTCGAGCCGGAGCCCCTCCTGCGCGGCAGCGCGCAGCCGGGAGGCCCGCAGCACCACACGGCCGGGTCGGGCGTCGGTGAGGACATCATCGGTCCAGGTCACCGGGGCCGCCAGCGCGTTGGCCGCCCGGATGCGCCGGCGCGTGCACAGGTCCCGGGGCAGTCCCACCTCGGTCGAGTCGAAGGAGCCTGCGCGGGCATCCGCCCACGTGACCCAGCCGTCGTCGGCCACGGTGAAGCCGCGCACCCCGCACCCGGCCAGCATCACGGCCGCGGCCGCCGTGAGGGGGCTCAGGCCCAGCAGCAGCACGCGCACGTCGCACACGGCCGCGCCCAGACGCAGGTGCGTGGTGCTGGAGCGGGGCATGAGCAGCGGGTCGAGCCGTGCCGGTGCGGCGGGAACGGGGGCTGTGGGCAGCATGGGAGTCCTCTCAGCAGGCGGCAGCGCGCTCGATGGCGCACCGAGCGGATCCGGGAAGCGCCCCGGGCCTGCAGTCTGCGCGGCCTCGAGCAGTCTCGAGCGCTGTCCACAGGCGAGGATGGGTAGCCTTCGGTCCATGCCTGCCGCCCGTCGCCCCCGCCAGCACTCCGCCGATCGTCCGGACAGCGCTGCCGCTGCAGGCGCCTCCGCCGAGACCCGCGAGGAGCCCGAGGTCGAGGTCCGGCGCTCGCAGCGCCGCCGCCGCACGGTCTCCGCGCACTGGTCGGGGGAGCGGATCATCCTGCAGGTCCCCGCGATGATGTCGTCCCGCGAGGTCGCGCGATGGGCCGAGCAGATGACCACCCGCCTGGTCGACCAGCGCGAGCGCACCCGAGCCGCCTCGAACGCGCGCGGGCGCGACGAGTACCTGATGGGCCGTGCTCGGGAGCTCTCCGAGCGCCTTCTCGGGGGCCGGGCGCAGCCGACGGACGTGGTGTGGACGTCCCGGCAGACCGCGCGCTGGGCCTCGGCCACGCCGGCCACCGGTCGGATCCGCGTCTCGGATCGCCTGCGCAGCGCCCCCGAATGGGTGCTCGACACCGTGCTGCACCACGAGCTGTGCCACCTGCTGGAGGCCGGCCACGGTCCGCAGTTCCGTCGTCTGGAGGCGCTGCACCCGGACATGGACAGGGCCCAGGCCTTCCTCGAGGGAGCGGCCTGGGCCCTGGGGGAGCCGGATCAGCGTCCGCTGTCTCCCGAGTCCGGATCGGAGTCCGGGCCGGGGCCCGACTCGGGATCCTGATCCGCGGAGGAGCCGGAGTCCTGTGCGTCGTCCTCGGACATCGACTCGCTGTCCAGGAGGCTGCGCAGGGCGGCGTCGAGCTCGTCCTCGGAGGCCGTGAGCAGCCCGCGACGGGACTCGTAGCCCTCCGGATCGTCGAGATCCTCGTCGGTGGGCAGCAGCTCGGCGGACTCCCAGAGGCCGTCGCGGTCCTCGAGGCCGCGGCGCTGCTCGACGCGCTCCCAGAAGGCGGCGGCGTCGCGCATGCGGCGCGGGCGCAGCTCGAGCCCGATCAGGGACGCGAAGGCGTGCTCGGCCGGCCCGCCCGAGGCGCGACGACGGCGGATGGTCTCCGACAGCGCAGCCGACGAAGGCAGGTTGGCGGTCGCGCGCACCGTCACGACGTCGACCCAGCCCTCGATCAGCGCCAGCAGCGTCTCGAGGCGGCCCAGCACGGCCTTCTGCTCGGCGGACTGCTCGGGCACGAAGACCCCGGAGCCCAGGGCCTCCTGCACGGCGGAGGGATCCGAGGGATCGATGTCCGCGGCCAGGCCCTCGATGCGCTCCATGTCGATGTGGATCTCGCGGGAGAACCGGGTGATCAGATCGATGAGGTGGGGGCGCAGCCAGGGCGAGGCGTGGAAGAGGCGCGTGTGCACGACCTCGCGGACGGCGAGGTAGATCACGACCTCCTGAGCGGGGATGTCCAGGCCCTCGCCGAACTCCTCGACGTTGCGCGGGAGCATGGCCGGACGGTCCCCGCCCAGCGGCAGGCCGATGTCCGAGGACGAGACGACCTCGGCGGCCAGGCCGCCGAGGGCCTGGCCCAGCTGCATGGCGAACATCATCCCGCCGGCACCGGCGAGCATGTTCGAGGCCCCGCCCATCATCTGGGAGACCTCCTCCGGCAGCTGCTGGGTGAGGGTGTCCGTCAGCGCCTTGGTGATCGACTCGGCCACGGGGCCGGTGATCTCCCGCCAGGTCTCGAACGTGCCCTCGACCCACTCGGAGCGCGACCACGCAGCCGGCTGCAGCGGAGCCTGCCCGAAGCTCGTGTGGTCCTCGACCCACAGCTGCGCGAGCTGGACGGCGTCGTCGACGACCTTGCGCTGGGCATCGGTCACGGACGGATCCCCGCCGGCCGAGACGACCCGGCGGGCATGGTCCTTGGCGGCCTGCCAGTTGACGGGGCCGTCCTGGCCAGCGCCCGAGAACATGGACTGCACCTGCGCGAACATGGCCTGCATGGCGGCGGGATCGGTCGGCATGCCCATCTTCTGCAGGTCCTCCTGGGACATCCCGGACTGCCCCAGGAACTGCTGGAACATCTGCTGGAAGGGGTCCTGGCCCTGACCCTCGCGGTCGTCGTCGCCGTTCGGTGACTGGGAGCTCATGGTCCTGGTCCTGTTCTGAAGATCGATGGCTGCGTGTGCGGCGTCGGCGCCGCCCTGGTCGGGCTGCGTCCGGCGGTCTGCTGCGGGCCCTCGTGCGCTGGGCACGCGGGCGTCGTGGTCCCAGGGTAGCGACGCCGACTCGGCCGCGGCCCGCCGTTCGCTGGAAGCATGTCGGGGCGCGTCGGACTAGGATCGGTCGGTGCCGCTCGTCGAGTGCGAGCAGCCCCGTCCCGCCGGTGCCCGAGAAGATCCCGAGGTCCTGATCCCCGTGTCCCGCCCCCGACTCCGCCCCGGCCTGGAAGGCGGATCGCTGATCGCGGCTGGTGCGCTGCTGATCGTGTGCGCCTGGACCCCCACCCCGTACGTGGTCGAGCGGCCGGGGCCCACATTCGACATCGCCGGCGAGGTCGGCGAGCAGCCGATCATGACGATCGACGGGGCCGAGACCTTTCCCACCGACTCGCAGCTCGACTTCTCGACCGTCTACGTGGTCGGCGGGCCGGGCTCGAGCCCCCGGGTGCTCGAGACCATGATCTCGTGGGCGGATCCGGGGATGGCGGTCGTGCCGCTGGAGGTCATGTACCCGCCGGCGACCACGCAGGAGGAGGTCACCGACTCCGGCACCGCAGCCATGGAGTCCTCACAGGACATGGCGATCGCCGCCGGGCTCAACGACCTCGATTACGACTACGAGACCTCCCTGAGCGTTTCCGCGATCGAGCCCGGAGTGCCCGCGGAGTCGTCCCTGCGGGTCGGCGACCAGCTGCTCGAGCTCGACGGCGAGCCCATCGCCTCGTTCGAGTCCCTGCGCGACGACCTCCTGGCCATGCCGGATGACACGGCCCAGCTCACGGTGCTGCGCGACGGCACCCGCACCGACGTCTCCGTCGAGACGATCGACGAGGGCCACGGCCGTCAGCTCGGCGTCTACCTGGACCGCGAGTTCGACTTCCCCTTCGAGGTCGACTTCGGCCTGGAGGACGTGGGCGGTCCGAGCGCCGGGATGATGCTCTCGCTGAGCCTGATCGACCAGCTCACCGAGGGCTCGCTGGCAGGAGACCACCACGTGGTCGGCACCGGGACCATCGACGCCGAGGGCGACGTCGGCCCGATCGGCGGCATCCGGCAGAAGATGATCGGGGCCTCGCAGGCCGGGGCGGATCTCTTCCTGGCGCCGGTCGAGAACTGCGACGAGGTGCGCGGCCACACCCCGGACGGCCTGCCCGTCGTCGCCGTGGACACCCTCGACGAGGCCGAGGAGGCCCTGGCCGTCCTGGCCGATGACGGCGATCTGTCCGCCCTGCCCAGTTGCGGGGACGCGCAGGACTGAGCACGGGCAGCTCTTCCGGTTCCCAGAGGATTCACCGACTTTGCCCATGTGCTCGTCAGGCCTGACAATGGAGGCGGTGCCCCGTCTGTCGTCGGAGCGCCTGACATCTTCGACCATCCCGCTCGAGCTGCGCTGACCAGCGCGTCATCCGGGACCGGCTCGAACGCTCCTACCCCCAGGGAAGGCCCAGGATCTCGTGACCGCTGGACCGGCAGAACCGCCCCGCCCGCCGAAGGGCCCCGCAGGCAGCACTCCCGCTGGAGACGGGCCCGCGGCTCGTCAGTCCCGGCGCAACGGAGCCCTGCTGCCGACCGTCATCATCGTGGTGGCGCTGATCGCCGCGTTCGTCGCGTTCACGCAGGTGTACACGGAGATCCTGTGGTTCGACCAGCTCGGGTACCTGAACGTGTTCGCCACGCAGAACATCGCCCGCGCGGGGCTGTTCCTGGTGGCCGCGGCGCTGGTGGCTGCTCTGCTGTGGATCTCCATGCGCGTGGCCTACCGCAGCCGGCCGATCACCGCGGCCGACGCCACGGATGACAACCTGCGGCGCTACCAGCAGGCCTTCGAGCCCGTGCGCCGGATCGCCATGATCGCGGTGCCCGTGCTGTTCGGGCTGTTCACGGCCTCCACGATCGCCTCCCAGTGGGAGACCGTGCTGCTGTTCTTCCACCAGATCCCCTTCGGGCAGGACGACCCCGAATTCGGCATGGACCTGGCCTTCTGGGTCTTCACCCTGCCGTTCCTGCAGCTGCTGATCGGCTTCCTGACCTCCACGCTGCTGCTGTGCGGCATCGCGGCGCTGCTGGTCCACTACCTCTACGGCGCCATCCGCCTCTCCGAGCGCGGACTGAGCTTCAGCCGCGCGGCCCGCGTGCAGCTGGCCGTCACGGCCGCCGCCTTCCTGGTCCTGCAGGGCGTGAACTTCTGGCTGGACCGCTACGCCACCCTGAACAACACCGGCGGCAGCTGGACCGGCGCCATGTACACGGACGTCAACGCCGTGATCCCGGTGCGCGGGATCCTGGCCGCTGCTGCGCTTGTCGTCGCCGCGCTGTTCGTCGCCTCGGCCGTCATGGGCCGCTGGCGCCTGCCCATGATCGGCACGGCCATGCTCGTGATCGTCGCCGTGGTCGCAGGCGGGATCTACCCGTCGCTCGTGCAGCGCTTCCAGGTCCTGCCCTCCGAGCAGCAGATGGAGGACGAGTACATCCAGCGCAACATCGACGGCACTCGCGCCGCCTTCGGCCTGGATCAGACCGAGACCCAGGCCTATGACGCGACCACGCAGACGCAGGAGGGCGCGCTGGCCGACTACGAGGAGACCACGTCCAACATCCGTCTGCTCGACCCGAACGTCGTCTCCCCGGCCTTCGCGCAGCTGCAGCAGTTCCGCCCGTACTACTCCTTCCCCTCCACCCTGAACGTGGACCGCTACGAGATCGACGGCCAGGTCCAGGACACCGTTCTGGCCGCCCGCGAGCTCAACCAGGGTGAGACCGACGGCTGGTACAACCAGCACGTCGTCTACACGCACGGCTACGGCCTGATCGCAGCCTTCGGCGACCGCGTGGAGGCCGACGGCTCCCCGTCGTTCATCCAGGGCGGCATCATGGCCGGCGGCGAGATCTCGGAGGACTACGAGCCGCGGATCTACTTCGGCGAGCAGTCTCCCGAGTACTCGATCGTCGGCGGTGCGGAGGAGGACCCGAACCTCGAGCTGGATCGCCCGTCGACCTCGGACGACGAGGAGGACGACGTCCGCACCACGTTCTCCGGCGAGGGCGGCCCCAACGTGGGCAACCCCCTGAACCGGCTGTCCTACGCCATCAAGTTCCAGTCCACGGACCTGATGTTCTCGGATGCCGTGCGGCCCGATTCGCAGGTCCTGTTCGATCGCACCCCGCGCGAGCGCGTCGAGAAGGTCGCCCCGTACCTCACGGTCGACGGCAACCCCTACCCGGCCATCGTGGACGGGCGCGTCAAGTGGATCGTGGACGCCTACACGACCTCGGACGCCTACCCGTACTCCACGCCCATGGAGCTCGACGACGCGACCGAGGACACCGCGACCGCCGAGGGCGCCTCCGCGGCGCTGCCCAGCGAGCAGGCGAACTACATGCGCAACTCGGTCAAGGCGACCGTCGATGCGTACGACGGCTCCGTGGACCTGTACGCCTGGGACGAGGAGGATCCCGTGCTGAAGGCCTGGCAGGGCATCTTCCCGACCTCGTACAAGCCGTACTCGGAGATGTCGGCCGAGCTGATGGAGCACGTGCGCTACCCGGAGGACATCTTCAAGGTCCAGCGCGAGCTGCTCAACCGGTACCACGTCACCGATGCGGGCTCGTTCTACGCCGGCGACGACGTCTGGTCGATCCCGAACGACCCCACGACCGACGCCTCCACGGCCATCCCGCCGTACTACCTCTCCATGCAGATGCCGGAGGAGTCGGAGGCCAGCTTCCAGCTGACCACCCCGTTCATCCCGCAGCAGAACGAGGGGGAGAACTCCCGCAACGTGCTCTACGGCTACCTGGCCGCCAACGGCGATGCCGGCACCGGCGAGGACGGCGTGAAGTCGGACGAGTACGGAGACCTGAAGCTGCTCGAGCTGCCCCGCAGCTCCGTGGTCCCGGGACCGGGCCAGGCGCAGAACAACTTCAACTCGAACACCGAGGTCTCCTCCGCCCTGAACCTGCTGCGCCAGGGCGGCTCCGAGGTGATCAACGGCAACATGCTGGCCCTGCCGGTCAACGACGGCATGATGTACATCCAGCCCGTCTACGTCCGCTCCTCGGGCGAGTCCGGCTATCCCACTCTGCGGCGCGTGCTGGTCAGCTTCGGCGAGGAGGTCGGATTCGCTCCCACGCTCGACGAGGCCCTGGACCAGGTCTTCGGCGGCGACTCGGGCGCTCAGACGACCGACGGCGCGGGCGTCACCGAGGCCGAGGCCGCCGAGGCGGCGGAGGGCCAGGACGGCGAGCAGCCGGCCGAGGAGGAGCAGCCCGCCGATGGCGAGACCACCGCTCCGAGCGGCGGCACCGACCTGGACTCGGCGCTGTCGGATGCGGCCGATGCCATGGAGGACTCGCAGACGGCCATGGAGGAGGGCGACTGGGCCGCCTACGGCGAGGCTCAGGACCGTCTCGACGACGCCCTGGGGCGGGCCATGACGGCCGAGGGCATCGACCCCAGCGCCTCGCCGGGTCCCACGGATCCGAACGCAGATCAGTGATCGGGCAGCCGGTCGGCTGCTGAGGCGCAGGAGGGCCCCGTCGGGAAGGCGTGCACCGCACGACCCCGACGGGGCCTTCCTGCGTCTGCGGGCGAGGCAGTCGGCGACGGGCTGGTGGACGGGCCGTGAACGCCGGGCGACCCTCGGTTTGCGAAGGCTCGGGGAAGTGCGTATAGTCTTTCTCTGTCGCCGCGGGGTGGAGCAGTTCGGTAGCTCGCTGGGCTCATAACCCAGAGGTCGCAAGTTCAAATCTTGCCCCCGCAACCACGTAGTGAAGAAGACCCCCGGAACCGTCGGTTCCGGGGGTCTTCTGCTGTGCCCGGACCCTGTGCCCACCTTGAACCCCGCATGGACCCACCTTGAGACTCGCATCGGCAGCGAGGGGTCGCTTGTGCAGGGCTTGATCCTGCCGATGCCCTGCACAAGCGACTCCTCGCTGCCGCGGACGGCAGGAGAGAGCGGGGCCTGCCCGTCAGGGGGCTCGGCTCGGCGAAAGGGCCCCTCGTCAGTGGCCCTCGCGCGCCGATCGGCCGCGGACAGACCGACGGCCGGTCCGCTGCCCCGTGTCTCGGGGGAGCGGGCCGGCCGTCGGGTCCAGCGGGCTCAGTGCTCGATCTCGCCGATCTGCTGGGGCGCGGGCAGGCTGGAGAGGTGATCGGTGGTGCGCCCGGCCTTGAGGGCGGCGAACCGGGCCTCGACCTCGGACTCCTGGCTGAGATCCTCCAGTGACTCGAACTGGGCGTCCAGGCTGGAGGCGGCGAGCTCCTGCTGGCCCATCACGCGGGCCTCCTCACGGCGGATCTTGTCCTCGAAGCGCGAGACCTCGGACGTGGGATCCATGACGTCGAAGGCCTTGAGTGCATCCTGGACCTGCGACTGCGCCTGCACGGTCTTCTGCCGGGCATTGAGCTCATCGCGCTTGTTCGACAGCTCCTGGAGCTTGCCGCGCATCTTGTTCAGACCGTCCTTGAGGCGGTTGACGACCTCTGTCTGCGCCTGGATCTGCGGCTCGGCCGCGCGCGCCTCGGACTCGTGCTGCATCTGGCGCTGGATGGCGACCTTGGTCAGGTTGTCGAACTTCTCGGCCTCGCCGCTCTGGCCGCTGCTGCGGAACTGATCCGCCCGGCTCGAGGCCGCCAGGGCCTTGGAGCCCCACTCCTGGGCCTCGCGCACGTCCTCGTCGTGATCCTGCTCCAGCATCCGCAGCTGTCCGATGGTCTGGGCGACGGCGGCCTCCGCCTCGCGGATGTTCTCCGTGTAGTCGCGCACCATCTGATCGAGCATCTTCTGCGGATCCTCGGCCTGGTCGATCAGCGCATTGATGTTGGCGCGGGTGAGCTGGGCGATGCGCCCGAAGATGGACTGCTTGGACATGTCGGTTCCTCCTGTGGATGGGGAGCTGATGGTGCTGGGAATCTGATGGTCGGTGCGGCCTGCTGGTCAACAGTGCTGAGAGGGAGTCTGTCTGAGAGTTCGGGCGGAGCCCTCAGAACCTCCCGCCAGAGCTGCGACGTCCGCCGCCTCCGCCGGAGCGGCGCCCGCCGCCTCCGAAGGAGCCCCCGCTCGAACGGCGTCGTCCCCCTCCGCCTCCGAAGGACCCGCCGCCGAACCCTCCTCCGCCGAAGCCTCCGCTGAACCCGCCGTTGAAGCCTCCGCCGCTGAATCCGCCGGAGCCGCGGCGCGAGCCGTCCATGACCTCGTCGAGGATCGAGCCCAGGAGGATGCCGCCAAGCGCGGCCCCTCCGTAGCTGCCGGATCCGGGGGAGCGGCGGTGGGAGAAGTCGAGAGAGTCGGTGTGGGCGCCGTCCAGGGCCTGCTGGGCGTGGTGCTCGGCCTGCTGCGCCGCCTCGAGAGCGGCCTGCGCATCGGACTGGGCGAGCTCCTGCGCGCGCTCCAGATAGCTCTGGGCGTTGGCGAGCCGGGTGCGGGCCTCGTGGCCGATGCCGCCGCGGTTGCCCCAGATGTAGCGCTCGGCGGCCTGCACTCTGGTTCGGGCCGAGTCGATGGCCTGGTCGAGCCGCCGGCGAAGCGCTCGGTCCTGCTCGGCGGCGGTGCGCAGCCCTCCCAGCGTGCGATCGAGCTGATCCCGGGAGAGATCCAGGCGGTGCTGCAGCTCGACGGGGTCGATGCGCTGGTCCTTCAGCTGCTGGTCGATGGTCCCGAGTACGGAGCGCACCCCGGCCGCGGCGGCCGCCAGATCCGGCCGGGAGCCATCGCCCGCATAGGACTCGGCCTCGGCGATGTCGCGCTGGGCAAGGGCCATGGCATCGCGCAGACCGGTCTCCGCCGCGCTCAGCCCGTCCGCGGCCTCCCGGATCGAGCGCAGCAGTCCGGCGGCCTGGCCGGCGCCCTCCTCGCCGGCGCGCAGCCGCACGACGGCGCTCGAGCGGTCGTCGCCGTGGGCGGCCTCCTCTGCCGCTGCCGCCATGTCGTCCGCGAAGCGCAGGCGCTCGCGGGCCTGGCCGAGGTCCTCGCGCAGCGGCTGCAGCGCCGAGTCCGCGTAGCGGGTGCTGAGCTGGTCGATGTGGGCGGCGGCGGCGTCGAGCTCCGGACGGACGCGCTGCGATTCCTCCTTCAGCTGGGCGAGGGCCTCGGGAAGACGGGTCTCCAGCTGCCGCAGCCCGGCGAAGGCCTCCTTCTGCTCCTCGAGAGGCCGCTGCGCATCCCGCGTGCGGCCGATGATCTCCGTGAGCCAGGAGCGCTGGTCGTCCTCGGTGTCCGGGATGTGGTCGTCGAGCTGCTGCTGCAGCGCGAAGCAGGCCCGCATGTGCTCCTTGGCCTGCCGGATCGCCTCCTCGAAGGGGGCGACCTGCGCCTGGCTGTACTGCAGACGGGCGAACTCGAGCTCCTGCTCCGAGTGCTGGATCGCGTTGTCGGCGGCGACGATCTGCTCCCCGGCGCGCACGCGCAGCTCCTTGATCGGGACATCGGCGAACTCGCCGTAGCGCGATTGGCGGGCCTCGCCCTGCTGCTGACGCTGGCCGGCGCGCTGCCTGTTCACTCGCCGGGCCACGCGAAGGACGAACGGGACGAAGATCGCGGCCAGGCCGATCAGCAGGACCAGCAGCACGGGGCTGAAGGACAGGCCCCCGTCGCCGCTGTCGGAGGAGCCGCTGGTGCCCCCTGCGGCCTGGTCGAGGCCCTCGACGGCACCGGCCACCGCCCCGTCCCAGTCGTCGTCGGACAGCTCGGGGACGATCTCGTCCTGATAGATGCTGTCCTGCTCGTCGAGGCTGATGCCGCCGCCGTCGCCGGCCAGGAAGCGCGCCTCCCGATCTTCGGAGGCCACCGCCAGCAGGGCATCCGAGCTGCCCATCCCGCTGGCGAGCCAGGTCTGCTCGACCCATTCGTCGGCGGAGGCGGCATCTGTGAACTCGTCGACGATCACGACGCTGAGCGTGATGCCCTCATCCTGGGTGAGCTCGTCGATCTGCTCCTCGAGCCCGGCGGGATCCTGGAGGACGCCCGAGTCGTCGACGATGCGCTCGTCGCTGGGCAGGTCGACCGGCGGCTCCGCCCAGGCCGGGGAGGCCGCGCTGAGCACAGCGACGGCCCCGAGGGCGCAGACGATGCTGCGCTGTGCGGCACCGGATCGGCGGCTGGCCCTGCTGCTGTGCTGAGGCATGGTCTCCGTGGGGTCGGTCGCGTGCGGCGCGCACCGGAGCATCCGATGGACGAGGGGATCCGCGACGTGGTGTCGGTCACTCACCGGCGAGTATAGGTGCCCGGTGCGACGCCCCGAGGGCAGGGCAGTCGACGCACAGAGCTCGGACAGGCGGCTCCCAGGGGTCTCGTCCCGACACCCAGCGGTGTTCCAGGCATACGCTGGATACTGTGGGCCGCGATGCGCGTGCGCGGGCCCGGCCTGCGCGGCCCGATCCGGAGCAGCTCCCGGACAGTCCGGGCGCATCCATCGACGAGAACTTCGCATGAGGAGCACTGGCTTGAGCAACGGCGCCGACACCCCCCGTCCGGACGACCGCCGAGACGGCGGCACCGGATGGCAGCCGGGGCATCAGCCCCACGAGCCGGTCCCCGGCTCCGACGGCGACGCCCCGCGCACGGCCCCGCAGCCGATCGTCGGGCAGGATCCCCGCGCCGGGCAGCAGCACCCTGAGCAGCAGGGGAGCGATCAGCGGCAGACGGCAGGGCCGTACTCGTCCGGCTCGCAGGATTCCGGCTCGTCGACGCGACCCCAGGCGGAGGCGTCCTCGGCAGGCCCGTACGGACAGCCGGAGCCGCACAGCCCGTACTCGCAGCAGCCGCAGGCAGCGGGCTCTCAGGCCGGCTCCGGATTCGGCCCGGGGCACCAGGCCGGCGGCACCGATGCGCGGACCCGCCGCCGCGGCGGTGCCGGTCTGATCGCCGGCGGTCTGATCCTCTCCGCCCTGGTGGGGGCGGGGACCTACGCGGCCGTGGACACGGTCGCCGGCTCGGACGCCGCCTCCACAGCGGCGGCCTCGCGCGAGCTGATCGTCAACGACACCGACTCCGTCACGGAGATCACCGGCGCCGCGGCCAAGGCCTCGCCCTCGGTCGTGACGATCTCCTCGTCGGACGGCCAGAGCGCAGGCTCCGGTTCGGGGATCATCCTGGACGAGGAGGGCCACATCCTCACCAACACCCACGTGGTGACCATGGACGGGCAGTCCAGCGACCCGTCGATCGAGGTCCAGCTCTCGGACGGCACGGTGACCACCGCCGAGGTCGTCGGGACGGATCCGCTGTCCGATCTGGCCGTCATCAAGATCGACGAGGACGGGCTCGTGCCCGCCGAGCTCGGCAGCTCGTCCGATCTGAACGTGGGGGATACCGCGATCGCGATCGGCGCTCCGCTGGGGCTGTCCGGCACGGTCACCGACGGCATCATCTCCACCACCGATCGCACGATCGCCGTGGCCTCCTCCGCCGTGCCCGAGACCCCAGACGAGGGCGAGAGCTCGGAGGAGGACCAGGGCGGGGGCGGCTGGCAGGACTTCTTCTTCGACTACGGCCAGGGCGACTCCTCGCAGGGCCAGACGGAATCGGTGTTCCTCAACGTGATCCAGACCGACGCCTCCATCAACCCGGGCAACTCCGGCGGCGCGCTGGTCGACGTGGACGGGAAGGTCGTCGGCATCAACGTGGCGATCGCCTCGGCCTCGGGCGAGGAATCCGCCGGTGCAGGCAGCATCGGCGTCGGCTTCGCCATCCCGATCGATCAGGCCGAGCGCATCGCCCAGGAGATCATCGACACCGGCGAGGCCACCCACGGCTACCTGGGCGCCGGGGTCTCGGCGGCCGCGGCCGACGACGGCGAGAGCCGGACCTTCTCGGAGGGCGCGCTCGTGCGCTCCGTCGAGGACGGCTCGCCGGCCGATGACGCCGGCCTGCAGGAGGGCGACATCATCCGCAGCTTCAACGGCCACACCACCCTCGATGCCGATGAGCTCACCGCCGCGGTGCGGGAGGTCCCGGCAGGCGGGAAGGGCGAGCTGGTCTACGAGCGCGACGGCCAGGAGAAGACCGTCGAGGTCACGGTCGGCAACGCGGCGGACGCCGACTGATCTGCGGCACCGGCCCCGGGCAGGTCAGCGCTCGTCCGGGTCGGTGCGCCGGAGCCGCCGCTCGGGTGCTGAGCGGCGGCTCGCCGTCTCACACGGCGCCGTCGAAGCCGTTCTGGCGCCAGGCCTCGTAGACGGCGATCGAGACGCTGTTGGCCAGGTTGAGCGAGCGGCGAGCCGGCAGCATGGGGATGCGGATCTCCTGCGTCACGTGTGGGTCCGCCTTGTGCTGCTCGGACAGCCCCACCGACTCGCGTCCGAACATCATGACGTCGTCGTCGCGCCACTGCACGGCGGTGTGGGAGGACGTGCCGGTGGTGGTGAAGGCGAAGACGCGCTGCGGTCGCAGCGCCTCCCACGCGGCTTCGAGATCGGCGTGGACGTGCATGCCCGCGAGGTCGTGGTAGTCCAGTCCGGCGCGGCGCAGCTTGGCGTCGTCGAAGTCGAAGCCCAGCGGCTCGACCAGGTGCAGCTCGGCACCCGTCACCGCCGAGAGGCGGATGACGTTGCCCGTGTTGCCGGGGATCTCGGGTTCCACCAGAAGCATGCGCACCATGGGCCCAGAGTCTACGGGCGCTGCGCGGCCTTCCGGACCCGGTAGCGCGTGAGCAGCATCGAGCCGTCGCGCAGCACCTGGGCCAGCTCGAGGCGCTGCGGGTCGATCGCCTCGCCCAGCAGGCCAGCCCGGGTCCGGCCGGCGAGCACGGGGGACAGGCTCAGGTGCAGCTCGGCGATCCGCCCCGCAGCCATCCACGCCGCCAGCACCGTCGGACCGCCCTCGCTGTGGATCCGCTGCCAGCCGCGCCGGGCGAAGAGCTCATGGGCGGCCTGCGGATCCACGCCGCCGGTGCCGTCGTCGATCACCTCGACGTCGGCCACCTGCTCGAGGGCCTTCCTGCGCTGCGCGGAGGACGCGGCACCGGTCAGGATCAGCGGCCGCACGGGAGCCTCGGCCAGGAAGTCCGAGGCCGGGTCGAGGTCCAGGCTGCGGGAGACCACCACGAGCACGGGGTGCTCGCTCATGCCGCGGGCTCGGCGCCAGGCGGCGGAATCGTCGTGGACCTGCAGGCCCCCGTAGCCCTCCTCGCGCAGGGTCCCTGCGCCGATCACCACGGCGTCGACGACGCCGCGCTGCACATCCATGAGCTTCTGATCGGCGGGCGAGGACAGTCCGCCGGAGACCGCGCCGAGCACCGCCGAGCCGTCGAGCGAGCTGATCATCATGGCCCCGGAGCCCTCGGAGACATCGGGCCAGGTACGCGCATAGTCCTCGCGCAGCTCGTCGAGGCTCAGGAAGCCGGGCTCGGGCCAGATCCGCTCGAGTCCGCGGATATCCTCCGGCGCATCGGGATGCGTCATCGTGGTCCTTCCATGTTGTGCCGGGCCTCGACGGGTTCGCGCAGGCCCATGATCGTGGCCGCCATGTCCAGCGCCCGTCGTGCCTGGGCGGGCTCGTGCATGCGGAAGATCCGGGCGCCGTTCAGGGCGCAGACCACCGCTGCCGCCAGCGAGCCCTCGAGGCGCTGCTCGCGCGGCAGGCCCAGGGATTCGCCCACGAAGTCCTTGTTCGACACCGCCGCCAGCGTGGGATGGCCCAGGCTCGTGATCTCGCCCAGGCGCCGGGTCAGCTCGAGCGAGTGGACGGTGGTCTTGTGCAGGTCGTGGCCGGGATCGATGATCAGCCGGTCCGCCGCGATGCCGTGCTGCAGCGCGTGGTCGATCCGCCGGGCCAGGAACTCGCGCACCTCGGCGACCACGTCGTCGTAGCGCGGATTCGGCACCGGTGTCCGGGGGCCGCCGGGACCGCTCAGGGAGTGGGTGACGATCACGTGGGCGTCGTGGTCGCGGACCGCCTCGGCCATCTCGGGATCGGAGAGCCCGGTGGTGTCGTTGACCACGTGCGCGCCGGCGGCCAGGCAGGCGTCGGCCACCGACGCGTGGAAGGTGTCGACCGAGAGGATCAGACCGGGGCGCAGCTGCGCCAGCTGCTCGATCACCGGGACCACGCGATCGGCCTCGACCCTCGGATCCAGGGCCTCGCCCGGGGCGAAGGGCACGCCGCCGACGTCGACCCAGTCCGCGCCGTCCTGCGCGTGGCGCTCCCCGGCGGCCACGGCGGCCTCGAGCCCGAAGGTCCGGCCCCGGTCGTAGAACGAGTCGGGGGTGCGGTTGACGATGCCCATGACCAGCAGGTCGCGGCGGAAGTCGATCCGCCGCCCGGCCAGGCTGCGCACCGGATGCCGCAGGGCGGGCACCCCGTCGGCGGGGTTCGGGGGCACGGAGCTAGGTGCGGAGGTCACATCGGTCACGGTAGCCCGTCGGGGCGGCTCCCTACACTGGCCGCGTGTCCGATCCGCAGCCCCCCGCCCAGCCCGCCGGGCCCGTCTACCTCGATCACGCCGCCACGCACCCGGTCCTGCCGGCGGCGGCCCGTGCCGTGCAAGAGCAGCTGCTGCGCGGCGGCAACCCGTCCTCGCTGCACGGCTCCGGGCGCGCCGCCCGCCGCGTGCTGGAGGAGTCCCGGGACGCGATCGCGGCAGCCCTGGAGGCCGATCCGGTCGAGGTCATCCTGACCTCGGGCGGCACCGAGGCCGACAACCTGGCCGTGAAGGGGCTGTGGGAGGCCCGGACCGCGCAGGACCCGAGCCGACGCCGGGTGATCGTCTCGAGCATCGAGCATCCTGCGGTCCAGGAGCCAGCCGAGCATCTCTCCCAGCACTGCGGCGCGCAGCTCGAGGTGCTGGAGGTCGATGAGCTCGGCCGCACGGACCCCGCCCAGCTGAAGGCGATGCTCGCCCGCGATCCGGGATCGGTGGCCCTGGTGGCCGTGATGTGGGCGAACAACGAGGTCGGCACCGTCCAGCCGATCGCCGAGCTGGCGGAGGTCTGCGCCGAGTTCCAGGTCCCGCTGCACGTGGATGCCGTCCAGGCGCTGGGGGCCCTGCCGATCAGCTCGCGGCTGCCCGGGCTGACCACGATCGCGGTCTCCGGGCACAAGATCGGCGCCCCGGTCGGAAGCGGCGCGCTCGTGGTGGGGCGCGCAGCGCAGATCCGCCCGCTGCTGCACGGCGGCGGACAGCAGCGCGGGCTGCGCCCCGGGACCCTGGATGCTGCCGGTGCGGCCGGGTTCGCGGCGGCGGTGCGGGAGGCCACGGCTGATCTGCCGGAGCAGGCGCGGCGTCTGGCGCAGCTGCGCGACCGCCTCATCGACGGCATCCGGGCGGCCGTGCCCCAGGCCGTGCTGCGGGGACCGCTGGATCGGCCTCACTCCGGGCTGCGCCTTCCCGGCAATGTCCATTTCACCTTCCCCGGCTGCGAGGGCGACTCCCTGCTCTTCCTGCTGGATGCGGCCGGATTCGCCACCTCGACCGGGTCTGCCTGCACCGCCGGCGTGCCGCGTCCGTCGCGGGTGCTGCTGGCCATGGGACTGGATGAGCGCACGGCCCGAGGCGCCCAGCGCTTCACCCTGGGGCGAGGCAGCACCGAGGCCGACGTCGACGCCCTGGTCGCGGCCCTGCCGCAGATTCACGCGCGCGCCCTGGCCGCAGGGCTCTCCGGCGCCTGAGCCGGCGCCCGACCGTCGTCGGGCAGCCCGCTGCGGCTCCGGGCGGACACGGCTGCCGTCGCACCGCTACCCTGGAGGGGCGATCCGGCGGACCCGCCGGTCATCGAGCACCCCGAAGCACTGTGAGGAGATCCCCATGCGCGTCCTGGCAGCCATGTCCGGGGGAGTGGACTCCGCCGTCGCGGCGGCGCGCGCCGTCGAGGCCGGGCACGACGTCACCGGCGTGCACCTGGCCCTGAACCGCATGCCCGGCACGCTGCGCACCGGTTCGCGCGGGTGCTGCACCGTGGAGGACTCGAACGATGCCTGGCGGGCGGCCGAGAAGCTGGGCATCCCGTTCTACGTGTGGGACTTCTCCGAGCGCTTCCAGGCCGATGTGGTGGACGACTTCATCAGCGAGTACGCCGCCGGGCGCACCCCGAACCCCTGCCTGCGCTGCAATGAGAAGATCAAGTTCGAGGCCCTGCTCGACAAGGCCATGGCACTGGGCTTCGACGCCGTGTGCACCGGCCACTACGCGTCCGTGATCGAGGTCGACGGCCGCCCCGAGCTGCACCGGGCCGCCGAGGACGCGAAGGACCAGTCCTACGTGCTGGGCGTGCTCGACGAGCAGCAGCTGCGCCACTGCCTCTTCCCGCTGGCGCCCACTCCCTCCAAGGCGCTCGTGCGCGAGGAGGCGCAGCGCCGCGGACTGTCGGTGGCCGCCAAGCCGGATTCGCACGACATCTGCTTCATCCCCGACGGCGACACCCGCGGCTGGCTGGCCGAACGGGTCGAGATGCGTCCCGGGGCGATCGTCGACGACGACGGCCGGCAGCTCGGCAGCCACGACGGCGCGCTGGCCTACACCGTCGGCCAGCGCAGGGGCCTGCACCTGGGCACTCCGGCCCCCGACGGCAAGCCCCGCTTCGTCCTGGAGATCCGGCCCAAGACCGACGAGGTCGTGGTGGGCCCGCGGGAGCACCTGGCGGTCGACGAGATCCGGGGCATCCGCCTGTCCTGGGCCGGTCGCCCCGTGCCCGAGTTCGAGCGCTTCCAGCAGGATGCCCGGACCAGCGCGGGCCGGGTCTCCGAGGAAATCGAGGTCCAGGTCCAGGTGCGGGCCCACGGCGAGGCCCTGCCCGGCCGGGCTCGGCTCGAGGACGCCGAGGACGACGGGCAGCTGCGCACCGAGCTGGTGCTCGAGCTCGACGAGCCCCTGAGCGCGGTGGCCCCGGGGCAGTCGGCCGTCGTCTACCAGGGCACCCGCGTGCTCGGGCAGGCCACGATCGCCTCCGCCCAGGCCGCTTCCCGGGCCTCCTCGCCCGCCCGCTGACCTAGGATCGAGACCATGAGCTCCGACGATCAGACCGCCAGCGCCCCGCGCCCGGCCGAGTCCCTCGGCACCGAAGAGGTCCTCGCCCAGCTGCGGGCCATGCGCGGCACCATCGACAACCTCGACGCCGTGCTCGTCAACGTCCTGGCCGAGCGCTTCAAGGCCACCCAGCGCGTGGGAGAGCTCAAGGCGGCCAACGACCTTCCGGCAGGGGACCCCGAGCGCGAGTCCCAGCAGATCGAGCGGCTGCGCCGTCTGGCCCAGGACGCCGAGCTGGATCCGGAGTTCGCGCAGAAGATCCTCAGCTTCATCATCAGCGAGGTCATCCGCCATCACGAGCGCATCGCGGAGGAGCACCGCGCGGGAACCGAGCGGTGAGCGCACGATCCTCCGAGACGGCCGTCCTGCCTCAGGAGCCGACGCGCACGCGCGCCACGGTCGTGGGCGGACTGCCCGGCACCAGCGCGGTGGAGGCCTTCACGGTCATGCGCGGCGAGCTCGGGGCGCCGCATCGCAGCGGGCTGCTGCCGCTGCCCCAGCGCTCGGACGTGGCCGATGACCTGCCGCGCACGGTCGCCGTGCTCACCGAGCTGTGGTGCGACCTGCAGCCGCACGGCTGGCGCCTGCAGCGCCACGACTCCAAGGAATCCCGGGCCGCCCGATCCCTGCTGGCCAGCGACCTCAATGTGCTGGCCGATGTCATCGGCGCCGAGTCCGACGGCGACCTGGAGCCGGTCACCACGCAGCTGCTGGGCCCGACCGCCCTGGCCGCCCGTCTGCACCTGCACGGCGGCGAGCGAGTGCTGCGCGATCACGGCGCTCGCCGGGACCTGGTCGACTCGCTGGCAGACGGCCTCGGCGAGCACCTCTCAGCGCTGCGCCAGTCGATCGGCCCGCGGGGGATCGTCGTGCGCCTGGCCGAGCCCGAGCTGCTGCGCGTGCTCGAGGGTCGGATCCCCACCGCCAGCGGCTATCAGACCCTGCGGGCCGTGCCGTGGTCGGAGGTCCGCGAGGGGCTCGAGCGCGTGGTCGAAGCCGCGCGGTCCGCCGGGGCGCTCAGCGTCGAGCTGCAGCTTCCGGAGGGCCTGGAGCCGGCGCGGGCCCTGGGAGTCGGCGCGGACCGGATCGTGGTGTCCGCCCCCGGTCCCAGCGCTCGCGACTGGGAGCCGCTGGCCGAGATCCAGGACTCGGGCACGGACCTGTGCCTGCTGCTGCCGCACCTGGTCGAGGGCCTGTCCCGGCCGTCGTCGACCTCGCGCGAGGTCGAGGCGATCGTCCGGCCGATCAGCGAGGTCGGCATGCCGCTGAAGGAGCTGTCGCGGCTGATGGTCGCGGTCGGCCCAGGGCTCGAGGAGCTGGCCCCCGACCGGCTGCAGTCCGTGCTCGGCCGCGTCGCGGACATCGCCCGAGGGCTCGAGGACACCGCCCGGGAGGCGTGAGCTCGAGCGGGCGCGTCGTCGGGCGGATCCGCATCGGCCACGCTTCCGCGGCTGGGGTGCCCGCCTGCGGGCGGCAGAGCTGACATGATGGACGGGAGCCCACCCTCGCACGACCAGCACGCCGCGCTGCCGCAGGGATCCGGGCAGATGTCGCGAAGCAGAGAGGCGATCCGGTGGCCAAGGCAAAAATCCTCGTGGTGGATGATGACGCAGCACTGGCGGAGATGATCGGCATCATCCTCAACGCCGAGGACTACGAGACGATCTTCTGCGCCGACGGAGCCGAGGCCGTGGAGGCCTTCCGCCAGGCCGAGCCGGATGTGGTGCTGCTCGACCTGATGCTGCCCGGCAAGGACGGCATCCAGATCTGCGGCGAGATCCGGGAGTTCTCGGACACCTCGATCGTGATGCTGACCGCCAAGTCGGACACCGACGACGTCGTGCGCGGCCTGGAGGCCGGGGCCGACGACTACATCCCCAAGCCCTTCAAGCCCGCCGAGCTGCTGGCCCGCGTGAAGGCCCGGCTGCGCCCGGGCTCGCGCGCCACCTCGACCGAGCTCGTGGTCGGCGACGTCACCGTGGACATCACCGGCCACCGCGTGCTGCGCGGACAGGAGGAGATCGCCCTGACCCCGCTCGAGTTCGAGCTGCTGGCTACCCTGGCGCGCTCGCCCGAGCAGGTCTTCACCCGCGACATGCTGCTGCGCCAGGTGTGGGGCTACCACAACGCCGCCGACACCCGCCTGGTCAACGTCCACGTCCAGCGGTTGCGCTCCAAGGTCGAGCGCGACCCCGAGAACCCGCAGATCATCGTCACCGTGCGCGGCGTCGGCTACCGGGCCGGGCACGAGCACCGCTGAGAACCTCCCAGAACCCCCTCGTCATGACCGACCCCTCCTCCACCGGCGCCCACGGCTCGTCCGCGGTCGCCGGCGCGCGCCCGGACGACGAGTCCGTGGCGGGCTCGGCGGGACCCACGCTTCCTGTGGGAGTCGTCGATGTCCCCGGACAGGAGACGGTCGTCCATACCGACCCCCGCGCCGCACGCAGGCGGCGGCGCCGGTACCGCGGACCCATCGGCGGGGCGCGCCTGCGCCTTCGGCTGGTGCTGCGGCGCTGGCGGCACTCCCTGCAGTTCCGTGCCGTGTCGATCGCGCTGGTCGGGGCGCTGATCGTCTTCCTGGTCACGGGCAGCTTCCTCTCGCACCAGATCTCCGAGCGGCTGTTCAACGACACCCTGGGCCAGGCGCTGAGCCAGTCCGAGGCCGACTACCGCAGCGTGCAGGCCAGCTTCGATGCCTCCGAGGGCGGCGACCAGGAGCAGCTGCAGACCCTCGTGTCCTCCACCCTGAGCGGGCTGGACTCCGGCAGCGACCGGGCGCGCAGCCGCTGGGTGCTGCTGCCGCTGCACGACGAGGACGACAGCGGCGACGACTCGCTCCCGCCCCAGTCGGAGAAGCCGTGGCTGGGCGAGCAGACCATCCCGGCGGAGCTGCAGGAGGAGGTCGCCGACAGCGTGGGCGTGGACGAGGGCATGTACTGGCAGTCCGGCTCGGCGCAGATCGACGAGAACGGACCCTCCGTGCCCGTCGTGATCGTCGGCCAGGTCGTGGAGCCGAGGCAGGGCTCGCCGTACGGGCTCTACTTCGTCCACGACTTCTCCCAGCCCCAGCGCACCCTGGATGCCATGCACGCGGTGCTGGTTCTGGCCACGCTGGTCCAGGCGCTGCTGGTCTCGGGCGTGGTCTGGTACGTGACCCGCGAGATCGTGCGCCCGGTGACCTACACGGCCCGGTCCTCCGAGTCGCTGGCCGACGGCAACCTCGATGCCCGCATGGAGGTCCACGGCTCGCACGAGGTCGCCCGGCTGGGCCGATCGTTCAACCGCATGGCCGACAACCTCGCGGATCAGATCACCCGCCTCGAGCAGCTCTCGTCCATGCAGCAGACCTTCGTCTCGGACGTCTCCCACGAGCTGCGCACGCCGCTGACCACGGTCCGCATGGCCGCCGAGGTCCTGCACAATGCGCGCGACGACTTCGACCCCGTCAACCGGCGCTCCGCGGAGCTGCTGTACCACCAGGTCGACCGCTTCGACGTCCTGCTCGCCGACCTGCTCGAGATCTCCCGCTTCGACGCCGGTGCGGCGCGCCTGGAGATCACCGGGGTCAACATCATCCAGCAGATCACCGGGGTGCTCGAGACCGCCGCCCCCCTGGCCGCCAATGCCGACACGGTGATCCGCGTGCACGCCGACCGCCAGCGGATCCTGGTGCAGATGGATCAGCGCCGCATCGAGCGGATCCTGCGCAACCTGGTGGTCAACGCGATCGAGCACGGCGAGGGCCGCCCGATCGACATCGTCGTGCGCGCCTCGGGCACCGCGGTGTCCGTGGCGGTGCGCGATCACGGCATCGGGCTCACCGAGGAGCAGACGGCCAAGGTCTTCGACCGCTTCTGGCGTGCGGACCCGGCGCGCGCCCGCACCACGGGCGGCACGGGGCTGGGGCTGTCGATCGCCGCCGAGGACACTCGTCTGCACGGCGGCTGGCTCGACGCCTGGGGCTCGCCCGGACAGGGCGCCTGCTTCCGGCTGTCCCTGCCGCTGCTGCAGTCGCGCCCGCTGTCCGAGGACGACGAGCCGCCCGTCGAGCTGCCGCCGGATCCGGAGTCCATGCCGGTCGTCGGCGTGGTGACGGACACCGGGACCATGGTCGTCATCCCGCTGGACCAGGACTCGGTGGTCTCGCGCTCCACCGGGCAGCTGCAGCTCGCGCAGATCCGTCGCGCGGCCGATGAGGCCGAGGACGAGGAGGAGCAGACCGCTCCCGAGGCGTCCCGGACTCCGGAGCAGGACGGGGCGCAGGCTTCCGGACCGGCGCCTTCGGGGGCGGCGCACGAGTCGATCGGCGGGACGTTCGTGGGGGCCTCGGCGGCCGGTCGCTCGGAGGGCGGCCCGCGCTTCACGCCCGTGGGGTCCGAGGCCTCCGGCGCGCCGAGCGATCCGACAGGCGGGCACGGCGACGGCTCAGGCATGCGCAGCGGCGCGCTCGACGGCGGACGCAGCGCCCCTCTGCCTGATGAGCCGATCGGCGGCACGGCCTTCCGCGATGCTCCGGCTCCCGATCAGCCGCCCGCCTACTTCGAGGAGGACGACCTGGACGAGTCCTACGAGGACCTGTTCCCGGATGACACCGGCGAGCTCCCGGCCTTCCGCGAGCTGCCGGAGCAGCTGCCCGATCCCGAGCGCCGCGGCTCCGAGCCGGCCGATCCGGAGGGCCCCCATGACGACGACGCCGATGGAAGGAGCTCGTCATGAGCCAGGACATCCCCGATCCGCGGGCAGCAGGTGCGCGCGGCTCGCGCGCTCGCCTGGCGCTGTCCATGGGCGTCGTCGGCTCCCTGGTGCTGGGCGGCTGCGCGTCGATCCCCACGTCCGGTCCCGTGCACGTGGCCGAGCCGCCAACGTCCTCGACCACCGAGTCCGCCGAGCCGGAGTTCGCTGCTCCTGCCCCCGGGGCGAGTCCCGAGCAGATCGTGACCGACTTCCTGGCAGCCGGACAGGGCGCCGCGGAGGACTACGCCGCGGCTCGCCGGTACCTGGCTCCGGAGCTGGCCGACAGCTGGCGCCCCGGGCAGCAGACCTATGTGTTCTCCGGAGAGGCGGGGATCCAGCAGGGGCTCGAGGACGACCAGGTCCGCGTGAGCGTGGACACCCGCGCCCAGATCGACGTCAACGGGATCATGAACCGGCAGGAGCCCGGCTCGACCGATGAGTTCGATCTCGAGCTCACCCAGGTCGACGGCGAATGGCGCATCTCCTCGGCCCCGGACGCCGTGCTCATCCCGGCCACGAACCTGGACGACGTCTATCAGCCCTACAACCTGTACTTCATGGAGCCGGGCGGCGAATACGCCGTGCCGGACCCCCGCTGGTTCCCGGATCGGCCCGTGGTCTCCACGCAGCTGATGCGCGCGCTGATCAACGGCCCGGCTCCCTACCTGGACGGTGCCGTGCGCTCCCACATCCCGGAGGGAGCCGAGCTCGCAGAGGGCTCCACGGTGCCCATCCAGGACGGGGAGGCCTCGGTCGAGATGACCATCCCGGACTTCAGCACCGCTGATCTGGAGACCACGCAGGGCATCTACGGGCAGATCATGCTCACGCTCCAGGACCTCGAGTCGGTCGACAGCGTCGCGATGTCCGTCAACGACTCCGTCGTGGAGCTGGCACCCGATGAGGCCGCCGACCTGCCTTCCACCGTCGCCTCCGTGCCCGGGCGACAGATCGCCCTGCGCGACGAGGAGCTCGTGTTCCACCAGGGCGGGCAGATCAGCCCGGTGCCCGAGCTCGCTGATGCCCTCGAGGGGCGCTCGCCCGCCGCGCCGGCCATGAGCCGGGAGATGGATCAGTTCGCGGCGCTGGCCGACGACGCCGAGACCATGGTGACGTTTTCCTCGGCCGCTCCCCGGCCGGTGGACCGCGTCAGCGGCTCCGGGCTCACGGATCCGTCCGTGGATCAGCACGGCTGGGCCTGGACCGCCGACGACGAGGGAGCGATCAGCACCGCGAGCATCGACGAGCCCGGCCGCCCGGCCCTGCAGGTGCAGGCGGATTCGCTGGAGGGCGTCCCGATCGCCAGCCTGCGAGTCTCCCGCGGAGGCACCCGTGCCCTCATCCTCACCGACGAGGGCGACGACTCCCGGATCCTGTTGGCCGGCATCATCCGCCGCGGCGATGGCGAGCCCGTGCGGCTCAACGACCCGCAGCTGGTGGATCTGGACGCCGTCGAGCCTCCGGCCTACGCCGCCTGGATCAGCGATTCGGCCTTCGTCGTGGCAGCCGAGCGGGACTCCAGCAGCACGCCGGAGGTCTATGACGTCTCGGGTCGCCACCGCAGCCTGCCGACCGTGGTCGACGGCGTGCAGAACATCGCCGGCGGCGACGGCGAAGGCGAGATCTACGTGGAGAGCGACGGCGAGCTGCGCCTGCTCACCGGCGAGGCCTGGTCGCCGCAGACCGACGAGGTCTCGGACGTCGCCTACGCCGGCTGAGCCGCCGCCGGGTCGTCCGGGCTCCACAGGCCGTTTCGCCTCCGCTGCGCGGGCCGCGGGAGTCGCGGGGCGCCACGAAGGCGGTCCGGGTCCTCTGCCGATCAGAGATCCTGCCGCCGTGAGCCAGCCCGTGAGTCGTCGAGCCCGGTCCGGGCGCAGCAGCAGCGCGGCCTCTGGGAAGTCCCTGGGGCTGCGCCTGGCCCGGGCGGGCCAGGTCGCCCTTCGAGGGATCGAGCCTCTCGTGCCGGTCCAGTGCGCGGTGTGCCGGGAGCCGGGGGAGTCGGTGTGCCGTCCCTGTCGTCGCCTGCTGCACCGAAGCTGCTCGCGACCGCGCCGGGTGGAGACCGGCGCCGCTCAGCTCGGCGGGCTGCCGGTCGTGGCCGCTGGGTCGTACGAGTTCGAGCTGGCGGTGTGCCTGATGGCCTTCAAGGACGGCGGGCGGTCCGATCTGCTTCCCGTGCTCGCACCGATCCTCGCTCGCGCCGTGCGCGCCGGGCTCGGGGAGGACTCTGCGGATCAGGTCCTCGTGCCGATCCCCACGTCCGCTCGAGCGCTGCGGCGCCGGTGGTCCGATCCGGTGGGCGAGCTGCTGGCAAGGGCGGGGCGCGAGGGCCTGCTGCCGGCAGGCGCGCGGATCGAGCCGTGGCTCGCCCACCGATCGCGCACGGCAGGGGCCGCTCTGCACCTCGGGCCCGCGCCGTGGACGGGGTCGCAGAAGACCCGCGACGCCGCCGGACGCGCACGTGCCGAGGACCCGTTCGTGCTGCAGCGCCCGGGGCGGCGGCTGCGCTCGCCGGTGCCGGTCTCGGCGGTGCTCGTCGACGACGTCCTCACCACGGGCTCCACACTGCGCCGGGCGGCGCGCCGGCTCGAGGCGGGCGGCATCGAGGTGCGGGGCGCCGTCGTGCTGGGCGCGGTGGGCGCGCCCTCAGCGCAGACCGCAAGGTCGGCGCGCGAATCTCCGGAGGCCGGTGGATGAATCGCAGGTGTGAGCCGGGTAATATCCTGTTACCGGGACCCCTCGTCCCGGGTGGGGGTCGCCCTCGTCGGCCTCCGCAGGGTCTACCACGGACTGTCCCCCGTCCTGCGGGAGCCGGTCCGCTGACTGGGAGGACATCATGGAACTCACCATCCAGGGCCGGAACGTCACCATCTCCGATCGCTTCCGCGAATACGTCGAGACCAAGGTGACGAGGTTCGAGGAGCTGGGCGACAAGGTCCAGCGGATCGAGATCAAGGTCCTCAAGGAGAACCCCCAGCCCGGCCACGACGGCATGCGTGTCGAGGCCACCGTCATCGGCCGCGGACCCGTGGTGCGCGCCGAGGCCCGCGGCGATGACAAGCAGGCGGCCTTCGACTCCGCCTACGCCAAGCTCATCGAGCAGCTGCGCCGCGCGCGCGATCGCCGCAAGATCCACCGCGGCAACCACCGCCCCACCGCCGTCCACGAGGCCACCGCCGCCCTTCCGGTCCTGCCGATCAGCGACCGCCCCTACGCGTCCCCGGAGGAGCTCTCGGCGGCGGAGTCCGAGGCCTTCGACACCGAGTACGCGCTGAGCGAGGACGTCCCGCCCGTCGAGATCCGCCGCAAGAGCTTTCCGGCAGAGCGGATGAGCGCGGACCAGGCCATCGACCGCATGGAGCTCGTCGGGCACGACTTCTTCCTCTACATCGACTCGGCCACGGACGAGCCCTCCGTGGCCTACCGCCGAAAGGGCTGGGAATACGGTGTGATCTCCCTCAGCGCCTCCGTCGCCGAGCCGGAGACCGTGGAGGAGAGGGCCTACCAGGCCAGCTGAGCGGAACCCCCCCCCGCCGGGCCGCGGGCTCGGCCTGGAAGCCGCTCGTGCGGACTTCGCGCTCAGCGCACCGCAGACGCGACCGGAGGACTCCCGGTCGCGTCTGCGCTCATGCGCCCTGCCGTAGACTGTCCTGAGTCGCCGGCCGACCCCACGGCCTCGGACCGGGGAGCTCGTCGCGGGAGGTCCCGTGCCGTGCCTCGGATCGACCACGGCGACGCAGCCCCCACGATCAAGGAGCGTGTGCCAGTGGCGTCCATCCTGGAGAAGGTGCTCCGGACCGGCGACAAGAAGGTCCTGCGCCGCCTGCGGTCCTATGCCGATGCGATCAACACGCTCGAGGACGGCTTCAGAAAGTTCACCGACGCCGAGCTGCGTGCGGAGACGGACGCATTCCGCCAGCGCCTCGAGGACGGCGAGTCCCTGGACCGCATGCTCCCAGAGGCCTTCGCCGTGGTCCGCGAGGCGTCGCACCGCGTGCTGGGCAAGCGCCATTACGACGTCCAGCTCATGGGCGGGGCCGCGCTGCACCTGGGCAACATCGCCGAGATGAAGACCGGCGAGGGCAAAACCCTGGTGGCCACCGCGCCCGCCTACCTCAATGCGCTGTCCGGCAAGGGCGTCCACGTCATCACGGTCAACGACTATCTGGCCTCCTCCCAGGCGGAGCAGATGGGCCGCGTCTACCGCTTCCTGGGCATGGAGACCGGCACGATCCTGGCGGGCCAGTCCCCGGATGTCCGCCGCAAGCAGTACGCCGCGGACATCACCTACGGCACGAACAACGAGTTCGGCTTCGACTACCTGCGCGACAACATGGCCTGGTCGGTCGACGAGCTGGTGCAGCGCGGGCACAACTTCGCGATCGTCGACGAGGTCGACTCGATCCTCATCGACGAGGCCCGCACCCCGCTGATCATCTCCGGTCCGGCCTCCGGCGAGGCCAACCGCTGGTACTCGGTCTTCGCCTCGCTCGTCGAGCGGCTGGAGCTGGACGAGGACTACGAGGCCGACGAGAAGAAGCGCACGGTCTCCGTGCTGGAGCCCGGCATCGACAAGGTCGAGGACTGGCTGGGCATCGAGAACCTCTACGACACCTCCAACACGCCGCTGATCGGTTTCCTGAACAACGCCCTGAAGGCCAAGGAGCTCTTCGCCCGAGACAAGGACTACGTCGTGGTCAAGGGCGAGGTCCAGATCGTCGACGAGCACACCGGACGCATCCTGAAGGGCCGTCGGTACAACGAGGGCCAGCACCAGGCGATCGAGGCCAAGGAGAAGGTGAAGGTCAAGCCCGAGAACCAGACCATGGCGACCATCACCCTGCAGAACTACTTCCGCCTCTACGACAAGCTCGGCGGCATGACCGGCACCGCCGAGACCGAGGCGGCCGAGTTCATGAACACCTACGAGCTCGGCGTGGTGGCCATCGAGACCAACCGGCCCATGGTCCGCGAGGACCGGGAGGATCTGGTCTACAAGAACGAGGTCGTGAAGTTCGCGGCCGTGGTCCAGGACATCGAGCAGCGCCATGAGACGGGCCAGCCCATCCTGGTGGGCACCACGTCGGTGGAGAAGTCCGAGTACCTCTCCAAGCTGCTGTCCAAGCGGGGCATCCGGCACGAGGTCCTCAACGCCAAGAACAACGAGCGCGAGGCCGCCATCGTGGCCCAGGCCGGGCGCAAGGGCTCCGTCACGGTGGCGACCAACATGGCCGGTCGCGGCACGGACATCATCCTGGGCGGCAATGCCGAGGCCATCGCCATGGAGCGCATGAAGGAGCTCGGCCTGGACCCGGACCGGGACCCGGAGGGCTACGAGCAGAAGTGGCCCGAGATCCTGGAGGCCGCGGAGCAGGAGATCGGCGACGAGCACGAGACGGTCAAGGAGCTCGGCGGGCTGTACGTGCTGGGCACGGAGCGCCACGAGTCCCGTCGCATCGACAACCAGCTGCGCGGGCGCGCCGGCCGTCAGGGCGACCCCGGCGAGTCGCGCTTCTACCTGTCCCTGAACGACGACCTCATGCGCCTGTTCAACGCCGGCGGCGCCTCTCGCCTGATGGCCAACGCCGCGGAGGACACCGCACTGGAGTTCCGGATCGTCTCCCGGGCGATCGCCTCGGCGCAGAACATGGTCGAGGGCCGCAATGCCGAGCAGCGCAAGAACGTCCTGAAGTACGACGACGTCCTGAACCGCCAGCGCACCGCGATCTACGCCGACCGCCGCCGGATCCTCGAGGGCCACGACCTCCAGGATCAGGTGCAGCAGTTCCTCCGGGAGGTCGTGGGCTCGATCGTGGTCGAGAAGACCAGCTCGGGGCACCCCGAGGACTGGGACCTTGACGCGCTGTGGGAGGCCCTGCGCACGGTCTACCCGGTCTCGGTCTCCCAGGACGAGCTGATCGAGGAAGCGGGCGGGCGCGACAAGCTCAGCACCGAGTTCCTGCGGGAGCAGCTGGTCTCGGACGCCGAGGTCGTCTACGAGGAGCGCGAGGAGCAGATCGGCTCCGAGGCCATGCGCAACCTCGAGCGCCGAGTGGTGCTCTCCGTGCTGGGCCGCAAGTGGCCGGAGCACCTCTACGAGATGGACTATCTCAAGGACGGCATCGGGCTGCGCGCCATGGCTCAGCGCGATCCGCTGGTCGAGTACCAGCGCGAGGGCCACATCATGTACCAGAACCTGATGGACGGCATCCGCGAGGAGACGGTGACCTACCTCTTCTCGGTGGATCTCAGCTCGCAGCGCGCCAACGCCGGCGGCGGACCGCTGGGGGCCGGGCTGCCGAAGCAGCCCAAGTTCCTCCAGTACTCCGCACCCAGTGAGAGCGGACGCACCCAGGTGCGCACCGAGCGCAGCGGCGCGAAGTCCTCCGAGGCCTCCTCCCGGGGATCGGCAGAGGCCTCGGCTCCGACCGCGTCGTCGGTCTCGGATCCGGCGGCCTCCGGCGGCGAGGCCCCGGCCCAGCCGCGATCGCGCGCCGAGCGCCGTGCCGCGGAGGCCAAGGCCGCGCGCGAGGCCAAGAAGCGGGCGTCGTCCGAGGACTGAGGACGTTGCGCCCATGAGGGACGGTCCGGGCAGGTCGGAGGGGCCGGGCGGAGGCGAGTGCCTCCGCCCGGCCCCTCTTCCGTGCTCGGGCGGCCCCGCAGGGATGGTTCAGCCGACCTCCAGGACCGTGATGCGCCAGGCCTCCTCCTGCCGCTCGGCCCGCACCACGACCGCGCGGGAGCGGGCGTCGTCGCAGATGACCAGGGCTGCCTCGTAGATTCCGGCGTCCACCGCGCACACGCGCTGGCTGCGGACCTCCGAGTGCTGATGGACGCGGTGCACGGGCGCCTCAGCGGGTTCCAGAGCTCTGCGCCTCTGCAGGAGGACGGCTCGGCGATGAAGACGATCCACGATCTCCGGCTCGGCCCAGCGGGCGAGCTGCCTGGCGGGCCGGGCGCCGGCCAGGACCTCGACGGCAGCGACGGCGACGGCTCGGATCAGAGCCGTGGCGCGCTCGCGCTCGGTGCCAGGGGCGCTCGGTCGCGGAGCTGTGCGCTGCTGCTGACGCCAGACGTACGGGCGGGCCGTGCCTGGTGCGGCGGTGCGATCCCCGGTGCGCGGGGTCGGCGGGCGGTGCGAGGTGATGGGCATGGCGGACTCCTGGGGCAGTCAGGGACGGAAGGGCGGGTGGAAGAGACGGCAGCGGGGCGGGGCCGGGCCGGTGACAGCGTCTCGAGCGGACCGGGCCGGCCGGTCTCACTGCTCGGGCAGCAGCTGCGGCGGGACCTGCAGGACGGTCCCGGCGGCCACCTGATCCGGGTCCCGGATCTGATCGGCGTTGGCCTCCCACAGCAGAGGCCAGGACCGGGCGATCTCCGCCGCCGAGGCATGGGGCCCCAGCAGCTGACCGGTCAGCGACCACAGGCTCTCTCCGCTGCGCAGGACCAGCGTGGCCTGGGCCAGGCGGTCCTGGATCCGCTCCGGCGAGGTCTGCGGCGGAGACGCATGCACGATGGGTGCGGACTCTGCGGTCGCGGCTCCGGTGGGTGCTGCGTCGAGGGCGCCGGGCATCGTCGCAGCGCTCCACAAGGGGCTCACCGGCGAGCCGACCGCGGTGCGGGGGCTCTGGACCGGCAGATCGCTGGCGCTCTCGCGCTGCTCGTCAGGTGCCGGGGCCTCGACCTGCGCGTCTGCGGAGGCGGGGGCCGCCCAGGCGCTCGCGGCGGCACCGCCGGCCAGGAGCAGGACGGTCCCGGTGCCCAGACCGCGCCGGGCGGACGAGCCGTGAGGCCGGCCGGATGCGCTGAGTCCGGCGGTGGATTCGACGGGCGGCGGGGGAGCGAAGCGGGCTGCGCACTGCACCGACATGGTTGCCTCCAGGCGTCATGGTCACCTGCTCTGCGCACCCCGCCCGAGCCGGAGGCCCGGAGCGTCAGATCCTTTCGGATGCTGTCATTTGATGCCATTTGGTGACTGTTGATGCTCATAGCTTCCAGTAGGGCGCGTCAGGTGTCAATCAACGATGATTCTCAATATGAAGCGCCGTGAAGGGATGTCTTTCGTAGACTCCGGGCAGGTCGGTCCACGGCCGGTCGCAGTGGCCTGCCGCGGGCGGGGCGTTCGGGAGACGGGGGAGCCGATGCGCTGGGATGAGCTGTTCGCGGACATGGAAGCGCAGCTGGCGGCCGAGCGCTTCCGGGACGTGGAGCGGGAGGCGGCCGAGCTGACTCGCGCCGAGACCGCGGAGGCGCTGCTGCAGGACCGATTCCTGGGCTGCGAGGGCGCAGCGGTCCACGTGGGGCTGCGAGGGGGCTCGTCGGTGCGCGGCGAGGCGGCCGGTGCCGGGATGGGCTGGGTCATGCTCGACGGCTCCGCGGTCCAGCTGCTGATCCCGCTGGAGTCGGTGCTGTGGGTCGAGGGGCTGGATCGGCGTCGCGGCGATCCGCAGCGCCGCAGCCGACTCGGGCTGGGACAGGCGGTGCGGGCGCTGGCGCAGGCCAGGGCGGGGGTGCGGGTGATCCTGGTCGACGGCGTGCCGGGCGCAGCGCTGGAGGGGACGATCGACCGGGCCGGGCGCGATCACCTGGATCTGGCGATGCACCCGGATGACGAGTTCCGGCGTCGTCGGGCGGTGCGCGCCACGCGGACGGTGCCCTTCTCGGCGATCGCCTGCGTGGTCTCGGACGCCGCGGCGGCCGGGCGCGCCTGAGGCCTCAGTCCAGGGAGGCGCCCGCGCGCACGGCTTCAGCGGTCTCCTGGTGACGCTTCTCGATCCACTGCTCGAAGCGCGCCTTCTCGACCCGCCATTGACCGCGGCCGCCGATCTGGATGGCCGGCAGCTCGCCCGAGCGGACCATGGCCCGGGCCTGGGAGGCCGAGATCGCCAGAATGTCGGCGACATCGGCCAGGGTGAGGAACTGCGGCTCTGCCATGGTGATCTCCTGAGATTCCGGGGTCGGGGCCGAGGCCGGCTGCGGCCGTGGACATTGTGCCATCCAGTGCGCTGACGTGGGCAGAGGCTGTGGATGAGCCGCCTTGAGGCAGTTCGCCCCCGGATGATGCGCACTGCCATGGAGAGGCATGCAGTTCGTGCCGTCTGAGCGCAGTTGAAGTCATCGAGTCGTCCACAGTTCCAGTCGAGGTCTCCCGGGCGGGCCCTCGCCGGGTCACGATGAGCACCGGATCGGTCCGCTCGCAAGCGCGCATGGCCGATCGCATCGCCACGGACGGCCCGCGGCGCTGTGCCGAGTCCAGGAGGCGAACGTGCTCAGATCCGGTTCGACCACGACATCCCGAAGCGCCTCGGGCGCCTCGAGCACCGCGACGGCCGGACGGCTGCGTCGTCCCGGCTGGCGCGAGCCGCGGCTGCTGGTCGGGCTGGGGCTCGTCGTGGTGGCGATCGCCGCCACGACCGCCACCGTGACCTACGGCGATGCCACGGAGTCCTTCGCCGTGGCCGATCGGGATCTGGAGGTCGGTCAGACCGTCACGGCCGAGGACCTGCGCACCGTCGACCTGCGGCTGGAGTCCACGGGCGAGCAGTATGTGGCCGGGGCGCAGCAGCTGCACGAGGGCTCGGTCGTGCTCCAGCGCGTTCCGGAGGGGCAGCTGATCCCCACGGAATCCCTGGGGCGGCAGGAGGACATCGACCGTCGTCCCATCGGGATCCCGCTGGCCACTCCGCTTCCCTCGGGAACCGAGCCCGGGGACCACGTGGACATCTGGGCCTCCCAGCGCGATCGGACCGGCGGGCAGTGGGACGAACCGGTGCAGATCCTGGAGGGGGCGGAGCTCGCCGGCGTGGAGGAAACCGCCGGCGGGCTGGCCGCTGACGACGACGCCACCGCCCAGGTGCTCGTGGACTCCGCGGACGTGGAGGCGGTCGTGGGGGCGCTGTCCGGCGAATCCAGGATCACGCTGGTGCCGCACCTGGGCGGCGGACGATGAGCCTTCCGCTGGCCTGCCTCGGCCAGCAGGCGGATCTGCTCGGACAGGAGGTCGACCGGTTGCACGGGCCGGTGACGCTCGTGCGCCGCTGCGGGGACCTGGTCGAGCTGCTGGCCGTGGTGCGCTCGGGCCTGGCGCTGGCCGTTCTGGTGGACGCCGATGAGCCCGAGCTGACGGCACCGGCCCTGGATGCGCTGCACCGCGACGGCGCCGTGGTGGCCGTGGTCGTCCACGAGCCGCTCGTCGCCGTGCTCGACGGGGCGGAGGCAGAGGACGCGCCGGATGACCGCCTGGCCCACGACGCCCACGATCCTGCCTCCGATGCCATCGACTGGCAGCGCCTCGGTGCGCTCGAGGTCCCTGCCCAGCTTCCGGCGCGACAGATCGCCCAGCGCCTCCTGGAGGCTGCTGAGGGGCCGCGCTTCCGCCCCGGCGATCCGCCGTTGATGCTCGGCGGCGACGAGGTCGTGGGCGTCGTCGACCCTGGCAGGGCCGCGCCCGGGCAGTCCGAGGGAAGCGGCAATCGGCTCGATCCCGATCATGAGGATGCAGAGGCCGCATGGCACCGCCTGCTCGAGGAGCCCGAGCAGGCGGTGGGCCTCGACGCTTCGAGCGGTCTGCCTCCTCGAGGGCGCGTGGTCGTGGTCTGGGGACCGCACGGCTCCCCGGGTCGGTCGACGGTGGCGATCAACCTGGCGGCGGAGCTGGCCCAGCAGGGCGTGGAGACCACCCTCGTGGACCTGGACACCTGGGGCCCGTCCACGGCGGCGCTGCTGGGGCTGCTCGACGAGACGGCCGGCGTCGCCCTGGCCTGTCGAGCCGCGGACCGGGATCGGCTGAGCCCGGAGGCCCTCGAGCGGGCGGCCGTGGAGGTCCAGGTGGGCCGCGGCCGGCTCATGGTGCTGACCGGAATCACGCGCCCCGAGCGCTGGCCTGAGCTGCGCGCCGGCAGCGTGCGCCGGCTGCTGCGCGCCTGCCAGCACATGCCCCGGGCTCTTCAGCTCGCCGACGGCTCCCGTGCCGCCCCGTCGCGCGGGCCAGCGCCGGTGATCGTGGTCGACGTCGGGGCGAGCCTGGAGGAGGACGAGGAGCTGGTCTCGGAGATCGAGATGCCGCGGCGATCGGCGGCCACCACGGCCGCGCTGGCCGAGGCCGACCTGGTGCTGGCAGTCTGCTCGGCCGAGGTGCTCGGGATCCCGCGTGCGGCCCGGGCGCTTCCGGGACTGCTCGAGCTCACGCCGGCCCCGGTCATGCTCGTGGCCAACCGGGTGCGACGCTCTGCCGCCGGAAGCTCGCCCCGAGCCGCCCTGAAGGAGGCATGGGCGGCCATCGGTGCACCGGGGCAGTGGGACGCCCACCTGTCCTGGGAGCCGAAGACCGTGGATGCGGCGGCCCTTGCCGGCTCCGTGCTGGCAGAATCCGCGCCGTCGTCGAGCCTGCGCGCGCAGCTGCGCGATCTGGCCGGCTCGGTGCTGCGCCGCCTGGACGGAGATCTGGGCCCTGAGCAGGATGCGGAGGAGATCGAGGACGTCCGCGGAACCCGTCTGGGACGGGCCGTGGGAGGCTGGCTGCGCCGGTGATAGCCTCGAAGCCACGATCCTGTGCGGGCAATGCCGCCCGCTGCAGCGGAAGGAGCCCGAGCGCGTGTCCCTCGTCGAGCTGAGCAGCCGCGATGGATTCTCCGAGGAGGCCGTCGAGCACCTCCATCTGCTCGTGGGCGAGTGGCAGATGCTCGCCGATCTGGGCTTCGGCGATGTCCACCTGACCTTCCCCGATCGCAGCTTCGAGCCCGCTCCGGGCGCCATGCGCCTGCCGGCTCGCGACACGGACTTCCTGATCCTCGATCACGCCCGGCCGGGGACCACGCAGACCCTTTTCCCTGCTGACCAGATCGGCCAGCATCTCGGCCCCCCGCTCAGCGCTCTGCTGCGCGAGATCTGGGGCACTGCCGGTGTGAGCTCCCACCGCAACACGGGCCAGCGGCTGCTGCCGGGGCTGGCTGCCGACGTCCAGGCCTTAGTGACCACCGTCGTCTTCGACGGGCAGCCGATCGCGCTGCTGTCGCTGATCTCGGAGCGCAGCATCGGGACCACGACCTCTCCGGGGGAGCAGAGCTATCGCGAGGTCGCCGCTCAGCTGATGCGCATGGCGGGGACGGGGCAGTGGCCTCAGGCCGGCACCCAGCCGTCGCCCCGGCGCGGCAATCCGCGCGTGGGCGATGGCGTCATCAGACTGGACCAGGACGACCGCGTCTCCTTCATGTCCCCCAATGCCGTCTCCGCGGTCGCCCGACTGGGCGCCGGGGAGGCCGCGCTCGGGCAGCGGCTCACGGAGGCGCTGGGCTCCGGAGCCTTCGCGGGGGAGCAGGTCGACGAGGGCCTGATGGGCGTGCTGCGCGGTCGGGTCCCCAGCCACGCGGAGGTCCGCCGGGGCCGCGTGGTCGTGATGTTCCGCTCGGTCCCACTGTCCGAGGACGGTCAGCGGGTCGGTGCGCTGCTGCTGTGCCGCGATGTCTCCGAGCTGCGTCGGCGCGAGCGCGAGCTGTCCTCCAAGGACGCCGCCATCCGCGAGACGCACCACCGCGTGAAGAACAGCCTGCAGGCCGTGGCGGCCATGATGCGCATGCAGTCGCGCCGCGCAGACAGCCCGGAGGCCCGGCGCGGGCTGTCGGAGGCCATGCGACGGCTCGAGGCCGTCTCGGCGGTGCATGAGACGCTGTCGCACACTCCCGAGGGCTCGGTGGACTTCGACGAGCACTTCAGCCGCCAGATCCGTGCGATCGCCGAGCTGGCCGCCACCGGGCAGACCGTGCGCACGCGCGTCACGGGGAGGTTCGGCCGGCTGCCGGGTCAGCAGGTGACGGCCATGGCCCTGGTGCTCAACGAGATGCTCACCAATGCCGTGGAGCACGGGCTGAGCGGTCGCGACGGCACGATCGAGGTCAGCGCGCAGCGCCGTGATCCGGACCCCTCGACCTGCCGGGAGGCTCGCGCCGAAGGCCGTCCGGTTCCGTGCGCGGAGCTGGTCGTCACGATCGCCGACGACGGCGTGGGCATGGAACCCTCCATGAGCAGCGGACGATGGTCGGCCGATGAGCCCGAGGGATCGTCGATGCCCTCCGCGGGGCTGGGGAGCCGGATCGTGCGCAGCCTGGTGCTGGGGGAGCTCGACGGATCGGTGAGCTGGCGCCCCGGAGACGACACCGGCACGGTCATCGAGATGACCGTGCCGGTGTACGAGGCCTCGTCGTGACGAGGCGATGAGCTGATCAGGAAGCGCGGCGAGCGCGGGCGTTGCGGCGCTTGAGGGAGCGGCGCTCGTCCTCGCTCATGCCGCCCCAGACTCCGGCGTCCTGGCCGGAGGACATGGCCCACGAGAGGCATTCGTCCATGACATCGCAGGTTCGGCACACGGCCTTGGCTTCCTCGATCTGGAGCAGGGCCGGGCCGGTGTTGCCCACGGGGAAGAACAGCTCGGGGTCCTTCTCGAGGCAGGCTGCGTGTGAACGCCAATCCATGACGATTCGACTCCTTTCAGAAGGCACGCGACGGCCGGGCAGGGGCAATGCCCGGCGAGGTGAGGGGTGCCCTGGAGGGCGGGTGACAGGTCGTCAGCGACCCGTTCAAGATTTCCTCTACTTTTCCATGTGAACGGCACGTGAACAAGGGGTTGGGACATTCGTCACACACCTTCCGGCCGGGGATCTCGGGGGTGAATTCCCGAATCCCCGAAGATTTCCTGAAGCCCGCTGCGAGCGCCGATCACGCGGCCGGGTCTTCGGGCGGGATCGGCCTTCGTGGACGTGGTCCGTGCCCTGCGGCGATACGCTGATGCGGCAAGGAGCCGCGCGAGTCCGCGGCTGCCCCGAAGACCCTTCCAGGAGCTGCCCGTGGCATCCGCCGGTCACCGAGACACCGCCGAGGCCGCTCGGCCTCTGCGCCCCCAGGCCCTCGTGCCCCTGGTGATGATCGTGGCCGCCGAGTCGGTGGTGGTCTTCGCCGGCGCGCTGTGGATGCTCTCCGGGCTGTTCACGGGCCACGCCGCCTCCGCGGTCACCACGCTGATGCTCACCGTCCTGCTGGCAGTCGGAGGGCTGTGGGTGGCGCGCACCTCCATGGCGCTGTGGGCTGGCAGGCGCTGGCCCCGTGCCGCGGCGCTGACCTTCCAGCTGTTCGCGGTGATCATCGCCGTGGCGATCCTCCTGCCGCTGAGCCGGTGGCTCGCCCTTCTCGTGGCGGCGGCCGCCCTGGTCGCGGGCGGGTCCCTCTTCCGCCAGGACGTCGTGGACTGGACCACGCAGGACGTCGCGCCGGATCGGCGCTGACGGTCAGTCTCCGTCGTCCCGCCCAGCCCGTGAGCAGTCCGTGACCGGTCGCACGGCCGGGTGTGGCAAGCGCCTCATCATGCGCGTCCCACAGGAGCTCCCAGGATCGCTCCGGTACCGTGGGGGCCACGCCGACCGGTCGCGCTGCGTCGCGCCGGGTGAGATGTGGTCCGTTGCCCGAGCAGGTTCGGAAGCGGACCGGAACGGGAGAGATTGCATGAATGCTGACCTCGTGGTCGTCGGATCGGGCCTGTTCGGGCTCACCGTCGCCGAGCGCGCTGCGGATGAGCTGGGCCTGAAGGTCGTCATCCTGGACCGCCGCTCGCACATCGGAGGCAACGCCTACTCCGAGAAGGAGCAGCGCACCGGGATCGAGGTGCACCGCTACGGCGCTCACCTCTTCCACACCTCGAACGAGCGCGTGTGGGAGTACGTGAACCGGTTCACCACGTTCACGGATTACGTGCACAAGGTGTACACGCGCCACAACGGCGAGGTGTTCCCCATGCCGATCAATCTCGGCACGATCAACCAGTTCTTCCGCTCGGCCTACTCACCGGGCGAGGCCAGGGAGCTGATCCGCGAGCAGGCCGGCGAGCTGGCGGGCACCGACCCGCAGAACCTCAACGACAAGGGCATCCAGCTGATCGGACGCCCCCTCTACGAGGCGTTCATCAAGCACTACACGGCCAAGCAGTGGCAGACCGCCCCCGAGGACCTGCCCGCAGAGATCATCAAGCGGCTGCCCGTGCGCTACACGTACGACAACCGCTACTTCAACGACACCCACGAGGGGCTGCCGACCGACGGCTACACCGCCTGGCTCGAGCGCATGGCGGATCATCCGAACATCGAGGTCCGGCTGGACACCGACTTCTTCGACGACTCGCACGAGTTCTCGAAGTCCAAGCTCGTCGGCCAGGTCCCTGTGATCTACACCGGCCCGGTGGACCGCTACTTCGACTTCGTCGAGGGCGATCTGTCCTGGCGCACGATCGATCTTGAGGAGGAGGTCCTGGAGATCGAGGACTTCCAGGGCACCTCCGTCATGAACTACCCGGACGCCGACGTCCCCTTCACCCGCATCCACGAGTTCCGCCACTTCCACCCGGAGCGGGACTACACCAAGGACGCGACCGTGATCATGCGCGAGTTCTCGCGCTTCGCCGAGAAGGGCGATGAGCCCTACTACCCGGTCAACACCACGGTGGACCGCGAGAAGCTGCTCGCCTACCGCGACCTGGCCGCCGGCGAGTCCTCGGTCCTGTTCGGAGGGCGGCTGGGCACCTACAAGTACCTGGACATGCACATGGCCATCGGGTCGGCGCTGTCCATGGTGGACAACAGGATCGCCCCCCACTTCCGGGGCGGGGATCGGATCACGAGCGGAGGCATCGACGCGTGAGCGAGCAGAACGGCAGCACCGGCGCCGAGCAGGACGCCCAGGGCTTCCTGGGCCGGATCACCAACGCGCCGTCGTCGTCGCAGGGCTCCCTGCGCGAGGTGGCCCGGGTGGTCCTGCCCGAGGCCAAGGACCTCGACGCACTCCCGCTGTACGTCGACGGGCCGCTGAGGAAGGAGCGCTCCTCCGGCTCGTCAGACGAGGTCGCCGAGCACCCGGACGACATCCTGAGCCGGCGCTCCATGCGCATCCGCTCGGGGCGCCGCGTCTCCTTCGGCTCGTACTTCAATGCGTTCCCAGCGTCGTACTGGCGCCGCTGGACGGTCGCCGAGAAGGTCGTGCTGTCCGTGGCCACCACCGGCGCCGGCTCCCTGATCGTCTACCGCTCGAACGCCCGCGGCATCTCCCAGCGCGTGGAGAACGTGCGGCTGCCCGGCGGCTCGCAGACCAGCGAGTTCGACCTCACCCTGGCTCCGTTCGGCGACGGCGGCTGGTACTGGTTCGACCTGATCGCCGATGAGGAGGGCATGGTCCTCGACTCGGCCGCCTGGTCGGTTCCGGACACGGCCCCCCAGGGGACCGTGACCCTGGGCGTCACGACGTTCAACCGCCCGGACTACTGCGTGAACACGATCCGCACGATCGCTGAGGCCGACGGCTTCGACGACGTCCTGGACGAGCTGATCATCGTGGACCAGGGCAACAGGCTCGTGGAGGACGAGGACGACTTCGCCGAGGCCGAGAAGGCCATGGGCGGGAAGCTGCGCATGATCCGCCAGGGCAATCTGGGCGGCTCGGGCGGCTTCTCCCGCAACATGTACGAGGTCGTGCAGGGACGCGCGGACGGCTCGGCCTCCGACTACGTCCTGATCCTCGACGACGACATCCTCCTGGAGACCGAGGGCGTCCTGCGCGCCGTCGCCTTCGCGGACTTCTGCCGCACTCCCACGATCGTGGGCGGGCACATGTTCGACATGTACAACCGCCCGGTGCTCAACGGCTACGCCGAGGTCGTCGACCGCTACCGCTTCCTGTGGGGCCCGATCGAGCATCTGGGCGGCATCGACTTCTCGGAGGCGGGCCTGCGCTCGCGACCGAACCTGCACCGCCGCTGGGACGCCGACTACAACGGCTGGTGGATGTGCCTGATCCCGCGCAAGGTGCTGCAGGACGTCGGGCTGTCGCTGCCGGTGTTCATCAAGTGGGACGACTCCGAGTACTCGCTGCGCGCCGCCGAGGCCGGGTACCCGACCGTCTCCCTGCCCGGGGCGGCCGTGTGGCACGTGTCCTGGATGGACAAGGACGACGCCGTCGACTGGCAGGCCTACTTCCACGAGCGCAACCGCCTGATCGCGGCCCTGCTGCACTCGCCGTTCCCGCGCGGCGGGCGCATGGTGCGCGAGTCCCTGGCCGTGGACACCAAGCACACGGTCTCCATGCAGTACTACGCCGCAACGTGCGTGCTGATGGCCATCGAGGACGTCCTGCGCGGCCCCGAGGGCCTGCACGGGATGATCGGCACCCGGATGCCGGAGATCCGCTCCCTGAAGTCCGAGTTCTCGGACGCCCAGTTCAGCCAGGACCAGGGCGCGTTCCCGGCGGCCAAGCGGCGTCGTCCGCCCAAGCGCCGAGGCCTGCCCAAGCCGCCGGCCTACTGGCAGCTGCCGCCGTGGGCGGTCAAGACCCTGCTCAAGCAGACGGTCCTGCCGGTGCGCGAGCTGGCGCAGAGCCATCCCGAGGAGTGGGTCGCCCACCAGGACGGCAAGTGGTACCACCTGGCCACCCTGGACTCGGCCGTGGTCTCCAATGCCGACGGCACCGGTGCGGCCTGGCACAAGCGCGACCCCAAGGCGGTGCGCGAGCTCACCGCCCGCAGCGCCAAGCTGCACGCCGAGCTGCTCTCGCGCTGGGACTCGCTGTCCGAGCAGTACCGCGAGGCTCTGGGCGAGATCACCTCGCCCGAGGCGTGGGCGAAGACCTTCGAGGACAACCCGCCGGTGGACGTCCAGCGCTGATCCGCGGCGCATGACCGATCCACCACGACGATGGGCGCAGCGGCGCACCCAGCCGCTGCGCCCGGCGTCGTCGTGATCCCAGCGCACGGCCGCCCCAGCGCCGCAGTGCGCGCACTGACGCAAGGAGCAAGGATGAGCACGACAGCGCCGGAGCTGATGACACCCGGCAAGGGACGCGGACTGCTGGACGTCTTCCGGAACCGCTATCTGCTGAGGCTGCTGGTCGACAAGGAGATCCAGGTCCGCTATCGCGGGACCGTGCTGGGCCTGGTGTGGTCCTATCTCAAGCCGGCCGTGCAGTTCTTCGTCTACTACATCGCGATGGGCATCTTCCTGGAGCTCGAGAAGGGCCTGGAGAACTTCGCGATCTACCTGTTCTCCGGGATCGTGCTGATGAATCTCTTCGGGGAGATCTTCGGCAATGCCTCGCGGTCCATGACGGACAACGGCGGGCTGCTGAAGAAGATCTACCTGCCGCGGCAGCTCTTCCCGGTGGCCAATCTCTTCGTGGCCCTGGTGCACTTCCTGCCGCAGCTGCTGATCCTGCTCATCGCATGTCTGGCCGCAGGATGGCACCCGGGGCCCAAGCAGTTCCTGTGCATGATCGCCGGATTCTTCATCGTCGCGATCTTCGCCCTGGGCCTGGGACTGATCTTCGCCACGCTCAACGTCTTCTTCCGCGATGCGGAGAACTTCGTGGACCTGATCCTCATGGTCTCCACGTGGGCGTCCCCGGTGCTCTACCCCTTCACCATGGTCCAGGACAAGCTGCCGCAGTGGGTGTACTACATCTACTTCGCCAACCCGCTGACCGTGGCCGTCGAGCTGTTCCACTACGGGTTCTGGTTCGCCTCAGTGGAGCTCGAGCAGCCGCGCTGGCACGTGGCCGATCACCTGATGACGTTCTGGACCCCGTTCGCCCTGCTGGTGTCCGTGGCTGCCGTGCTCGTCGGCGATCGCATCTTCCGCCGCTACGAGGGCAACTTCGCCCAGGAGCTCTGATCCCCATGACCGCTCTTCCCTTCAAGAAGCCCGGTGCCGTCTTCACCGAGGACTCCGTGGCCATCCGCGTGGATCACGTGGTCAAGTGGTTCACCCTGCGCCACACGCGCTCCATCAAGGAAGCCGTGCTGTGGATCCTGCGCGGGCGCAAGAACGACCTCTCGGACAAGTTCAAGGCCCTCGACGACATCACCTTCGACATCCACGACGGTGAGACCGTGGCGCTGCTGGGCTTCAACGGCTCGGGCAAGTCGACGTCGCTGAAGATGATCTCCGGGGTCATGCACCCCGATTCCGGCAGCGTGGGCACCCGTCGCAAGGTGGCCGGCCTGATCGAGGTCGGCGCCGGATTCCACCCGGATCTGTCGGGGCGCGACAACGTCTATCTCAACGGCGCGATCCTGGGTATGGACAAGGAGGAGATCGACGCCAAGTTCGACGAGATCGTGGCCTTCTCCGAGATCGGGGAGTTCATCGACACGCAGGTGAAGTTCTACTCCTCGGGTATGTACCTGCGCCTGGCCTTCGCGGTGGCGATCCACACCGACCCGGAGGTCTTCCTGGTCGACGAGATCCTCTCCGTGGGCGATGAGCCGTTCCAGAAGAAGTGCATCCGCCGCATCAAGGATCTGGTCCGCCGCGGCAAGACCCTGGTGGTGGTCTCCCACGACCTGGATCTCATCATGGACATCTGCGAGCGCGGCATCGTGCTCGAGCACGGGAAGGTCGTGTACGACGGCTCCTCCGTGGGCGCAGTGGCCATGCTGCGCGATCGCCCCGTCGAGGAGGTCCAGCGGGAGCAGAACGAACGCGTGGAGCGCCGCCTGCACTGGAAGCGCGTGGACCGGGAGAAGGCGGCCGAGGAGGCCGCCGAGCGCGGGGAGGCCTACGTGCCCGAGTACGACCCCGAGCTCGACGACCCCGCAGATCTGGACGACCCCTCGAAGGTGCGCCGGACCAAGGGCCTGTGAGGAACGAGGGTCGTGCAGGCGCACTGAAGGGGGCCGGTCATCCGACCGGCCCCCTTCATCGTCTCCTGAGGTCGAGCCTCAGGCCCCTGTGATGAGACCCGGGTGCAGCTCGTCGACCGTGGCCACCCCCAGCAGGTGCATGGTCACGCGCATCTCCTGCTCTAGCAGCTCGAGCGCGCGCTCCACGCCCTCCTGCCCGCCGGCCATGAGCCCATAGAGATAGGCGCGGCCGATCAGCGTGAAGTCCGCCCCCAGGGCCAGGGCGATGATCGCGTCCGTGCCGGAGAGGATGCCCGAGTCGTAGATGACCTCTGCGTCCGGGCCGAGGGCCTCGCGGATGCGCGGCAGCGCACGCAGCGGCTGGACCACGCGGTCGAGCTGGCGGCCGCCGTGGCTGGAGACCACGACGCCGTCGGCGCCGGCGGCCACGGCCCGCTGGGCGTCCTCGACGCCGAGCACGCCCTTGAGGAAGAGCTTCCCCGGCCAGACCGAGCGGATCCACTCGAGGTCCTCGAAGTCCAGGGTCGGCTCGAACATCGAGTTGATGACCTCGGGAAGGGAGGCGCCGCTGCCGGAGAGCGAGGCGAAGCTCAGGGGGTCCGTGCTCAAGAAGTTCAGCCACCATTCCGGGCGGTAGGAGGCATCCAGCACGGTGGACAGGCGCAGCTTGGGCGGGATGGTCATGCCGTTGCGGGTGTCGCGCAGGCGGAGTCCGGCCACGGGGGTGTCGGCAGTGACCAGCAGGGTGTCGTAGCCGGTCTCCCAGGCGCGGCGCACCAGCTCCTCGGAGGCGCGGCGGTCCTTCCAGAGGTAGAGCTGGAACCAGCGCCGTCCCTCGCCGGAGACCTCGGCGACCTGCTCCACCGAGCGGGTGCCCATGGTCGAGAGGCTGAACGGGATGTCGAAGCGCCTCGCGGCGGCCGCCCCGGCGTCCTCGCCCTCGCTGTGCATGAAGCGGGTGAAGCCGGTGGGCGCGATGCCCACGGGCAGGGCCGACTCACCGCCGGCGATGCGCACCCGCAGGTCCACCTCGCCGATCCCGCGCAGGACCCGTGGGGTCAGCTCGACCGCGTCGAAGGCCCGGCGGGACCCGCGGGCGGTCTGCTCGGACAGGGCGGCGCCGTCGACGTAGTCGAAGGCCGCCTTGGGCGTACGGCGCTGTGCGATGCGCCGGAGGTCGCCGATGTCGGCGGCGCGCTGCAGCCGGTGCGCCCGATCCGGCAGGCCGGGGCGCTCGAAGGACAGCAGCGGTCGCAGCTCGGACCAGCGCGGGACCTGGCGGGAGAGGCGGGTGCGGTTCATGTCAGTGGGCTCCTGTGGTCTGGGGGTCGGGGGAGAGGCGGGATCCGAGGATCACCGCGAGCAGCGAGATGAGGCAGGCGGCGCTGACGGCGACGGCACCGGCCAGCACGCGTCCGCCGGCCAGGTCGATGATCCACACGAGCGCTGCAGGCGTCAGCCCGGCCACGATCGCGCCGTTGACCTCTCGGGCGATCGCGATCCCGCTGTAGCGCTCGGCGGCGGGGAACAGCTGCGCCAGGAAGGCGCCTTGGGAGCCTGAGGTGAGGGCGATGACCAGTCCGTAGCCGCCGGCGATGGCCACGGCGGCCACGACGGCGCTGCCGCTGGAGAGCCCGAGCAGCAGGGGGAAGGCGTAGGCGGCGCCGATGGCGCAGCCGAGTCCGAGGATCCTGGCGGCGCCGAAGCGGTCGGTGGCCGCGCCTCCGAACGGCGTGGCCACGACGCCGACGAGGCTGCCGAGCGTCACTGCCAGCAGTGCCGGGGTGCGCTCCAGGCCCACCTGCGGGGAGGTCATCAGGGAGATGGCGAACACGGCCATGGCGTAGTTGAGGCAGTTGTGCCCGGTCATGGCCAGGAAGCCGATGAGCAGCTCGCGCGGGCTGCGGCGCAGCAGTTCCATGACGGGCAGCTTGGTGCGCCCCTGCTCCGCGTCCTCAACGGCGGCGCGGTACTCCGGGGTCTCCTCCAGGTTGCGGCGGATGAAGATCGCCAGCAGGAACAGCACGGCCGAGACCAGGAAGGGCAGCCGCCAGGCCCAGCCGAGCAGGGCCTGATCGCCCAGGCTGGCTGCGGCCAGGAAGGCGGCGGTGGCCAGGGCGATGCCGGCCGGGGGAGTGGACAGCACGAGAGAGGTGTAGAGCCCCTTGCGCTTCGGCGGTGCGAACTCGGCGACGATCGTCATGGCACCCGCCAGCTCGGCACCGGCGCCCATGCCCTGGATCAGGCGCAGCAGCACCAGCAGGACGGGGGCCAGGGCGCCGATCGCCTGGGCAGTCGGCAGCGCGCCGATGCTGACGGTCGCGATGCCCATGAGGATGATCGTGATGAGCATGGCCGGACGCCGTCCCATGGCATCGCCGATATGCCCGATCACCAGTCCGCCCACAGGGCGTGCGATGAACCCGACGGCGAAGGTCAGGAAGGCGGCCATGGTGGCGCCGGTGTCCGTGCCGGCGAAGAACAGCGGAGCGATCACCAGCCCTGCGGCCGCGCCGTAGAGGGCGTAGTCGTACCACTCGATCAGGGTGCCGGTGACGGCGGCGAACACGGCGCGGCGGGCCCCGGGGAGCGCGTGATCGAGCCCGAGCTGGCCCAGCGCTTCGGCGCCTCCAAGACGCCGGTGCGCGAGGCCCTGCAGCTGCTGGTCGCCGAGGGCCTGGTGGAGGTGCTGCCCAAGAAGGGCTACCGCATCCGGGGCATGGAGCTGACGGATCTCGGTGAGGTCCTGGAGCTGCGCACCCTCCTGGAATCCCGAGCAGCCGCCCGCTGCGCGCGCTGGGCGGATCCCGAGCAGGTCGAGGACCTCACGCGGCGGTGGGAGGCTCAGCGCGATGCGCTGGGACTCGAGCCGCTCGAGCGGACGCTGCGCGCCCGGGACTTCCACGCGAGCATCGCCCAGGCCTCCGGCAGCCATCGACTGTCCGGCATCCTCGAGGGCCTGCATCACGAGATGGTGCGGGCGCACCACGTCCTGCCGCAGCTGCGCTGGCACCTCAGCGAGGAGATCGAGCTGCGGGAGCATCGCGAGATCCTGGCGGCGATCACCGCCGCAGACCCCGAGCGCGCCGAGGCGGCCATGCGCACGCACATGGACTCGATCCGCGAATCCCTGGGATCGGGACTGGGCGAACCCGGCACGACGATGGGCTGAGCGGACTCGCTGCCGTCAGGAACCCGGTGGCCGGTCCAGGAACCAGGCCTCGGACCCGCCGTATCGACCCGGCCCCTGCGTGTACTCCACCCCGCGGTCGTCGAGCAGCAGCGCCGGCGGCACGAACTGGAGGTGGCCGTGCTCCTCGGTGCGCATGCTGCGCAGCTGCACGCGCGTGTGCCGCGGCGGCCCCGTGGTCTGCGGGTGCTCCAGCAGCAGTGCGGCGGTGCGGGCCAGGGACAGGTGGGCGACGTCGGCGTGATCCGAGGCCAGCAGGGCCCCCACGGCGGCCACCACGCCCATGCCGGTGGCGTGGTCCAGCGCCTGAACGGGCAGGGCACCGGGTGCGCCGTCGGGGCAGCGGTAGAGGTGGGCGACCCCGGAGGCTGCCTGGACGATGCTGTCGAAGCCGCGCCTGCCCGCCCACGGACCGGCCGAGCCCCAGGCGCTCAGACGGACCACGCGCAGCCCGGGGCGCTCGATCACGGGCTGGTCGTCCTCCACGCCGAAGCGGGACAGCGCCCCGCCGCGGTAGCCGAGCAGCAGGACGTGGGCGTCGTCGAGCAGGCGCTGCAGGGTCTGCAGCCCGCGCCGATTGCGCAGATCGAGCACGACGCTGCGCTTGTGGAAGCCCGTGTCCAGGTGCTGCCCGCGCAGCTCGGGGATCGACGGCGGGTCCACTCGCAGCACATCCGCCCCCAGGGCGCCCAGCAGCCGGGAGGCGCTGGGGCCGGCGATCACGCGGGTGAGGTCCAGGACGCGCAGACCCCTCAGGGGAGCGTCGCCGCCGTCCTCGGGCGGAGCCCAGCGGCGCACCGGGATGCCGGAGGACTGGAAGCGCAGCCACGGGCCCTGCGCGGCGGCCCGTCCCGGTGCGCTGCGCGCCCAGGCTTCAGGGGTGCGCACGGCGGCGGCCACCCCGCCGGCGTCGCGCACGCGCTGCTCGACCTCCAGAGCCTGACGACGGCTCAGCACCTCCGTCAGGCGCTGCGGATCCGAGGCGCCGAGGGCGCGTTCGATGGCGCGGGCGTGGTGCGGGTAGTTGCCGTGCAGGCGCACCCAGCCGTCGGCGGTGGCATGGAATCCGGACAGCGCTCCCGCGGTCTGCGGACGACGGCCGTTGACGCGCAGGTGGGAGATCGAGGCGAAGGAGGCGGCCACTGTCTCGGCATCCACCGAGAAGTCCCGCCCGGTGAGATGCGACAGTCCCGTGGCGGCGGCCTGTGCCGAGCCCAGGGCCAGGCCCTCCACGTCCAGGGGTCCGCACCACCACAGGCGCGGACCGCGGATGGGGGCCGCCTGGGACGGGTCGAGGTCGACGGCGGCGGCGAGATCGCTGAACAGCGGCGGTACGGCGGCCATGGGCGCAATCTATCGTCCGCTGTGCTCCCGGTCACAACTGCAGGGGCTGTGATACGTTCGCCGCCGCCCTGCGGGTGCTCCGAGCACCCGTCCCTCCTTCCGCAGAGAGCCGACCCCCGTGCACGCACACTCCGAGTCCGAGATCCGCAAGAGCTTCCTGAACTGCTCCAAGGGAGCCGCGCAGCGCCTGGCGGTGCCGAAGGACCTGGACCAGATCGACTGGGACGCCCAGATCATCCTGGGCTGGACCGATCCCAAGTCGCCCAAGGCCGCTTACCTGGTGGTCGAGACCGACGACGGCCTGCGCGGGCTGGTGATGGAGAAGTCGACGCTGAAGGGCAACGGCGGGGCGCGGATGTGCCAGCTGTGCCTGACCCTGCACACCTCCACCGGGGTATCCATGTTCTCGATCCAGCGCTCGAAGTCGGCCAAGGACCGGTACAGCAGCGTGGGCACCTACATCTGCACGGACCTCGCCTGCAGCGACTACACCGTGGGCCGGCGCAAGCCCGACGGCGTGCGGCAGATGGAGGAGACCCTTTCCCTGGAGGAGCGCTCGCAGCGCACCCTGGAGAACGCCCAGGGCCTGGTGCAGAGGGTAGCGCAGAGCCTGGGGACGTGATTCCCCAGGCGACTCCCGGAACGGGATACAGGGTCTGCATCGGATAGGCCGTATGGACCTGTTCGAGATGGACGGTCATCCCGTCGACGCAGAACCAGAACTGCGCAATATCTTCATCGCGGACGAGGATCCGGACCTCAGGGTGTACTCGGACTTCTTGGTCGGTTGCGGTACCGAGGTGTGCCTGCCCACTGCTCAGGGCCGCTCGACGATGAAGGTCGCGCCGTCCTCGTCGTCAGAGTCAAGCCACTCGACGACCTCCTCTCCCAGCCCCGCGGCGATGGCTTCAGCGGTCTCGCGCCACGAGGTGAGCTTGCCGATCGCCAGGTGCGGCTGCGAGGGGGAGAAGGAGGCTCGCGCGGCGTCGATCAGACCCTGAGCGCATCGAGCTCGGTCGTCGTGGTCAAGCGCGAACATCCAGGGGTACTGCGACGTCAACTGGAAACCGAGCCATAGGTCAGGTCAAACTTTCACCTGATCGTGCGGCAGTCCCGATGTCGTGCGTTCTCGCACGATCTGTCGGAGGCGCAGTGCTGTGGCCTGCGGCACGACCATGAGGACGCGGGCCGGGATTCGCGCGAAGCTGTCCGATTCCTCAGCTCGGAGGGCCTCTCTCAGATACCGACGAGTTCGCCGGGCTCGTGCCGAGCCAAATGGCGGAGCAGCAGCCGATCCGTGCCCAGCGACGATCGAATCGCGTGCCGCAGATGCTCGGGTGGCCGAGGAGTAGGGCCCTGGGTGTCGCGTTGAAGTGGTCGGCGCTGCGCGCTGATCAGGCCTGTCACGAGATGCCCGGCGTGGATTTCAAGTGATTGGGTCTCCATCTTAGTGCCGTAGACTCGGGGCATGCCTGCTGCACGCGCGGGGAAGGACTTCCCCGCCTCGTACGCTGAGTTCCTGGCCTGGTTCGGCCAGGACTGGCAGTGCGCGGATTATCTTGACTGGCTGCGCTGGCCCGATGGGTTCGTCTGCCCGAAGTGCGCCACGGCCCGGGGGTGGCGGGGCCCGGACGGCCGGTGGCGATGTGCCGGCTGCGCCGGGAGGTTCTCCGCGACTGCGGGCACGATCTTCCATCGCACGCGTACACCGCTGACCGTGTGGTTCGATACCGCGTGGCGGTTGTGCAGCTCTCGCACCGGCGTCTCGGCTGTGGAGATCCAGGAGCAGATGCAGCTGGGCTCGTATCAGACCGCGTGGACGATGCTGCACCGCTACCGCTCGGTGATGGTGCGGCCCGGCCGCGAGCGGCTGACCGGCGATGTCGAGGTGGACGAAGCCTTCCTCGGCGGACCCCAGCCCGGAGTGCGGGGACGCGGGGCGCTGGGCAAGACCCTCATCGCCGGTGCCGTCGAGCGCGAGGGTGATGGGTTCGGCCGTGCACGGCTGGCCGTCATCGACTCGGCCGACACTGGCGCATTGCGCCGGTTCCTGACTGACCATGTCGCCCCCAGCGCCACCGTGCACACGGACGGATGGTCGTCGTACCCGCCCGCGACGCGGGGGCTGTACCACCACGAGCCGATCTCGGTGTCGGCATCGGGCCTGCAGGCCCACGAGGTCCTGCCTGCGGTGCACGCGGTCTTCGGGATGGCCAAGCGGTGGCTGATGGGAACGCACCACGGTGCCGTGCGCCCGGCTCACGTGCAGGCCTACCTCGACGAGTGGGTCTTCCGGTTCAACCGGCGCAACTCGCGCAGCCGCGGGTTGTTGTTCTACCGACTGTTGAGCCAGGCCGTTGCCGGCGAGCCGGTGCGGTACGCGGACCTCCGCAAGGCAGGGATGACACGACCTGCCCCGCCTCCGCCCGGTCAGGAGCGTGGCCGTCCGCCCAGTCTCGCTCTCGGTCCGACGGGCTTGCCCTGGCGGGAGTGATCAGCATGTTCGCCGCGCTACGGCACTAAGATGGAGACCCAATCAAAGTAAAGAACGGGTCCAGGAAACCGGTGACGGTCTCATGGGCCGCTCGCGGCGGCCTCGGACCCCCGATTCTCCACCCGGTCCCAGGGCGGCTCATGCCGCCCCAGGGCAGGCTACTTCGATCCGGTCAAGAGCTGCATCGTTGCACTGGGGGACGGCCTCTGCCCAGGTCGCGCCTCGCATCAAACGAACGGTTGTTGAGTCAGCTGGAGCGGCATGCGGATGCCTTCTGACGGTGCCGTCGCCTCCTGAATCCCCTGACGCGTGGCGCTGTTGGTGCCGGTGCGATGCGCGGTTGGATCGTCGCCTGTGGCACGGTCCGGTCCCGACGGGGCCGGACGGTGACACGGGCGTAGGAGTCAGGGCTTGAGGACAACCTTGATGCAGCCGTCTTCCTTCTTCTGGAACTTCTCGTACATCTGTGGTGCCTGGTCCAGGGGGGCGGTGTGCGTGGTGAGGTCCAGCACGCCCAGCGGGTCCGAGGGGTCATCAACCAGCGGCATCAGGTCCTCGGTCCACCGGCGCACGTTGCATTGGCCCATGCGCAGCTGGAGCTGCTTGTCGAACATCGTCATCAGCGGCAGGGGGTCCTTCATGCCGCCGTACACCCCGCTGATCGAGATCGTCCCGCCGCGTCGGACGGCCTCGATGGCGGTGTACAGCGCATCGAGCCGGTCCACCCCGGCCGTCTCCATCGCCTTCCGTCCGAGCGCGGACGGCAATGCCCCCACCGCCTGGTGGGCCAACCCGGCCACCGGGGAGCCGTGGGCCTCCATCCCGACCGCGTCCACCACGGAGTTCGGCCCGCGCCCGCCGGTGAGGTCCTTGAGCTGCTCAGCCACGCCCTCGGCGGAGTCCAGGGTATGGACGCCGTGGCGTTCGGCCATGGCCCGGCGTTCGGGGACCGGGTCCACCGCGAATACCTCATAGCCCAGGTGGCGGCCGATCCGGGCGGACATCTGCCCGACCGGGCCCAGGCCCAACACCGCCAGGGATCCGCCCTGCGGGGGCGCGGCGTACTTCACGGCCTGCCAGGCGGTGGGCACCACGTCGGAGAGGAACAGGTAGCGTTCGTCCTCCCCGGTGTGCGGGACCTTGATGGGCCCGTAGTCGGCGTGTGGCACGCGCAGGTACTCGGCCTGCCCGCCGGGCACCGAACCGTAGAGGCGGGAGTAGCCCAGGAACTGGGCATTGTTGTTGTACTCCCGCACCTGGGTGACCTCGCACTGGGACTGCAGGCCCTGGGTACACATGAAGCAGTGGCCGCAGGAGACGTTGAACGGGATCACCACCCGGTCCCCGGTCTTGATGTGGGTGACGGCCGAGCCGACCTCCTCCACGATGCCCATGGGCTCGTGGCCGATGATGTCGCCCTTGTCCATGAACGGGGTGAGCACCTCGTACAGGTGCAGGTCCGAACCGCAGATCGCGGACGAGGTGATGCGCACGATCGCGTCCGTGGGTTCCTGGATGCGCGGATCTGGGACGTCCTCCACGCTCACCGAGCGCTTCCCCTGCCATGTCAGAGCCTTCATGGGTCCTCCTTCTCAGCGCCGCCCCGACCGGGACGACAGCCTGCTGATTTGATCAGTCACATCGATCCTACAACCGCGCCCGCCGCTGACCGGAGGCTGGAGCCGGACGGATCAATCTCCTCGGTGCGCAAGCCCCAGGGGCTGGTCTGGGTTGGGCTGAGACAGCTGCGCGCGTCCCAGGACTAGGCAGCTCAGCCCGGAATGGTCTCGTCGATATTGGCATCGCCGCCCTCGGCCTGGTCAAGCTCGATCTCCCAGTGCAAGGAGCCATCGTCTTCGTCCAACTCGGCCTCGTCCAGGACTTGACCGTCGCGGCCCTCCACGGCGGTGCGGGTGGCGTCCTCGGTGCTTACCTGAGCCTGCTGCGCTTCCCGGACGGCATCTTCATCGCTACTGGCCCGGCCTTCCTCACGGACAGTGCTGTCCTCTAACACGTTGGTCTCGACGACCTCATTACCGACCACGAGGTCGATCTCGTACTCATCCCGATCGTCCTCACCATCGATGGCCGTGATCACGCCCTCGGAGTGTTCGAACAGCACCGCCCCGATCGCGGCGAAGGGTTTGGTGACGGCCTAGGCTTCGTCCCAGGCAAGGATCTCCGTGGCCAGGTACTCGGTCCGGCCCGGGACCGGGGTCTGCCCCACGGCCCGGTTGAAGCGTCCTGGGTTTCGTTCCGTGGTCAGACGGTCGCGGGTGCGGTCGTCGTGGGGTGAGTGTAGGCGGCCTCGATGTCTGCGGGGGTGCGGTAGTCGAGGGCCTCGTGAAGGCGCTGGGTGTTCCACCAGTTGACCCAGCCCATCGTGGCGAGTTCGACCGTGCTGGCCGTCTCCCAGACGGGCCGGGAGTAGATCAGCTCGGTCTTGTAGAGCCCGTTGACGGTCTCTGCGAGAGCGTTGTCGTAGGAGTCTCCGACGGTGCCGACCGACGCGGTCACTCCCGCGGTCACGAGCGCGTCGGTGTAGGCCAACGACACGTACTGAGAACCGCGATCGGAGTGGTGGATCAGCCCGCCGTGGCTGCGGGAAGCACCGGTGACCGCGAGGGCCTGCTCGAGAGCCAGTAAGGGCAACGCGTCAGTGTGCAGACTGGTCGAGACCGCCCAGCCGACGATTCGGCGGGTGAACACGTCGGTGATGAACGCGAGGTAGCAGAACCCGGCCAGAATCCGGACGTAGGTGATGTCTGCGACCCAGAGGCGGTTGGGGCCGTCCGCGGTGAACTGGCGCTCGACGAGATCTGGACGATGATCCGCCTGGTGTGCGGGGCGGGTGGTCACGGGCTTGCGGCCCCGCCGCGCGCCGTGCAGCCCCGCCCGTTTCATCAGGCGGGCGACCTGATCGCGGCCGATGCTCCACCCGGCGTGGCGCATCGCGTGTCACATCTTCCGCACCCCGTAGACCGAGTAGTTCTCCGCGTGGATCCGCTGGAGCTCCTCCACCAGGATCTCGTCACGCACGGCTCGAGTCGAGGCAGGCCTGGTCTTAGAGGCCCGGTAGGCGCGGGAGGTGATGAACCCACAGTCTGTCGCAGCCAGCGTGCGGCAGATGGCCTCGACCCCGAAGCGATCGCGATGCTTGGCGATGAACGCGATCATCTCGTCGTGGGGCGGTCGAGTTCCGCGGCGAAAAAAGCTGAGGCGGCTTTGAGGATCGGCGGATTCAAGCGGTGGGCGCAAGGAACTCTGCGAGCTTCTCTGATGGTGTCAGATAGCCCAGCGTCTTGCGGGGGCGTCCGTTGAGGCTGTCCTGGATCGCGTCCAACTCCTCGCGGCTGACGACGCTCAGGTCGGTGCCTTTGGGCAGGTACTGGCGCAGCAGGCCGTTGGTGTTCTCGTTGCTCCCCCGCTGCCAGGGCGAGTGGGGATCGCAGAAGTAGATCGGGATTCCTGTGGCGATGGTGAACGCGGCGTGCTTGGACATCTCCGCGCCTTGGTCCCAGGTGATCGTTCGAATCAACGAGGACGGCAGCTTGCTGATTGCGGCGCGCATCGCGGCCTCGACCTGCTCGGCGCTCTTGCCGTCGGGCAGGTGCAGCAGCAGTGTCATTCGCGTCGAGCGCTCAACGAGCGTGCCGATGGCGCTGCGGCTGCCCTCGCCGAGGATGAGATCTCCTTCCCAGTGGCCTGGCACGGCGCGGTCGTCGGCTTCTGCGGGGCGCTTGCTGAGCATGATCATGCCGGGGATGCGGCCGCGACCGTCCGTGGTTCCGCGGGGCTTGCGGGCCGCTCTTCCGGACCGCAGGCACCGCGCCAGCTCACGGCGCAGTTCGCCTCGGCCCTGCACGAACAGCGACTGGTAGATCGTCTCGTGGCTCACGCGCATCTCCGGGTCGTCGGCGTGATCCAACCGTAGGCGCGCTGCGATCTCCTCAGGTGACCACAGTTGCTCCAGCCGGCTGGCGACCTCCTCGAGCAGCCGGCCCGACGCAAGCTTGAACGGCTTCGGTCGACGCGCCTGCTCGCGGGCACGTTCATGACCACGCCACGCCGAGTAGCCGCAGCGACCCCCACCGCGCTTCACCTCACGGCTGACGGTCGACACCGCACGCCCCAGCTGCTCGGCGATCGCGGTGAAGGTATCGCCGCGATTGATCCCGAGCAGGATCTGCTCGCGCTCGTCGATCGTCAGACAGCCCTGACGTGGCTCCCACCCGAACGGCCTGGCGTCAAGGTGCCTGCCGGCGCGGGCCATGATGCCGACCAGCGGCGCGCTGCAGCTGATCTCCTTGGCGATATCGACCAGCCGCCAGCCCCTCGCGTGCAGCCTGAGCGCCAGCTGCTTCTGCTCCCGGCTGAGATGACCGTGCTTGCCCTGCATCCGGATCCTCCTGTGATCAGTGACTGTCCCATCTCACAGGAGATGTTGCGCTGACCGCTTGAATCCGCCATCTCGTTAGCGCGTCTGGCCTCGGCCAGTTCGCGTCGCAGGCGGCGGATCTCCTGCTCCGGGGTCTCGCCTGCCGCGGCGGGTGCGATCTCGTGGCCGTGGCGGTTGCACCACATCCGCAGTGTCTCCTCTCCGACACCGACCTGCGGGCCGATCACCCGGATCGAGTGCGAGCGAGGCCCGCCCTCAGCGGCCTGGCGCTCCAGGACCATCCTCACAGCACGCTCACGCAGCTCGGGACTGAACTTCTTGGGCATGTTCCGATTCTCCTTCAGTTGGATCGGAACCAAACCCAGGACGCTTCAACGCGTTCCACCGATCGGTCGGAGCATGGCCCGGTCCTCCACGGCCCACCTGCCCGTGGCGCCTGTCGCCGCAGCGGCGGCGGGCACCTCGGTGGAGGACGAGATTCCTCCTCGGCTATGCTCGACGAGAGCCGAGGTCGCGGGCGACGGGCATCCACATGACCGTGGCACTTCCGCGACGGGGCCATCCACAACTGGAGGAGATCGTCATGGCAAGCAGCAACCGCGCCGTCGTTTTCCAGAACGTCAAGGACATGCGCGTCGAGACCCTCGACTTCCCGAAGCTCGAGATGCCGAACGGCAAGAGCGCCCCGCACGGCGTCATCCTCAAGATCGTCGCCACCAACATCTGCGGTTCCGACCTGCACATCTACCGCGGTTCCTTCCCCGTACCCCAGGGCATGGTGATGGGGCACGAGATGACCGGCGAGGTCGTCGAGGTCGGCTCCGACGTCGAGTTCCTCTCCGAGGGCGACCTGGTCTCGGTCCCCTTCAACGTCGCCTGCGGCCGATGCCGCAACTGCCGCGCCCGCCACACCGAGGTGTGCGAGACCGTGAACCCCGACGTGTCCTGCGGCGCCTACGGGTTCAACCTGGGTGATTTCCAGGGCGGACAGGCGGAGTACATGTTCGTCCCCTACGCCGACTTCCAGCTGCTCCGCTTCCCGGACAAGGACCAGGCCATGGAGAAGATCCGTGACCTCGCCCTTCTCTCGGACATCCTGCCCACCGCGTTCCACGGCCTCATGGAGGCCGGGGCGAAGCCCGGCTCGACCGTCTACATCGCCGGCGCCGGACCTGTGGGACGCTGCGGCGCCGCGGCGGCCCGTCTCCTGGGCGCTTCCTGCATCATCGTCGGTGACTACCATCAGGACCGGCTGGAGCTGATGAAGAACAACGGCTGCGAGACCATCGATCTCAACCAGGACGTGCCGCTGACCGATCAGATCGAGGCCATCCTCGGCGAACCCATGGTGGACTGCGCCGTCGACTACGTCGGCAACGAAGCCCACGGGATCGGCCGCGAGGCCGAGGACATGAACCCGGCCCACGCCATCAACCAGGTCATGGACGCCACCCGCGCAGGCGGTGCCACCGGCATCGTCGGCGTCTACGGTCCCGACCCGTTGGCCTCCTCCAAGGCCGAGCAGGAGGGCACCTTCTCGCTCGACTTCGGCAAGGCGTGGATCAAGTCGCCTCGGATCTCCGGCGGCCAGGCCCCGATCATGCACTACAACCGTGAGCTGATGATGTCGATCCTGTGGGACCGCATGCCCTACCTCAGCGACATGCTCAACACCAAGGTCATCAGCCTCGACGAGGCCCCCGACGCCTACGCGACGTTCGACGCCGGTGCCTCGGAGAAGTTCATCATCGACCCGCATGGCATGATCCCCGCCTGATTCAGGGATGTCATACACCCGGCCCGCGATCGTCGCTCCAGCGGCGGTCGCGGGCCGGTTCTTTGCACGGATCCTTCGACGATCCGGTCCTGGACGATGCCCGGGGCGGGCCTGGCGCCGGTGGGGCCGGCATGCCGGAGCTCAGCGGTGGTGACGAGTGCGCAGGGGCGTGATCGGGGGAGACGGGGCAGGTCGCTGCGACGCTCCTGACGCCCCTCACCTCCCGCTCCGGATCGCCTCGCGGGGCGAGGGGGGACGATCACTGGTGCCAGGGCCGCCGGCGCGCGCACGCCGCGGAGGGACCGGTGTCACCCGGCGCCGGTCCTGGCGGGGAGCTCCAGCGGGGGGGGGTGTCACGCGGACGAGTGCCGGTCCACCGAGGGGACCGGCACTGAGAAGGTTTGACGCGGCTGCAGCGACATCGCCCATGGCGGGGCCGTCGGGACGTGCCACCGCGCCGTCCAGAACGTCACGATCATCATGACGCGGATCGAGCGCTTCTGCGAGAGCACCGTCGCCGCCCGCGCCGGGAGCTCGGCGAGATCGTGTGCTCCGAGGCCCGGACGGCGGTCGATGAGCCGGAGTCCGCTGCTGTCGATCGAGCCGTTGCGGGGAGTCCGGCGTATGCGCGTCATGACAGCAGCCATCGCCGGGATCGAGCGGACCTCCGACCGGCGCCGATGCCGGGCACGTCCTGCGGGGAGGAGGGTCGCGTGGCGCTCTGCGCCACGCGGGGATCGTCTGCGGCATCAGTCCACCGCATCCGGTGGGAGGGGACAGGGTCCGGGCGTGCCGTCACCTGCCCCCTCACCACGGGATGCGGTGGGCGGTGGTCACCGGATGGCGGAGCGGATGGCGGCGGCCGCGGCGGCGACGTCCGATGCGCTGTAGATGGCGCTGCCCGCGACGGCCACGTCTGCTCCCGCCTGCTGGACGGCCTCGACAGAGTCCGCACTGACGCCGCCGGCGACGGAGAACGGGACCTCGGCGGCCTTGCCGGCGGAGAGCAGGGCGTCGAGGCTGTAGCCGTCCTCCGCCTGCTCGTCGAGGCCGGCGTGCATCTCCACGAAGACGGCGCCGAGGGCGACGACCTCTCGGGCCCGTGCGGCCTTGTCGGACACGCCGATCAGATCGACGACGACGCCCTTGCCGTGCTTGGTCGCCGCGGCGACCGCGCCGGCGATCGTGCTGTCACCGGCGACGCCGAGCACGGTGACCAGATCGGCTCCGGCGGAGAAGGCGATGTCAGCTTCCAGCTCGCCGGCATCCATGGTCTTGAGATCGGCGAAGACGGTCTTGTCGGGGTGGGCGGCCTTGACCGCCGTGATCGCCGCGAGGCCCTCGCTCTTGATCAGAGGGGTGCCGAGCTCGAGGATGTCGACGTAGGGGGCGGCCTTCGCGGCGAGGTCGAGGGCGGATTCGGTGGTCAGGGTGTCCATGGCGAACTGCAGTCGCATGTCAGGGTGTCTCTTTCTCGTGGTGGTGTCGATGATGGAACGGGGAAGAAAGGTCATTCGAGGTTGGCATGACGGGGCCAGAGCGCATCCGCACTCTGTCCGCTCTTCTGCCACAGGACGTCGAAGAGAGCGTCGCCGACGAGGACGAGGAGCTGCTCGAAGAGGCTGCCGGCGTACTGGGCCGACTGCTGCTCGGACCGGTCTGTCTTCGTCGCCGCACGGATGACCAGGACGGCGTGGGACAGCTGAGCAAGCGGTGACTCGGGGTCGGTCGTGATCCCGATGACGCGGGCACCGACGGATCGCGCCGTCTCAGCCGCGCTCACCACCCCCGAGGTCGTGCCGGAACCGCTGGCGGTCAGGAGCAGATCGCCCTCTCCGATCGCCGGGGTCGTCGTCTCACCGACGACGTGGACCTCCAGTCCGAGGTGCATGAGGCGCATGGCCGTCATCCGCAGCGCGAGCCCGGAGCGTCCAGCGCCGTGGACGAAGACCCGCCGGGCGTCCGCTGTCAGCTCGACGGCGGCCGCGAGCGCGGGCGCGTCGGGAAGGGCAGCTGCCCCCTCGATCTCGTTGACGATCCGCGTCAGCGAATCCTGAATGCCTCGTTCTTCCATGTCGACCATCTTGGGCCGGTCCGCGGCGGTTCACTGCTGCCCGATGAGCGGGGCGCCCCGTTCAATCGGGTAGGTCTCCCAGGTCGGGCTAGAGTAGCGGGGTGAGCGACCTCCCGACCCCGCTGGAACGTGCCCGCTCCCTGTCGCGGGACCGTGCCCTGACCGAGCAGGCCGATCAGCATGCGATCACCCTCGAATCGATCCTCGCCGTGCTCCGCTCCGGCCGACTCGCGGATGCTGCCGCGCGCAGGGAGGCCACGGAGATCGCCTCCTCCGCACTCATCCGTGCTCGTTCGGTCCATGCGCAGCAGGAGAGCGTGCTCGAGCCGGTGGCCGAGGCATTCTCGCGCCTGCGCACCGAACTGCGTCCTCTGATCCGCTCCGGGCCACTGCAGGTCCAGTTCGCCGAGCCTCCTGCGCGAGGACGGGCGCTGCCGGGCCCGGTCGCTCGGGAAGCCCGCGCCATCTCCCGCACAGCAGTGCTCTCGCTCATGGACCGCGCGGACGCTGCACGCGCCCGGATCGGCTGGGACTGCGATGGCCGCAACCTGCTGATGGAGGTCCGTGACGACGGGGGAACCGCGGTGACGGCGGACAACGACACACTGCGTCCGATCGTGGAGCGGGTGGCGGCGCTCGACGGAACCATGGACGTGGAGACGACCCCGGGCTGGGGGACGACGCTGCGGATCGAGATCCCGCTGGACCCACCCAGCGCAGCGCTCACCGTGGAGGGCGCCGAGGAGCTCACCGATCGCGAGAAGCAGGTGCTGCGCCTGGTCGCGACCGGGATCTCGAACCAGCGCATCGGCGACCAGCTCGGGATCACGGCGAACACCGTGAAGTACCACGTGGCCAACTTGCTGCGGAAATACGGCGCCCGCACGCGCGCCGAGCTCGCAAGCATCACTCACTCCCATGATGCGCACCATCCGAGCTCCCGGACTCGATAGCGGGCCTCGGTCCGGACGGTGACTGCGGTGCCCCGACCTGGCACCCGGCGCGGAAGATCCCACCATCACCGGTCGGCCAGCACTGCGAGCGGCGGCGTACCCGCAGCATGGGCGTGGGTCCGGGCTGTCGAGCGATGGTGACCACCAGCGGACATGGTGCGCATCCTTCTGGGCCGCCCATCGGCCACGCCAGAAGAGTCACCTATCCTTGCGGCGGTCCCCCTTCTCAGGCCTTGAGCACGCGGCACCGACATTCTGCCGACCAACCCCTGGGCGCGCCTCGGGGCGGGCCGAGGCGCACTCCGGGTGGGCGGGCACGAGGCTCAGATCAGGCCGTGCTCCTCGAGGAGCTGACCGATCTCTCCGTGCTCGAGCCGGTCACGCAGGTAGCTGCGCAGCGCGGCTGGGCCGGGGATCTCCACCTTCTTGCCGTCGCGCATGCGCGCCGAGGCCTCGAGGAGGTCGCGCACGTCGTACGTGGAGCCCCAGGTCTCCGGCACGCCGCGCTCCACGTCGAGGAGCTCGTAGACGGCCTCCATGCCGGTGCGCACCGAGTACTCGGTGGTGAAGATCGTGTCGCGGCCGGTCTCCGCGAACTGCCCGAGGAACGCGAAGTTCTCGGCACCCTCCGGGACGACCCGAGGGCGATCCCCAGCGCGGCGGGGCATGAAGAAGCTCGTCACGTAGGGCATCATCACCGGCACGCACCGGGCGCCGGTCGCCGCGAGCTCAGGGATCCCCTCCACGGGCACACCCAGGTGGTAGAGCCACTCCTGGGTGATCTCCTCACCGGTGCACTGCGACAGGGGCTTCTTCACGTAGTCGCCCTCGACGTCGACGAACAGGCCGTAGACCCAGACGACGATCTGATCCTTCGGCTGCTTCTTGAAGTGCGGCTGGCGATTGACCGTCCAGCTCAGCAGCCAGGAGGAGTCCTCGGCGGTGACGATGCCGCCGGTGACCACGCGGCCGCTGAACGGATCGCGCTGGGCGATGCGCTCGATGTAGGCCGGGATGCGCTGATCGAGCGTCGTGACCGTGGCCGATTCCCACTTCGTCTCCTCGATCGAGGAGCAGAAGACCTCCGGGCGCCCGAACGACGGGTCCTTCTTCGCGATGCGCTTCCACAGGTCCCAGGCCGGGGCCGGGCCCTCATGGAGCACAGCGGGGGTGTGGTGGTCACCGTCAGCGGAGTTGTCCACGAGCGATCCGATCGTCATCAGCGCGAGGTCGTGCTCACCGAGCTCGATGGTCTCCTCGGCGCCGTCGCGGCGGCAGTGGATCGCGGTGGCGCGGATCTCGCCGTTGCGGTGGGCGAAGTCCACATCGAGGACCTCGGTGCCGGACTGGAAGACGACGCCGTGTTCGGTGAGGTAGTGCATGAGCGGCAGGACGAAGGACTCGTACTGGTTGTACTTCGTGAATTTCAGCGCCGTGAAATCGGGCAGTCCGCCGATGTGGTGGACGAACCTGTGGAGATAGAGCTTGAACTCGAGCGCGGAGTGCCACTCCTCGAAGGCGAACATCGTCCGCCAGTACATCCAGAACGGCGAGTCGAGGAACTCACGGCCCATCACCTCGTCGATGCGCTTGCCCTCCATCTCCGCGCGCTCGGCGAGAAAGACCCTGAGCAGGTCCTTCTGCGCCCGCTTCGGCAGGCTGAAGCGGCCCTCGTGGCCCGCGTCCTCGCCCTGACGCACGGTGGCCCGGCGCAGCGAGTAGTTGGGGTCGTCCTTGTTGAGCCAGTAGAACTCGTCGAGCACGGAGGCGTCCTCGAGCTCGAGGGAGGGGATGGAGCGCATCATGTCCCACAGGCACTCCATGTGGTCCTCCAGCTCCCGGCCGCCGCGGATGACGAAGCCCTTGTCCGGCACGTCAAGGCCGTCGAGCGCACCGCCGGCGACGTCGCCCTTCTCGAGGATCGTGACGTTGGCACCGGGGACCCCGGCGTCGCGGATCAGGAAGACGGCAGCCGCGAGCCCGGCCAGCCCGCTGCCGACGATGTAGGCCTTCGTCTCCTGGGCGTGCTGTGCGGGGCGGGGACGCGCGAACGCCTCGTAGTTACCTGCTGTGTGCTGCATGGTCCATCCTTCCCGACGCGTGCCGGATGCCGATCACCCGGCCTGCATTTTGAGCGTACTCAAGATTGAGTCGACTACAATGGTTGTATGGAAACTCGGAATGGCACGGGGCTGGGGCTGTCGGCGACGCTGGGCAGGCGCGAGCGGGCGAAGGCGGAGAAGCACGCCCGCATCCTCGCCGCGGCGCGCGCGCTGTTCGAGGAGGGCGGATTCCAGCGGACCTCGATGAGCGAGGTCGCGCGCGCGGCGGATGTGGCCGAGGGGACCGTCTTCCAGTACGCCGCGACGAAGACGGAGCTGCTCATGATGGTCGTCGATGCGCTCTGGGGAGCCCACGAGCGCGCGACGGCCAGTCCTCCGCTCTCTGCGTTCGCCGCGCCCGGCGGGTCCGATACACCACCGCCGGCAGGGGAGATCGCGGACCAGATCGCGGCGCTCATCTCGCCGCTCGTCGCCGCGATGTGCCGCTGGCCCGAGCCCGCGACATGGGTCGCCCGCGAGATCCTCTTCGGTGCAGAGATGCCGCACCGCCGGCGGGTCCTCGACCATGTCGAGAGCCTCGAGGAGCAGATCGCCTCGCGCTTGCAGGACAGTCGGGCCCACGCGTCAGGTGCGGTCGGAGTGACGCAGGACGGCGCGGCCGGAGCTGCCGGCGGGGCCCCCGGAGCGGTCGAGGCAACCGCCGCCCGGCTCATCGTCACCGGGGTGCTGGCCGAGCTCAACCGCTCCCGGCAGGGGCGCAATGAGAGCGAGAACGTCGATGCGGCTCTGCGTCGGCTCATCGATCTCGTGGTGGCAGGGGCGATCGCCTCGCGGTGACAGGCAAGCCGTCCCCATCGACACCGCCATCACGGGGACCGATGCTTTGACGAGCACGCCCTCTGTGTGACGTGCAGGGCGCGTGTACCGCCGCGAGGCGGTGCGCCGGGCTTTCCAGAAGGAGCCCAGCGGGTTCTCGGGGTCTCGATGAGAGGAGACTCCGAAAGCGGTGGAGCGCGACGGCTGCTACCTCAGCGACCTCCACGCTCTCATCGGCACGATCGGCGTGGCCGTCCCCCATCTCCGCCCGGGCCCCTGCCTCCCCCGTGGCTGGTCGAGCGGTGTAAGCGCGCCGGAGCAGCCCTGATCCCGGTCGTCGCGGACTGCTATCTCGCCGGGGTCTGCACCCACCGGAGGACTCTGCCCACGCGCCGACGCGCTGGCGCCGAAAGTCCGGGAGGGCGGGGGCGTGATCTCGCCGTCGTCCCCCTCGCGATAGGCATGAACGGGGACGGGCACCGCGAAGTGCTCGGCATGCGGGTTGCGACCAGCGAGACCGGAGCTGCGTGGAACGGGTTCCTCGCCGGCAGGGTCGCCCGCGTCCCACCGTGTTCCGGGTTCGCGGATCGGCCTCAGGCCTTCGCCGCCTGGGTGCGGCTCCCGCGACGGCTGGATTCCAGCATCTCGGTCAGTGAGCGCGCGTCATAGCTGCCCACCATCCGACAACCATCGATGAAGAACGTCGGGGTCATCTTGGCGCCGCTCGCCTCCGCGCTCGCGATGTCCCGCTGCACCCTCGCAGCAACCTCGTCGCTGTCGAGATCCTCGATGAACGCCTCGACATCGAGGCCCAGCTCAGCCGCGTAGCCGATGAGATCCTCCCTCTCCAGCGCGTTCTGCCGAGTGAAGACGAAGTCGAGCCACGGCCAGAACATCTCCTGCTTCGCGGCCGCCTCGGCGGCCCGTGCGGCGAGGGGGCCGTGCGGATGGTGAGGCAGATGCCGCACGACGTAGCGCAGATCGTCACCGAAGCGCCCGTGCAGGTCTTCCCAGGAGCCAGTGGCGTGCGCGCAGTACGGGCACTCGAAGTCCACGAACTCCACGAGGGTGAGCCGGGCGTCCTCCGGTCCGCGGATGTGATCCACCTCGGGGTCCACCGGGGAGTCGAGCGTCATCGGGAGATCCGCCGTCTCCTCTCCCCACCGACGGGCCGCGACCTTGAAGATCGACCAGCCCAGAACAGTAGCGAGCACCATCGCCACGAGCACGCCCAGCGTCGCCTGGCGCCCCAGATCAGAGGAGGAGTCGAAAGCGAGGCTGATGACCAGCAGCGACACGGTGAAACCGATGCCCGAAAGTGCTGCCCCGCCGAACACGCTGCCCATTCCGACTCCCTCCGGCAGTCGGCCTGCGCCCATCCGAACGGCGAGGAGCGTCGCGATCCCGATTCCGAGGAGCTTGCCGAGCACGAGCCCCGCGATGACGCCCCACGTCACAGGCGAGCCCAGCGAGTCGGCCACCACCCCGCCGCCCAGGTCGACCCCGGCATTGGCCAGAGCGAAGATCGGCACGACCAGCAACGCCGTGGGGAGACGGAGGTACTCGTGCAACCGCTCGTTGACCGACACGCCCTTGGACAGCCCCCGTCCGACGGCACGCGCCGAGGAAGCGCTCGGGGATTGCCAGAAGTCGCGGAACAGCTGCCGGGCGGCGACCACCTCGTGCCGTTGCGTCGGGTAGGCGGGGATCAGAAGGCCGGCGATCATGCCCGTCAGCGAGGCGTGGATGCCGGAGGACAGAGTCGCCAGCCACAGCACGATGACGATCCCCACATACGGAGCAGCACTCCACTGCCGGGAACGGCCCAGCAGCCACAGGGCGACGAGGCAGCCGAGAGCGACCAGCAGCGGGACGGGCCGGATCTCCTCGCTGTAGAACACCCCGATGATCGACACCGCAAGGAAGTCGTCGACCACCGTGAGAGTCAGAAGGAAGACGCGAAGCTGCCCGGAAAGCCGGGGGCCGACGATCGCGAGAGCACCGAGCATGAACGCCGTGTCCGTTCCGACGACCGCCCCCCACCCGCGAAGCCCCTCACCACCGGACGCTCCGACGACCAGGACATACACCAGCGCGGGCAACGCCACGCCCGCGACACCGGCGATCGCTGCCAGGCGTGCGCGACTGCTGTCCCGCAGGGCCCCATACGCAAACTCCTGGCGCACCTCGAGACCCACGACGAAGAAGAACACGACCATGAGCCCGTCGTTGATCCAGTGGTGCAGATCCAGGTGCAACCCGAACGGGCCGACGTCGATCCCTACGCTCTGGTGCCACAACTCGAAGTAGGAAGAGGACAGCGGCGAGTTCGCCCAGAGGAGAGCGAAGGCCGTGACAATGATGAGCAGCATGGCCGATCCCGACTCCGTGCGGAGTCTTCCGACCATGCCCCGGGGGGGATGAGCTTGAGTGAGACACAGCTAGATTCTGCCTGAACATGCTGGCTAGCGGTGCCGCGGGACGGGAGGATGGCACGCAACGTCAGCGCTCGAAGAGCCGTCGATAGGGACTGCCGCACGATCAGGTCAGGTCAAGATGACCTGACCTATCCATGCGGCAGTCCCTCCTCACCTGACGTGCCACTCAGTGTTCCCCGAGATGACGACACACGATCGACATCCCGCCCTGTCCCATCGCGAGAGGCCGATTCTTCCCGTCCGTCACTATGACCGAGCGTCTCTCCACCGCTCCAACGCCCTTGCAGTGAATCTTCGACCGGTCGCGGGGAAGGTCGCAGCCTGCGAGGAAGCAAAAGGGTCGGCAGCGACGTCGAAGGGAGGGCCCCCTGAGAGGATCAGCGGATGCGTTAAGCGGGTCAAAACTGCACGAATGATCATTCTGCGTCGCTACTTTGCGGTCACTTCCCGGCTTGCACGGGTGTGTTCCCCCAGGTCGGAGAAGTGTTATCCACACCCTGGACCAAGGTCCATGTACCGCCTGCCCCCTGAGCTCTAGATTCCTCGGCAATCGGGGTTGTCGAGCGGATGGGGGTCCGTGATGGCTGCAGTGCTGCAGGGGCAGACGCGCCCACGGGGCGTGTCTGCGGTGCGTGGGCGTCGTCGAGCCGGACAGGTCGAGGAGTCGCAGCTCAGCTCACGGGTGATCGCCGAGGTCCGCGAGCAGGTGCGTCGTCGGGGTCTGGATCCGTTCGATGCGCCCACCGAGGTGGCCTCGATCGTCGACGCCGTCCTGAATGAGCACGATCAGATCTCGGCGCGCACGGGCTCCGCGTCGTTCGAGGACCTGGAGGAGGTCCGCCATCGGATCCTGGACGCTGTCGCCGGCTTCGGGGTGCTGCAGCCGCTGCTCGACGACGACTCGATCGAGGAAGTGTGGATCAACGGCCCCGATGAGGTGTTCGTGGCCCGCAGCGGAGAGTCCGAGCTGACGGGGCTGCACGTGGAGCCGGAGGAGGTCCGGCAACTGGTGGAGCGGATGCTGCGACGCTCCGGCCGACGCCTGGATCTCAGCTCGCCGTTCGTGGACGCCTCCCTTCCCGACGGCTCGCGCCTGCACGTGGTCATTCCGGATGTCACCCGTGAGCACTGGTCGGTGAACATCCGCAAGTTCGTGGTGGCGGCACGACGGATCGCGGACATGGTCCGACTGGGCTCCATGAGCCCGGAGGCGGGGACGTTCCTCTCGGAGGCCACGCGGGCGGGGCTGAACATCCTGGTCTCCGGAGCCACGCAGGCGGGCAAGACCACCATGCTCAACTGCCTGTGCGCGCAGATCGACCCGCGGCAGCGCGTGGTCACGGTCGAGGAGATCTTCGAGCTGCAGATCCCGCTGCGCGACGTGGTCGGGATGCAGTGCCGGCAGGCGAACCTCGAGGGCACCGGCGAGATCCCCATGCGCCGGCTCGTGAAGGAGGCACTTCGGATGCGACCTGATCGGCTGATCGTGGGGGAGGTCCGCGAGGCCGAGTCCCTGGACATGCTCATCGCGCTGAACGCCGGCCTCCCGGGGATGGCCAGCCTGCATGCGAACTCGGCCCGGGACGCCGTCACCAAGATCTGCACCCTGCCGCTGCTCGCGGGCGAGAACATCTCCTCGGCGTTCGTGGTGCCCACCGTGGCCGCGTGCTTCGATCTGGTGGTCCACTGCCGTCGTCGCCCCGACGGGCACCGAGAGGTGGAGGAGATCCTGGCCGTCGGCACCCGGGTCGAGAACGGGATCATCGAGACGTCGACTCTGTTCCATCGGGTCGGCGGCGATCTGGTCGCAGCCGGTGCCGAGGTTCCGGCCCCGGGGAAGTTCGCTCTTGCGGGCATCTCCACCGAGCAGGTGCGCGAGTGCCTGGGCCGCAGCCGTGACGACGGGTCGGGACGATGATCACCGGTGTCCTGCTCGGGCTGCTGCTCGGGGCCGGACTGTGCCTGATCTGGTGGTCGTTCTGGACCCAGGTCACGCCGCGTGCGCAGCGACGGCGTCGTGAGGGACTTCTGCGCCGGCGCCTGGATCGTGCCGGGATGCATGCGGTGCGCCCCGGCTCGTTCGTGCTGCTGTCCGTCGTCGTGGCGGCCCTGGCCGCGGTGATCGTGTGGGCCGTGTCCGGGGGTGCGGTGTTCGGCCTGTGCGCGGGCATCGTGTCGCTGTTCGTCCCGTGGTCCCTGCTGGGGCGGCGCATGCGCCGTCGCTCGCACCAGCTGCGCACCGTGTGGCCGGACGTGGTGGACATGCTGCACTCGGCGATCCGCGCGGGGCTCTCGCTGCCCGAGGCCCTGGCCCAGCTGCAGCACCGGGGCCCGGAGATCGTGCAGCCGGCCTTCGAGCGCTTCGCCGGCGACTACCGGGCCACTGGGCAGTTCCTCCCGGCGCTGGACGCCCTCAAGGAGGAGCTCGCCGATCCGGTGGCCGACAACATCATCGAATCCCTGCGCGTCACCCGGGAGGTGGGCGGCACGGACCTGGGTCGGCTGCTCGGCACGCTCTCCGAGTTCCTGCGCGAGAACTCGCGGACCCGCAGCGAGCTGGAGGCCCGGCAGTCGTGGACGGTCAATGCGGCGCGGCTGTCCGTGGCCGCGCCCTGGCTCATCCTGCTGCTCATGGCCAGCCAGCCGGCGGCCGTGAGCGCCTATGACAGCCCGGCTGGCGCGGTCGTGCTGCTCGGCGGTCTGGCGATCTCCGCGATCGCCTATCGCCTCATGCTGCGCCTCGGTGCTCTGCCCGAACCGGAGCGGGTGCTCCAATGAGCCTGCCTTTCGCCATCCCGCTGATCATCGGCACCGTGCTGGGGCTCGGGCTGTGGCTGATGCTCGTGCCCGCGCCGTCCAGCTCCCGTCGTCGCTTCACGCGTCGAGTGGTGATGCAGATGCGCGCCACGGATCCAGCGGTGCGCCATGCCGAGCACGTGCGCACCCGCGACCAGCGCGGACTGCTGGCCATCGGCATGGCACTGGCCTCTCCGGTAGGACTGGGGCTGGGGCGGCGCCTCGGCGGGGATGCCCAGCGTCAGCTCCTGCGCAGGCTGGAGCGCGAGGGGGCGGGCCGCAGCCTCGCCGACTACCGGACGGAGCAGGTCCTCTGCGCCTTGGCCGGTGCGGTCATCGGCGGCGTCTGGGGCGCGGCGGCTGTCCTGCGACTCGGTGCGCCGGGGCCTGCGGTCCTGCTGCTGCTCATCGGCGGTGCGCTCAGCGGGGCCTGGGCCCGCAGCTGGTGGCTCGGGAACCGGATCTCCGGCCGCGAGACCCGCATGCTCGCCGAGTTCCCCGCGATCGCCGAGCTTCTGGCCCTGTCCGTCGGCGCAGGCGAGTCCACCCTGGGCGCCCTCGAGCGCGTGAGCCGGATCGCCGATGGAGTGCTGGCAGAGCAGTTCCGCTCCGTGCTCGATCGCACCCGCTCCGGTATCCCGCTGACCGAGTCGCTGCAGGAGTTCGCCGACCGGGTCGAGGTCACGCACATCTCCCGCTTCGTCGCGGGCATCGCCGTGGCCATGGAGCGCGGCACGCCGCTCGCCGAGGTCCTGCGCTCACAGGCCCAGGACGTCCGCGACCAGGACAAGCGCGAGCTCATGGAGATGGCCGGGCGCAAGGAGATCGCCATGATGGTGCCCCTCGTGTTCATGGTGCTCCCGCTGTCCGTGCTCTTCGCGGTGTTCCCCGGCATCGCCGTCCTGCAGCTCGATCTGTGATGACTTCCCATCCGCGTCACCCTCTCCCGAAAGGCAGCACCATGAACCGCGAGCACTACTCCCTTCCCGACGCCGTCACCGATGTCCCCGCTGCGGCTGTCCATGCGCACAGACCAGTTGAGCCGGCGGCTCTCCGGCCGCTCGATGATCCCGACCGCGGGGACGTCCCCGGCTGGGTCATGCTGACTCTCATGTCGGCGGTGCTGGTGGCCGGACTCCTGCTGATCGCACAGCCTGCCCTGGAGGGCCTGTTCAATGACGCCATCTCCCGGGTGACCGGTGGCTGAGCCTGCGACTCGCGGCCCGCAGAGGGAGGGGGACGACGGCTCCGTGGTCGCCGAGTGGGCCATGGTCGCCGGGCTCAGCGCGATCCTCTTCGCTCTCACGCTGCAGCTCGTCTTCGCCCTGCACGTGCGCAACGTGCTGATCGATGCGGCCTCCCACGGGGCGCGCTACGGGACGCTGGCGGACCGCGGTCCCGCCGATGCGCAGGAGCGCACGCGCGAGCTGATCACCGGCTCAGTGGGCGCGCGATTCGCCGGCGATGTCACCGCGGTGCCCGCCGAGGTGCAGGGAACTCCCACGCTCGAGGTCCGAGTGGTCGCGCCGCTGCCGATCGTCGGTCCCTTCGGGCCACCCGGGGCGATCGAGGTGAGCGGCCATGCCGTCGACTGGTCCTGAGGCTGCACGCTCCGGGCACGAGGACGACGAGGGCTCGGCCGTCGTCGAGTTCCTGCTCGTGGGTGTGGTCCTGCTGGTTCCGATCCTGATCTTCGTGGGCGTCCTGGCCCAGGCGCAGGCCGCGGCCTTCGCCGCCGTGGCGGCTGCCCAGCAGGGCGCGCAGGTGCTGGCCTCCCAGCCTGCCGGTGAAGTCTCGACGGGGCAGGTCCAGTCCGCCGCGGCGCTTCCGGCTGCGGATCAGGGCTTCGACGACGGCGAGATCGAGGTCTCGGTGACCTGCTCCGACGGGACGTGCGAGGAGGCCGGTGCCACGGCCACGGTCACTGCCGTGGCCACCGTGCGACTGCCCCGGATTCCGTTCGTGGGCACGGCCGAGATCGTCCAGATGGAGCACTCCTCGACAGTCGTGGTCGGGCGGTACTCATGAGGCCAGAGGAGATGCAGCCGGGTCACCCAGGGGAGGAGGACGACGGACAGATCTCGATCCTGGTGATCGGGATGATGCTCATCCTGCTGATGGCGGTGATCGTGGTGATGGCGGTGACCTCCGTGCAGCTGGCCGAGCGGAAGCTGCAGGCGCACGCCGACCACGCCGCGCTCGCGGCCGCCGACACCTTCACCGAGCTGCAGGGCACCGAGGGAGCGGGATCGGCCCCCACCGCGGTGCTCGATGACGCCTCCGTCTCCGGTGCAGCGACGTCCTACCTGGTGACGGTCGATGCCGAGCATGACCTGGACAGCCTCGCGGTCGGATCGGGAACGGGCTCCGCCGACGGTCGCACCGCCCGGGTGCATCTGACCGCGGTGGCTCGCCCGCCGGTGGTCGCGTGGTTCATCCCGGCAGGCGTTCCCGTCGAAGCCAGCGGGGAGGCCAGGGCCGAGTTCAGTCGGTGAATGGGGGAACACGCAGGTGTGGAGCCGGACGAACGCCAGCAGGACAGCAAAGCGTGACGCCAGAGCACGACTGCTTCGCAGGACGGTGCTAAACTGCCACCATCATGATCAGCCCGTTGCCGAAAGGCGCGGGCTGATTTTCTTCCTGGGAGAGGGCCCATGGTCGCTTATGACAAGCCATGGCTGTCGGTCGAGGACCAGATCAGTCGCCTCAGGTCGCATGGTCTGGTGATCGACGACGACGCCCGTGCGGCTCAGGTCCTCTCGTCCATCGGCTACTACAGACTCACTGGGTATCTGTACCCGTTCCGAGTCTCGGAGCCGTTCGACGACGAGACCGGCAGGCGTCGGATCCGAGTCCTCAGCGACTATCGACCCGGTACGCACCTGACCCACGCCGAAGAGATCATCGTCTTCGACCGTCACCTGAGGATGCTCGCCCTCGATGGGCTGGAACGGGTGGAGGTCGCCTTTCGTATGCGTACGGGATATGTCCTCGGACGGAGGTCTCCTTTCACTCATGAGGATCCGACCAACTTCACATCGTCATTCACCAGTGAGCTGGCAGAAGACGGGAGTCGCTCGACGAGCAAGCATGAGCAATGGGTCACGCGGGTCAGGGAGCGCCAGCAGAAGTCTGATGAGCAATTCGTTCAGCACTTCCACGATGCCTACGACGGTCGCATGCCGATCTGGGCCCTGACAGAGATCATGGAGCTCGGCCACCTGTCGACCTTGTACCGGGGTCTCAATCAGGCCGATGCGGAAGAGATCGCGCATGCTTTCGGAGTGCCGACGAAGAAGCTGATGACGAGCTGGCTGGGCAGCCTCAACTACGTGCGGAACGTGTCGGCTCACCACGCCCGGCTGTTCAACCGCAAGCTGCAGAACGCTCCGGGCCGCCCTGGGATCGGGCAGATTCCCGTGCTGGACCACCTCCGCGAATCGGAGGATGCCAATCGTGTCTTCGGGACGTACAGCGTCTTGGCGGTCATCGCCTATCTGCTCTCTGTCATCGATCCCTACTCCGACTGGGCAGAAAGGCTGGCTGACCTGCTGCAGAGCTTTCCGGCTTCTGACTGTCTGAGCGTCGAATCGCTCGGCGCCCCTCAGGCGTGGGAATCGCTGGACCTCTGGCGATCCTGATCGCATTCGACCTCGGCAGATCCATCGCTCAGAGTTGTTCGTGCACGTCGCATTGGGGTACCGCCCCGGACTCAACAGCTGACGCACGCCCCCGTGATCCTGAGCGTGTCGGCCTCACTCGAACTGCGCGAAGTCCGGCCGTCGCTTCTCCCGGAAGGCAGCCAGCGCTTCCGCTGACTCGGGGCTGCGCAGGCGGTCGGCGAAGACCTCGATCTCGCGCTGCATGTGCTCCAGCAGCGCGGGGACATCGCGCATCAGGGCCTTGGTCTCGGCCAGCGACGTGGCGGGGCGCGCGAGCAGCTCTGCGGCCAGGCGGCGGGCCTCGTCGTCGAGCTGATCGGTGCCGACCACGGAGGTGGCGATCCCCGTGGACAGGGCCTCCTGGGCGTCCATCGGCTGCCCCAGGGCGAACATCGCGAAGGCTCGGGCGTGGCCGATGCGCTGCGGCAGCAGCAGGGTCGAGCACGCCTCCGGCACCAGCGCCAGATCGACGAACGGGACGGTCAGCGAGGCGTCGTCGGCCAGCACCACCAGATCGCAGTGCAGCAGCATCGTGGTCCCCACGCCCACGGCACGGCCTTGGACCGCGGCGATCACGGGGGCGCCGCAGGAGATCAGCGCTCGCAGGAACTGGGTGACAGGCCACTGCTCGGCCGGGCGGTCGTCGCCGGCGAGATCCGCGAAGTCCGCCAGGTCGTTGCCGGCGGTGAACAGCCCGCCCTCGGCGCGCAGGACGACCACGCGCACGTCGGGATCCGCATCGGCGCGCTCGAGAGCCTCAGTCAGCCCGGTGTACATCTCGTGGGTCAGCGCATTGCGCTTGTCCGCCCGATCGAGCGTCACGGTGAGGACGCGGTCCTGAAGGCTGACGCTGATGCTCTGGGCCATGTGAGTGTCCTCCCGCCGGATGGTGCACGACGACGCCGCGCAGTGATGCGCGCCACTATGCCATGGGTCGTCGGGGCGGGGTCCAGGCCGTGCCTGTGCCGTCGGCGAGCTGTGATCTACTGAGCGGAGCATCAGGACATGATCTGGATCACAGAGGAAGTGGGAGACCATGCCATCGCAGGGCGGGCACATCATGGGAACGCCGTCGACCATGGGCGACGACGAGCAGCTGACCACCACGCGCCTGCTGCGCGATGCCGCGCGCAGCTTCGGCGACCAGGAGATCCTGTACCGCACGGACGACGGCGCCTGGCAGCGCACCGACTACGCCGCCACCTGGGACCGCGTCCTGCGCATGGGCTCGGCGCTGAGCGGGATGGGCATGGGTCCCGGCTCCAAGGTGGGCCTGCTGCTGTGGAACGGGCTGCACCACTTCGAGTCCTACTACTCCGTGCCGCTGACCGGGGCCACCATGGTCCAGCTCAACCTGCGCCTGGCCCCGGCGGATCTGGCCTACGTGATCGAGCACAGCGGCGTGTCCGTGATCGTGATCGATCACTCCCTGCTGGATCTGGCCCGCACGCTGCGCCGCCATGTCTCCGAGGCCATCCGCTGGATCGTCGCCTCCTACGACGAGCTGGAGGAGGGGTGGGAGGAGATCGCCGACGGCGACACGTACGAGCAGCTCGTGGCGGGATCCGAGCCGCTCGCGGACATCCCGGACATGTCCGAGCGCAGCGCCTCGGGCGCCTGCTACACGACCGGGACCACGGGCCGGCCCAAGGGCGTCTACTACTCGCACCGCTCTGTCTGGCTGCACGCCGCGTCCATGGCCTGCAACGCCGGGATCACCCTGGACGACGGCGTCATGATGCTCACGCCCATGTTCCACGTCCAGTGCTGGGGCCTGCCGTACGCGGCGACCATGGTCGGGGCGCGAGTGGTGCTGCCCGGGCGCTTCGATCTCAATGACGTCGACGGGCTGATCGACTCGATCGTCGAGTGCGGCGTCACGTTCTCCCCGGCGGCCCCGGCCATCCTCATGCCCATGCTGCGCGCCCTGAAGCGCCGCGAGGACCCGCCGCGCTTGGATCGACTGCGCTTCATCAGCGGCGGCAGCGAGCCCCCGGTGTCCATGGTCCGGTCCTTCCACGAGCTCACGGGCGCGCAGGTCATGCACCTGTACGGCGCCTCCGAGACCTCTCCGCTCGTGACGATCAACCGCATGAAGCCGGCCGTGGCCGCCAAGGTCTCCGAGGAGGAGGCCTGGCAGATGCGCAAGTACCAGGGGCTGGTGCCTGCAGGCGTGGAGGTCCGTCTCGTGGATCCGGCGGGGGAGCAGCTGCCCTGGGACGGCGAGACCGTGGGCGAGTTCCGCTACCGCGGCCCCTGGATCACCCGCTCCTACGCGGACAACCCGGAGGCCACGGAGAACGGCTTCGACGAGGACGGCTTCTGGCGCAGCGGCGACATGGGGTACCTGACCGAGCACGGCTATCTGAAGATCACCGACAGGCTCAAGGACGTCATCAAGTCCGGGGGCGAGTGGATCTCCTCGATCGACATGGAGAACGCGGTGGTCGCCCTGGACGGAGTGGTCGAGGCGACCGTGATCGGGGTGCCGCATCCCAAGTGGGAGGAGCGGCCGCTGGCGCTCGTGGTGCGCTCGGAGGGCTCGGCGGTCACGGACGAGTCGGTGCGCGAGCACCTGTCCTCGAGCTTCGCCTCCTGGCAGCTGCCGGATGAGATCCGCTTCGTGGACGAGATCGCACGGACCTCGGTGGGCAAGATCAACAAGAAGAAGCTGCGGGCCGAGTTCGAGGACGCCTACACCGAGCAGTCCTGAGGGGCGCTCCACCGGGCGGGGCTGCGCGAGCCTCAGCCCTGCGCGGTCGGCTCCTCGGAGGGCATCGCGATCCTGACCTGCGGTGCCGGGGCATCGTGCGCGGCGTGATCGGCCGCCGGCTCCAACCGCTGCCAGAGCCGGTCGGTGAGCGGCTGGACCACCATGGAGCCGATCTGGCGCAGCAGCGTGGACAGCACCGAGGTCCGAAGATCCCGGCTGCTGGTGCCTGCACGGCGCAGGCGCCGGGCCTCGCTCAGGGTGAAGTCGACCAGCCGCTCGGCCAGACCGTCCTCCGCGGGTGCGGCCTCGCGTGCGAAGTGGGTGCGCGCGGAAGGCCTGTGCTCGTCGTCGTGGGCTGCGGGCTCGGACCCCGTGGGGTCGTTCCAGACCGGGGCGATCAGGCACCAGCGCAGGTAGCCGGCGATCTCTGGGTACTCGCGCAGCATGCGCGCGAAGGCCTCGTCGCGCGCCGCCCCCACGGCTGCTGCCGTGTCCGAGGGCCCAGCCTGCGCGGTGGCCGTCTCCAGCGTCTGAGCGATGACCGAGAGCACCAGGTCATCCACAGCGCGGGTGAGTCCCGCCTTGGAGCCGAAGTGATGGCGGATCAGTCCGGGGGCTGCCCCTGCATCGGCGGCGATCTCCCGCACGCCGGTTCCGGTCGGCCCCTGCCGTGCGTAGAGCCTCAGCGCACTGGCGCGCAGGCGCTGCGCTGCGGCGGGAAGCTCCGGGGCAGCGCCGCTCGTCGTCGCATCCATCCCCGTGCTCCCTCCGACTAGGCGCGCCGCCCCGCGCGGCCGTCGTCCTGAGCCGGAGTATTGCACGACTGTGCAATCTCGTGCTTGACTGCGGGCACCAACGATGTGATTCAGACCACAGGAGTCCCACCATGGCCGCAGAGCCGCCGCTGGTCCACGGAGCACCGTCCACCATGGGCGATCACGAGCAGCTGACCACCACCCGGATGCTGCGCGACGCGGCCCGCAGCTTCGGGGATCAGCAGATCTCCTACCGGGACGACTCCGGGCAGTGGCAGTCCACGGACTACGCCGCCACCTGGGACCGCGTCCTGCGCATGGGCTCGGCGCTGGAGGGGATGGGCATCGGCCCGGACTCCCGCGTGGGCGTGCTGCTGTGGAACAGCCTGGAGCACTACGAGTCGTACTTCTCGATCCCGCTTGTGGGCGCCACCATGATCCAGCTGAACATGCGCTTGGCGCCGGCGGATCTGGCGTACGTGATCGGGCACAGCGGGGCCACGACCCTGATCGTCGATCACACCCTGCTGCGCCTGGCCCAGGGGCTCAAGGAGCACATCCCGCAGGTCACCCAGTGGATCGTCGTGGGCCCGGACTCCTCCCTGGAGCAGTTCGACGGCTTCCCGGGAGTCTCCTCCTACGAGCAGCTGATCGCCGGCTACCAGCCGCTGGCGCAGATCCCGAACATGGCCGAGACCACGGCGTCTGCGGCCTGCTACACCACGGGCACCACGGGTCGGCCCAAGGGCGTCTTCCTGTCCCACCGCTCGGTGTGGCTGCACGCCATGGCCGTGAGCACGAACAGCGGTCTGACGGGCGCGGACAAGGTCATGATGCTCACGCCCATGTTCCACGTGCAGTGCTGGGGCCTGCCCTTCGCGGCCACTGCCGTGGGCGCGCAGATGGTGCTGCCGGGGCGCTTCACGCTCGATGACATGGACATGCTCACCGAGGCCATCCTGGAGCAGGACGTCACGCTGGCCCCGGCGGCGCCGGCGATCCTCATGCCCATGCTGCGCAGCCTCAAGCGCATGGACACGCCCCCGCGCCTGGACGACCTGCGCTTCCTGTGCGGGGCCAGCGAGCCGCCGGTGTCCATGATGCGGGCCTTCCATGAGCTCACCGGCGCCGAGGTGATCCACGCCTACGGAGCCACGGAGACCTCGCCCGTCGTGACGATGAACCGCATGAAGCCGTCCGTGGCCGCGAGGGTCTCCGAGGAGGAGGCCTGGGAGATGCGCAAGTACCAGGGCCTGGTGGTCGCCGGCGTGGACGTGAAGATCGTGGACCCCGCAGGCGAGGAGGTCCCGAACGACGGCAGCACGGCCGGCGAGGTGCGCCTGCGCGGACCGTGGATCGTCGCCTCCTACGCCGATAATCCCGAGGCCACGGAGGCCGGCTTCGACGAGGAGGGCTACTGGCGCAGCGGCGACGTCGGCTACCTCAACGAGCACGGCTACCTGAAGATCACCGATCGGCTCAAGGACGTCATCAAGTCCGGCGGCGAGTGGATCTCCTCGATCGACATGGAGAACCGCCTGATGGCCCTCGACGGGGTCGTGGAGGCCACGGTGATCGGCGTCCCGCACCCCAAGTGGGAGGAGCGGCCGCTGGCTCTGGTGGTGCGCTCGGAGGGCTCTGACGTCACGGAGGCCTCGGTGCGCGAGCACCTCTGCGGCGCCTTCGCCGAGTGGCAGCTGCCGGATGAGATCCGCTTCATCGACGAGATCGCCCGCACCTCCGTCGGCAAGATCAACAAGAAGAAGCTGCGCGACGAGTACTCCGACGCCTTTCAGCCCGAGTCCTGACGGACCGCGCAGCCCGACCACCCCCATTCCCCAGGAAGGCCCCCTTTCATGACGGCACCTGCCGAAGCACTCATCTTCGACGCCATCCGCACCCCGCGCGGGCTGGGCAAGCCCCGCGGCAGCCTGCATGAGATCAAACCGGTCGACCTGCTCGGCGGACTGCTGGATTCCCTGCGCGAGCGCCACCCGGAGATGGACCCGGCGGGCATCGAGGACATCGTCCTGGGCTGCGTGACCCCGGTGGGGGATCAGGGCGCGGACATCGCCCGCACCGCCGCGATCAAGGCGGGCATGCCCGAGGGAGTGGCCGGCGTGCAGCTCAACCGCTTCTGCGGCTCCGGGCTGGAGGCCGTGAACCAGGTTGCCGCCCGCGTGCGCTCGGGCTGGGAGTCGCTGCTGATCGGCGGCGGCGTGGAGTCGATGTCCCGGGTGCCCATGGCCTCCGACGGCGGCGCGTGGGCCATGGACCCGGCCACGGCGATCGCCACGGACTTCATCCCGCAGGGCATCTCCGCCGACCTGATCGCAACCCGCGAGGGCTTCACGCGCAGGGAGCTCGACGAGTTCGCCGTCCAGAGCCACCAGCGCGCGGCTCGGGCTTGGGAGGACGGCCGCTTCGCCGGGTCGGTGATCCCGGTGAAGGACCAGAACGGACTGCAGGTCCTGGACCGGGACGAGACCATCCGACCGGAGGCCACCGTCGAATCGCTTGCCGAGCTCAACCCGGCCTTCGCCAAGGTGGGGGAGGCCGGCGGCTTCGACTTCATCGCGGCCAACCGCTACCCCGAGATCGAGCGGGTCGAGCACCTGCACCACGCAGGCAGCTCGTCGGGGATCGTCGACGGCGCGGCCCTGGTGCTCGTGGGCAGCCAGGAGGCCGGGCAGCGCCACGGGCTGCGGCCCCGGGCGCGGATCGTCTCGACCGCCGTCGTGGGCTCGGAGCCCACGATCATGCTCACCGGGCCCACTCCGGCCTGCCGCAAGGCCCTGGACGTCGCCGGGCTCAGCGCCTCGGACATCGATCTGGTCGAGATCAACGAGGCCTTCGCCGCGATCCCGCTGAAGCTGCTGCGCGACATGGGCTGGTCCCAGGAGCAGACCAACGTCAACGGCGGCGCGATCGCCATGGGCCACCCGCTGGGAGCCACCGGCGCCATGATCCTGGGCACGCTGGTGGACGAGCTCGAGCGCCGGGACCTGGGGCACGGGATCGCGACCCTGTGCATCGGCGGCGGCATGGGCATCGCCACCGTCGTCCAGCGGATCTGACACCGCCTTCTGCACCCCGCACACAGCAGCCAGCCCCGGTTCGCATGAGCCATCCGAAGGGACCCCCACCGATGACGCAGCACGACAGCGACGCCACGACCACCGAGCCGACCATGATCTCCTGGCAGCGCGACGACGACCTGGTCATCCTCACCATGGATGACCCCGGCGCCCCCGTGAACACCATGAACGACGCCTACCAGGACGCCCTGGAGAAGGCGCTCGAGCGGCTCGAGGCCGAGCGAGACTCGATCCACGGCGTGGTGCTGACCAGCGCCAAGAAGGACTTCTTCGCCGGAGGCGACCTCAAGGCGCTGCGGGCGGCCGGGCCGGGCGACGAGGAGGAGATCTTCGCCCTCACCCAGTCGATCAAGGGGCAGCTGCGCCGCCTGGAGACCCTGGGCATCCCGGTCGTGGCTGCGCTCAACGGCTCAGCGCTCGGCGGCGGGCTGGAGATCGCGCTGGCCTGCCACCACCGGATCTGCGTCGGCGGCTCCCGGGTCAAGCTCGGCCTGCCGGAAGTGAGCCTGGGCCTGCTGCCCGGCGCCGGCGGCATCTCGCGCCTGACCCGCATGCTGGGGATCCAGGCCGCTCTGATGGGCTGGATCCTGCCCGGGGCCCCGAAGTCCCCGGCACAGGCCCTCGAGACAGGAGTCATCGACGAGGTCGTCGAGTCGCCGGAGGAGCTGCTGCCCGCGGCGAAGGCCTGGCTGCGCGGGCACGCCCAGGGCGAGGACGCCGCGGTCAAGGCCTGGGACGTCAAGGGCTACCGCATCCCGGGCGGCGGCCCCTCGCAGCCGTCGTTTGCCCAGAACCTGCCCGCCTTCCCCGCCAACCTGCGCAAGCAGCTGAAGGGAGCGGACCTGCCCGCTCCGCTGGCGGCGCTGAGCACCGCGATCGAGGGTGCGCAGGTCGACTTCGACACCGCCTGCCGGATCGAGTCGCGGTACTTCACACAGCTGGTCACCGGCCGGGTCTCGACCGCCATGATCCAGGCCTTCCACTTCGACCTGCAGGCCGCCCGAGCGGGCCGGTTCCTGGGCGAGCGGACCACGCAACCGCAGAAGGTCTCCTCGGTGGCCGTGCTGGGCGCCGGGATGATGGGCGCGGGCATCGCCTACGAGTGCGCCCGCGCCGGGATGACCGTGCACCTCAAGGACGTCTCCGTGGACAAGGCGGAGAAGGGCCGTCAGCACAGCGAGTCGCTGCTGGCCAAGGCCGTGCATCGCGGTCGGATGACGCAGGAGGAGGCCGATGAGGTCCTGGGCCGCATCCTGCCGACCGATCAGGCGTCGGATCTGGCGGGCGTCGAGGCCGTGATCGAGGCGGTCTTCGAGGACCCCGATCTGAAGGCATCCGTGTTCGCCGAGGTGGAGGCTGTCGTCGGGCCGGACACGCTGATGTGCTCGAACACCTCCACCCTGCCGATCACCTCGCTGCAGTCCCGTCGTGAGCGGCCGGCGGATTTCATCGGCCTGCACTTCTTCTCGCCGGTCGAGAAGATGAAGCTGGTCGAGATCATCAGCGGCGAGCAGACCTCCCAGCGCACGCTCGAGCGGGCCTATGACCTCTCGCAGCAGATCCGCAAGATCGCGATCAGCGTGGGCGACGGCCGGGGCTTCTACACCTCGCGCGTGTTCGGCACCCTGCTGCTCGAAGCCGTGGCCATGCTCGACGAGGGCGCGGACCCGCAGGTGATCGAGCGCCGCGCCTCGCAGGCGGGGTTCCCGGGTACGCCGCTGGCGATGTTCGACGAGATCTCCCTGAACCTGATGCGCCACATCCGCGACACCGAGATCCAGGCCGCCCGGGCTGAGGGCCGCGATCGCCCTGTCGCTCCCGGCGAGGCTCTAGTGGATCGCATGGTGGAGGAGTTCGAGCGCCCCGGCCGCGCCGCCGGAGCCGGCTTCTACGACTACCCGGACGGCGGCGGCAAGCACCTGTGGCCGGGGTTGCGGGAGCACTTCGCCCGCGGCACCGAGATCCCGGCCCAGGACATGAAGGACCGGCTGCTGTTCCGCATGGCCCTGGAGACGGCGGCCTGCTTCGAGGAGGGCATCCTCACCGACACGGCCTCGGCGAACATCGGCGGGATCTTCGGCATCGGCTTCCCTCCGGCCACCGGAGGACCGGCCACCTTCATGACGAACTACGAGGGCGGCCTGGCCGGCTTCATCGCCCGCGCGGACGAGCTGGCGGAGGCCTACGGGCCGCGCTTCGCGCCCTCGGACTGGCTGCGGGCACGGGCCGACGAGGGGACGCTGGCGTGAGCGGGCGCCCCGAGCCCGGCCCAGCCCAGCCCGCCGCGCGCGGAGGGGCGGTGCCGTCCGGGGCGCTCGAGGGCCTCGTGGTGGTGTCGATCGCCCAGAACCTCCCGGGACCGGTGGCCGCGGCGCGCCTGCAGGGCCTGGGCGCGCGGGTCGTGACGATCCAGCCGCCGTCCGGAGATCCTCTGCGCCACCAGCTGCCCGAGCTGTTCGAGCACCTCCACCGGGGCCAGGAGGTCCTGAGCCTGGACCTCAAGTCGGACGAGGGCCGAGACCGCCTCGAGGGCCTGCTGGAGGGCGCGGACCTGCTGCTGAGCTCTTCGCGGGCCGGGGCGCTGCGACGGCTGGGCCTGGACTTCGCCTCGGTGCATCCCCGGCACCCGGGGCTGTGCCAGGTCGACCTGGTGGGCTTCCCCGGCGACCACGCCGATCGTCCCGGGCACGATCTGAGCTTCCAGGCCGGGGCGGGGCTGCTCGACCCGGACCGTCTGCCCCGCACGCTGAGCGCGGACATGCACGGCGCCGAGCAGGCCGTGAGCGCAGCCCTGACCCTGCTGCTGTCCCGCGAGCGCCACGGAACCCGCGGGCCCGACGGCCGCTGGGCCAGCGGCGGCGGCCATGAGCAGACGGCGCTGAGCGAGGCCGCCCTGGATCTGGCCCTGCCGGTGCGCTGGGGGATGACCGGCCCGGAGTCGCCGCTCGGGGGAGCGAGCCCGTACTACCGCATCTACCCGGCCGCCCAGGGCCACGTGGCGCTGGCGGCCCTGGAGCCGCACTTCGTGCAGGCGCTGGTCGGCCTGGGCCTCGACCCGCAGGGCGACGTCCAGGACCAGCTCACCCGGATCCTGGCCGAGCGCACCGCGCAGGAGTGGGAGGACTGGGCGGATCGGACCGGAGCCCCGCTCACCGCCCTGGCTGAACCCGTGCGTCCGGGCCCGCAGCAGCGACGTCCCGGTCGCATCGCAGAAGGAGAGCCATCATGAGCGCAGAGCACATCGACATCGCGGATCTGCCGGAGGCGGACCTGCTGGATCACCGCAGCGCGCTGCCACAGGACCAGCAGCGCAGGCTGCGCGAGCTGCGGGAGTTCCTGGACGCGGAGATCCGCCCGCATACGGCCGAGCACTGGTCGCGCGACGAGTTCGCCCCCGAGCTGGCCGCCAAATGCGGCGAGTTCGGGCTGGGCGATCTGCGCTCGCCGGACACCGACTCGGTCTTCCGCGGCTTCGTGGCAGCCGAGCTGGCGCGGGCGGACATCTCCATCAGCGTCTACCTGGCGCTGCACAGCGACCTCGTGATGGCCACCCTCGACGAGCTGGGCTCCGAGGAGCAGAAGCAGCAGTGGCTGCCGCCCATGCGCCGCATGGAGTTCACCGGCTGCTTCGCCCTGACCGAGCCCGACCACGGCTCGGACGTGGCAGGTGGGCTGGCCACCACGGCGCGCCGCGACGGCGATCACTGGGTGCTCAACGGCACCAAGCGTTGGATCGGCAACGGGACGATCGCCCGCATCGCGATCGTGTGGGCCCGCGACGAGGCCGACGGCCAGGTCAAGGGCTTCATCGTGGAGACGGACACCCCCGGGTTCACGGCCACCAAGATCGAGCACAAGATCGCGGTGAAGATCGTGCAGAACGCGGACATCACCCTCGAGGACGTCCGCATCCCGGCGTCGAACCACCTGCCGGGGACCGCCTCGTTCAAGGACACCAACGTGATCCTGGAGCAGTCCCGTGCGGGGCTGGCCTGGCAGTCGGTGGGCGCGCAGATGGCGATCTTCGACGTCGCCCGCCGGTACGCCCTGGAGCGCCAGCAGTTCGGCCGACCGCTGGCCGGCTTCCAGCTCACGCAGGATCACCTGGTGCGCATCGCGGCCAACACGACCGCCTCGGTCGGGATCGCCCACCGGATGAGCCAGCTGCGCGCGCAGGGCCAGGCCACCATGGGCCAGGCCGCGATGGCCAAGCTGAAGACCTCCCAGATGGCCCGCGAGTCCGCAGCGCTCGGACGTCAGCTCATGGGCGGCAACGGCATCTTGGCGGATCGGGAGATGGGCAAGATCTTCAGCGACGTGGAGGCGATCTTCACCTACGAGGGCACCGCGGAGGTCAACACCCTGATCGTCGGACGCGCGCTGACCGGGGTCTCCGCGTTCGTCTGAGCCGGCGACGGGCGCTCAGCGGTCGGTGCGCCGTCCCACGCAGCGCGCCGGATTGCCGGCCCAGATCTCGTCCTCACCGGTGGAGCCCAGCACCACGGCGTTCGCACCCACGATCGTGCCTCGGCCGATGCGGGTGACCCCGGCACCGCCGAGCACCTTGCACCCGGGGAAGAGCACGACGTCGTCGCCGATCTCCAGGTGCTCGAACGGGGAGTCGGCCCGCGGGATGTGGGCGTCCTTCCGCCCGATGGTGACCTGCTGATAGATCCGCACGCGCTCGCCGATCGTGACCTCCGGATAGATCACGGTCCCGAAGCCGTAGTGCACCAGCTGCAGTCCGTCCCCGATGCGCACCTCGGCGGGCACGGAGAGGTTCAGCGGCATGGCCGCCAGCCGTGCCAGGCGCCAGTTCCTGCGTGCGACGAGCCTCTCGGCGATGCCCATGGAGTTCCTCCCGATCCGGTGCTGCGAGCCGCACCCGAGTCTTCCGCGCCGTTCGTGAGCAGGGAAGAGGGACAGATGTGGACAGACGACGACGGACCCGCTCGAGAAGCGGGCCCGTCGCGGCGGCTGCTCCGGTGCGGGGGTTCAGACCTCGAGGTCGACGACCTCGAACTCCAGCAGCTCGGCCTGCGAGCTCACCGGCTGGCGGCCGGTGGACTCGTGCGAGGGCTGGCGCTGGGAGCGCCACGCCTCGAAGGAGGCCTCATCGCGCCAGCGGGTCACCACGAAGTAGCGGGATTCACCGCCGGTGGGGCGCAGCAGCTCGAAGCCCTCGAACCCGTCCGCGCCGTCCACCGAGTGCTTCCGGGCGGCGAAGCGCTTCTCGAGCTCGGCACCTGCGCCCTCGGGGACGCTGAGGACATTGATCTTCACGACGGACATCGCACACCACTTCCGTTGGGCTCTGCTCTGGCGGCTGCTCCAGCCGCTGCTTCCGAGCGTATGACGGGCCCGCCCGGAGGCGGGCCCGGTTCCCGGGACTTGCGCCTGGGGGGGGGCTCAGGCGCCGTAGACCGTGCCGGACTCGCCGTAGGCCGGTCCGCCCTTCTCGGCACCGGCGCCGAGTGCGAGCAGGGACATGAACTCGTAGACCACGTGCGCGGCGGCCAGGCCGGTGAGCTCGGCGTGATCGTAGGGAGGGGAGACCTCCACGACGTCCGCGCCCACCAGGTTCGTCCCGCGCAGCCCGCGCAGGATCTCGAGCAGCTCGCGCGAGGTCATGCCGCCGGGCTCGGGGGTTCCGGTGCCCGGGGCGTGCGCCGGGTCCAGGACGTCGATGTCCAGGGAGATGTACAGCGGGCGATCGCCCACGCGCTTGCGCAGCAGCTCGACCACGGCATCGGGGCCCATGCGCATGACGTCGTTGCTGGTCACGATCCCGAAGCCGAAGCGGGCGTCGTCGTCGAGGTCCTGCGTGCCGTAGAGCGGGCCGCGGGTGCCCACGTGGCACAGCGCGTCCGTGTCCAGCAGACCCTCCTCGAAGGCCCGGCGGAACGGCGTGCCGTGCGTGTACTCGGCGCCGAAGTACGTGTCCCAGGTGTCCAGGTGGGCATCGAAGTGCAGCAGGGCGATGGGCCCGTGCTTGGCGGCGTGGGCGCGCAGCAGCGGCAGGGCCAGGGTGTGGTCGCCGCCGATCGTGATGATCGAGGTGTCCTGGGCCAGGAAGGAGGCCGCGGCCTCCTGGGCGGCGCGCAGTCCGTCCTCGATGTCGAAGGCGTTGATGGCCACGTCGCCGGCATCGGCCACCTGCTTGGCGGCGAAGGGCGAGACCGACTGGGCGGGGTTGAACGGGCGCAGCAGGCGCGAGGATTCGCGCACGTGCGTGGCTCCGAAGCGAGCGCCGGGCCGGTAGGAGACGCCGGTGTCGAAGGGCATGCCGACCACGGCCACGTCGGCGTGGTCGACGTCCTCGATCCGGGGCAGGCGGGCGAAGGTGCCCAGCCCGGCGTAGCGCGGGGTGAGGGCTGCGTTGACGGGGCCGACGTGCCCGTTCTCGTTGACGCGGGGGTGATCCATGACGGGTCCTTCCGGTGGTGGGTGTGGGGCGGTTCAGTCCAGGGAGATGGGGCCGTACTCGTCGAGCAGCTCGCCCGGGCCCGGGTTCTCGGCGGCGCTGGAGCCGCCCAGATGGCGCACGACGCCCCAGGCCGCGTTCAGCGCGGTCTGCACGGCGCCCTCGGCCCAGCCAGCGGTCCAGGAGATGTCGTCGCCGGCCAGGAAGATGCCGCGCTGGTGCTCGGGCAGGTCGTCCTGCTGGAAGTGGGTGAACAGGCGCTGCTGGTAGCGGTAGTGCCCCGGCAGGTTGGCCTTGAAGGCGCCCATGAAGTTCGGGTCGGACTCCCACGAGACGGTGATCGGCTGGCCCACGATGTGGCTGGCGATGTCGACGTCCGGGTAGATCTGCTTCAGCGAGTGCAGCATCAGCTCCACGCGCTGGTCCGCATCCAGTGACAGCCACTTCATGGCGTCGTCGTTCCAGGTGTAGGACAGCAGGATCACGGCGGGCTTGTCGTCGCCGTCATCGAGCAGGTAGGTCGCGCGGTTGAGGCGGTCCGTCAGCGTCATGGACAGGGTGTCGCGGCCGGTCTCCGGATCGACGTCCTTCCAGAAGGGCCGGTCCACCATCACGAAGGTCTTGGAGGACTGCATGTAGTGCGAGCGCTCCAGGGCCGTCCACATGGGGGCGGGGAACAGCGACTCCTGGGTATCGATCCGGGTCGAGAGCAGCCAGGACTGGCAGGCGGTCACGACGGCGGAGTAGCGGCGGGTGCGGCCCCAGCGCTCGGTGATCTCGAGCTCGCCGGTGGTCTCGTCGCGGCGGATCGCGCTGACGGCGCCGGCAGGGGCGCCGCCGTGCAGCGACTGCAGGCTGGTGCCGGCGGGCCAGTGCTCGAGCTGATCGGGGACATGGCGCCACAGCCGCTCCGGAAGCTGCTGGGCTCCGCCCAGGATGCGGCGGTGGCCGTCGTCGGCATCGGTGTAGACCACGCGCAGGATCTCGAGGATCGAGTTCGGGAAGTCGGTGTCCCAGCCGCCGGTGCCGAAGCCGACCTGGCCGAAGGCCTCGCGGTGGGCGAAGCCGGCCTCGCGGAAGGCCTGGGACTCGGCAATGAAGCCGTAGAAGGTCTGCTCGTCCATGCGCGGCAGCAGCCGGTTCCAGATCTCCTTGATCCGGGCGGTGTCGCGGTCGCGGATGGCGTCCTTCATCTGCTCGGCCTCGGCGTCGTCGTCGATCGCCGCCTGCCACGCGCGGGCCACCTCGTTGAAGAACTCGGGCAGCTCATCGGCCGTGCGGGCGTAGTGCGACTGACCGCCCAGCTCGATCACCGTGGAGGGAGTGACGTCCGAGAGCGGGTTCGGGAAGGCCTCGGTCTCTAGGCCCACCAGGTCGATGTAGTGGTAGAGGGCGCGTCCGGAGACCGGGAAGCGCATGCCGCCCAGATCGGCGACGACCTCGGGAGCGGCGTCGAAGCTCGCGGTCTTCAGGCGACCGCCGATCTGGCCGGCCTCGTAGACCACCGGGCGCAGGCCGAGCTTCATCAGCTCGTAGGCCGTGATGAGCCCGGAGAGCCCCGCGCCGATCACGGCGACCTCGGTGCCGTGCATGGACTCGGGCACCTGGCCCAAGCCCGCGGGGTGCTGCAGGTAGTGGTCGTAGCTGAACGGGAAGTCGGGGTTCAGCATGGTCAGCGGGCGGTTCTGGCCGCCGTCCATGGGGTGCTCGGTGGCAGTGGTCATCGTGATTCGCCTTCCTGGTCGCGGCGCCTCGGCGCGCCGATGGGGGAGGGGCCGTCAGCGGCCGCGTAGTCGATGGGGCCGGTGGCGGGGTACGGCTCGGCCATGAGGACGCCGTACTCGTCGGCGGAGAGGTTGCCCACGAGGGAGTGCCGGCGGCTGTAGGCCAGGTAGATGACCGCTCCGACCGCCATCCAGATCAGGAACACGATCCAGGTCACGCCGCCGAGCTGGGTCATCAGCGCCGCGCAGATCAGGGCGCCGAGGATCGGGGTGATGGGGAACAGCGGCAGGCGGAAGCTGTCGCGGCTCATGGGCTCGCGGCGGCGCAGCAGGATCACGGCGATGTTAACCAGCATGAAGGCGAACAGCGTGCCGATGCTCGTGGCGTTGGCGAGTTCGCCCAGCGGGATCAGACCGGCGGTCAGCGTGATGATGGCTCCGACGATCACCGTGTTGGCCACCGGGGTGGCGGTGCGCGGGGAGACCTTCTGGAAGATCGCCGGGACCATGCCGTCGCGGGACATGGACATCAGGATGCGGGTCTGGCCGTAGAGCACCGTGAGCACGACCGAGACGATCGCGACCACAGAGGACACGGCGAAGATCAGGCCGGGAACACGGGATCCGGTGATCGAGTCGAGGATGTGCACGAGCGGGGCCTCGGAGCCCTCGAACCAGTCCCAGGGCCGAACGCCGACCGCGCTGACGGCGACCAGCACGTAGAGGGCCGTGATGACGACCATGGAGATCACGATGGAGCGGGGGAGGTCCCGCTTGGGGTTCTTGGCCTCTTCGCCGGCCGTCGAGGCGGCGTCGAAGCCGATGTAGGAGAAGAACACGACGGCGGCCGCGCCGGTCACGCCGCTGACGCCCATGGGCAGCAGGGGTTCGAAGTTGCCCGAGTCGAAGGCCGTGAAGGCCACGATGATGAAGAAGATCAGGATCGCGATCTTGATGAGCACCATCACGACGTTGGTCAGCGAGGACTCGCGGGCTCCGCGCACCAGCAGGATCGTGGCGAAGATGACGACCAGGACGGCCGGCAGGTTGATCAGCCCGCCCTCCGACGGAGCGGCCGTGAGGGCCTCGGGCAGGCTCAGCCCGAAGACCGACAGGGTCTCGTTGACGTACTGGCTCGCGCCCACGGCCACGGCGGCCACGGAGACCCCGTACTCGAGCACCAGGCACCAGCCGCAGATCCAGGCCATGCCCTCGCCCATGGTGGCGAAGGAGTAGGAGTAGCTCGATCCGGAGACGGGGACGCGTCCGGCGAGCTCGGCATAGGACAAGGCCGACAGCAGCGCAGCGATGCCTGCGATGACGAACGAGATCCACACGGCGGGACCGGCCAGGGGCACGGACTCGCCGAGGATCACGAGGATGCCGGTTCCGAGGGTCGCGCCGATGCTGATCATGGTCAGCTGGACCACGCCGAAGCTGCGGCTGAGCTCGTTGCCCTCCTCATCGGCGCCGCTCTCGCGGCGGAACATGGGCAGGGGCTTGCGCCTGGACAGCTGGGCTCCGAGCGAGAGTCGCTCGGCGGGTGCCTCGGCCATGGGGGTTCCCTTCTCCGGCGGATCGAGTGCCACTCTAGGGACGTGATCCGCATCTCATCGTGGGATGATATGCCCTGAGATTCGTCAATGAGGTGCGGAACGCACCATAGCCGCTGCCGTCGAGGACGGGGCCCTCGGGCCCGGCCCGGCGCGGCGGGGGCATCGGCGCAGACCAGCGCAGGAGCACCGACCGACGTCGGGGCCTCCCGCGCTCGGATCAGGAGGAGATCGTGGACCCGTCGCTCGAGACACCGCTCGTGACCGTGACCCTGGACAGGCTGCTGCAGGCGCTTCCCGGTTCGGTGCGCGTGCTGCACCCGGGACGCGGGGACAGCGCGGTGCGGTGGGTCGGCTCGAGCGAGCTCGATGACCCCGTCCCGTTCCTGGTTCCGGGGGAGGTCCTGCTCACCTCGGGCATGCCCTTCCTCGCCGCCGACGGCAGCGGCGAGGCCGAGCGCTACGTGGCGTCGCTGGTGCGGGCCGAGGTCCGCGCGCTGGGCGTGGGGCTGGCTCCGCATCACGATCGCACCCCCGAGGCGGTGCTCGAGGCCTGCCGGCAGCACGGGCTGGGGCTGTTCGAGATCCCGCCCGAGGTCTCGTTCGCCGCGATCGGGCTGGCCTTCGCTCAGCTCATGGAGACGGCTCGGGCCCGGGTGCTGCGCGATCTGCACGACGGCACCCGGCGCCTGCTCGGTGCGGCCATGGGCTCGAGTCCCGAGCAGGACGTGCTGTCGGTGCTCACGCGAGGCGGCGTGGGGTGGGCGGTGCTGCTGGGCACGGACGGACGGGTGCGCGCCGGGGTCAGCCCGGCCTCCGCGCAGCAGCTCGAGCAGCTCGTCGAGCGGGTGATGGACCGGTCGGGATCACGCCTGGAGATCGCCCGGTTCCCCGAGATCGAGGAGCCGGTCGTGGAGGCGCACCCGCTGCGCCCCCGCGGCGACGACGCCGTGGCGGTCCTGGTGGCTGGCTCCCGCCGCCCGCTGGAGCCCTCGGCCGCCGGCACCGTCCGCGCGGCGGTGACCGTGCTGGAGGTCCTGCAGCATCGCCGCGACGGCAGGAGGGAGGCCGTCGGGGAGCTGGCGGCTCGGTTACTGCTGCGGGGCAGCGCGGCCTCACCGGCCACGGAGGCGTTGATCAGCCGCAGCGCGGGGTCCTCGGAGCGCAGGCGGCTGCGGGTCGTCATGGGCGTGCCCAGGGATCCGGGCGGGACATCGGCCGGTGCTCGCTTCTGGGGCCATCTGCTCGACACGGATCTGGTGATCCCGGAGGACTGGGGATTCACGGCGATCACGCGCCGCGATCCGAGCGCCCAGGCGGTCTCCGAGGCCCGGCGCTGCGGATGGCTCCTGGCCATCGGCGATCCGGTCGCGGCCGACGCCCTGCGGACGGCGGCCGTGGAGGTGACAGCGGTGCGCGATCAGCTGCGCAGCAGCGACCGCAGCCTGCGTCAGGGGGAGCAGCCGCCGAGCGTGGCCTCGCTGCTGGGCCCCAAGGCGGGGGCCGCACTGGCCCGTGGAGTGCTCGGGCCCCTGCTCGAGCCCACCGCGGAGGCGGTCGAGCAGCGCCGCGTGCTCACCGCATGGCTGGCCTGCGGCGGCTCCTGGGAGGCGGCGGCCCGCGAGCTGGACCTGCATCGCAACACGGTGCGTCGCCAGATCGAGACTCTGCAGCGGGAGCTCGGGGCGGATCTGGGCGACATGGGCGTGCGCGCCGACCTGTGGGTCGCGCTGCGCTTCGCCGCGGAGGCTCAGGAGGACCGGACGGACGACGACGGGGACCGAGCGAGCCGCTGAAGGCTCGGTCGGTCCCCGCCGTGCGCCGCCTGGTGTGCGTCGCTGCTCAGCCGCGCTCCCAGCGGGAGTAGAGATCGGGGCGGCGCTGGTCCAGGTAGGGGATCTCGGCGCGGGCCCGGCGCACCTCCTCGAAGTCCAGGTCCGCGATGATCAGCTCCGGCTCCTGGCCCGCTCGGGCAAGGTCTCGGCCGTGCGGTCCCACGATCACGCTCCGCCCGTCGTAGCGGATCCCGTCCTCCACGCCGGCGTGATTGGAGTAGGCCACGATCGCGTGGTTCTCGAGAGCGCGCGCCCGCAGCAGCACCTCCGAGACCTCCGGGAAGCCCTCGGACATCGCCGTGGGAGCCAGGATCAGCTCCGCACCCGCGACCGCCGCGGCTCGCACGATCTCCGGGAACTCCACGTCGAAGCAGATCACGATCGAGACGGGCACGCCCAGCAGGTCGACGACGGCTGGAGCCTGCTCGGAAGGGGAGAAGGCGGCCGCCTCGTCCCCGCCGAAGAGATGGACCTTGCCGTAGTCGAGCAGCCGGCTGCCGTCGGCGTCGAAGAGCGCGGCGCGGATCTGCCATGGGCCGTCCGGGCCCGAGCCCGGCTCCCGGGCGGGGAAGCTGACCACCACCGCGATCCCGATCTCCCGGGCCGCCTGCGCCACCTGCTCCAGGGCCGCTGAGATGGCCTCGGAGGCCTCTGCGGCGCGCACCGCGGCCGGGGCGTAGCCGGTCAGGAACAGCTCCGGGGTGACGAGCACGTCGGCCCCGCGGTCGGCGGCTGCGCGCATGCCGTCCACCACCGTGGCCAGATTGGCCTCGAGATCGTTCACGACCGCGAGCTCCTGCAGAACTGCCAGCCTCATGGGCTCCTCCTCATCCGTGCGGCGCCGGCCGCGCCCGGGGATTCCCGAGCGCGCCCGGCCCGCGGCTCAGGCCTGGGTCGCGAAGGCCTCCTCGAGGACGTCCAGGGCCTCGCCCAGCAGATCATCGCTGATCACCAGGGGCGGGAGGAAGCGCAGCACGTTGCCGTAGGTGCCCGCCGTCAGCGTGATGACGCCTGCGGCGTGGCAGGCGGCGTTGACGGCCTTGGTCAGATCGGGATCCGGGGTGGTGGTGCCGGGCTTCACGATCTCCACGGCCATCATGGCGCCGCGGCCGCGGATCTCGCCGATGGCTTCGTGCTTCTCGGCCAGCTGCCCCAGGCGCTCGCGGAAGATCGCCTCGATCTCGCGGGCGCGGCCCGGGAGGTCCTCCTGCTCCATGGCCTCGATCGAGCCCAGGGCGGCGGCGCAGGCCACGGGGTTGCCGCCGTAGGTGCCGCCCAGCCCGGAGGCGTGCACCGCGTCCATGATCTCGGCGCGGCCGGTCACCGCGGACAGCGGCAGTCCGCCGGCGATGCCCTTGGCGGTCGTGATCAGATCCGGGACCACGCCCTCGTGATCGCAGGCGAACCAGTCGCCGGTGCGGCAGAAGCCGGTCTGGACCTCGTCGGCGATGAAGACGATGCCGTTGTCGCGGCACCACTGGGCGATCTTCGCCAGCCAGCCCGACGGCGGGACGATGAAGCCGCCCTCGCCCTGGATCGGCTCGATGATCACGGCGGCCACGTTCTGGGCGCCGACCTGCGCGGAGACGGCCGAGGTGAAGGCCTCGAAGGCGTCGTCGGCGATCGAGGCGGCATCGCCGGTCCAGCGGTACGGGTAGGCCATCGGCATGCGGTAGACGTCCGAGGCGAACGGGCCGAAGCCGTGCTTGTACGGCATGTTCTTGGCCGTCAGCGCCATCGTGAGGTTCGTGCGGCCGTGGTAGGCGTGGTCGAACGCGATCACGGCGGTGCGCCCGGTGTGGTGGCGGGCGATCTTGATCGCGTTCTCGACGGCCTCAGCGCCCGAGTTGAACAGCGCGGTGCGCTTCTCGTGATCGCCGGGGGTCAGCTCGTTGAGCTTCTCGGCGACCTGCGTGTACTCCTCGTACGGGGTGACCATGAAGCAGGTGTGCGTGAAGTCCTCGAGCTGGGCCTGGGCGCGGTCGATCACGCGCTGGGCGGAGGCGCCCACCGAGGTCACGGCGATGCCCGAGCCCATGTCGATCAGCTGGTTGCCGTCGACGTCGACGACGATCCCGCCGCCGGCCTTCTCCACGTAGACCGGCAGCCCCACGCCCACGCCGGAGGAGACGGCCTGCTTGGTGCGCTGGTGCAGCTCCTGGCTGCGGGGGCCGGGGATGGCGGTGCGCAGCTCGCGCTTCTGCGGGACGGACATGACGGCTCCCTGGTGCTCGTATCGATGCGATGCTCGCCGCGGGCTGCGCCGGCTGCGAGCCGGTGCGGGCACCGCGACGACGGTGATGGCCACCACTGTCGTCTGCGCCTGCCTATGCTGTCCAATATCGGTTCTCGATGATCGCCATGCCGATCAGGAATAGGGGTGGGGATGGACCTGCGTGCGCTGCGCAGCCTGGTCGCCGTGGCCGAGGAGGGCACCGTCACGGCCGGGGCAGCCCGGCTCGGCCTGGGTCAGCCGGCCGTCAGCCGCCAGCTGCTCCAGCTCGAGCGGCAGCTGCGCGTGCGCCTGTTCGACCGGGAGGGCGCTCGGATGCGCCTGAGCGCGGCCGGCCAGCAGCTGCTGCCCGAGGCGCGGGAGCTGCTGCGCGGCGCGGCCGCCTTCGAGGCAACGGCCGCCGACGCCGCCGCCGGATCCCTGCAGCGCGTGCGGATCGCATCGGCCGGCACCACGCGCGATGACGTCGTGGCCCCCTGGCTTGCCGAGTGGTCGCCCGAGGCCCCGCTGGCCTCGGTCCTGGAGGCGCCCGTGGACTCCCTCTATCCGGCGCTGCGCCGCGGCGCGGACCTGGCGGTGGCTCCGATCGCCCCCACCGCCGGCCTCGAGTCCATCGAGGTCGCGCAGCTGGGGCTGTGGGCCTATGCGGCCCCCAGGCACCCGCTGGCCGGGACGGGGGCGATCACGGTGCGCGAGCTCGCCGACACCGACCTGCTGCTGCTCGAGCGGTCGTTCCACGCCCGTCGCAGCCTGGACGCCGCCTTCGAGGCCGCCGGGCTGGGCGTGGAGCCGGCGGTCGAGGTCGGCTCGCCCGTGATCGCCCAGGCGCTGGCCGCCTCGGGCCGCGGTCTGACGGTGCTCAGCGACGATCCGCGCTTCGAGCTCGTGCCGCTGGCGATCCTCGCCGACGACGGCAGCCCCCTCACCCTCCGACTGCACGCGGCCTGGGACCCCGACCACCATGCCGCCGGCGCTCTGGCCGAGCTCGCCCGCGACCTCCGCCGGTTCGTGCGCGGACGCTACCCGCAGCCCGGCGCCAAGCAGCCCGCCGGGCCCGGGACGGACGGTGCTCAGCGCTCCGGCAGCCGCGAGGACTCCGCTCGGAGCGGGTAGCGCTTCCACTGCCCGTCGCGCCAGTACTTCAGCTGCTTGAGCTGGCGCAGCCCGGCGTCGGGGCACGTGTTGATCCGGATCTGATCCGTGACCAGCCGGTCCAGGGTGGACAGGGCGATGTCGCGGTCCCGCCAGTCCTCGCCGCGGCGCGGATCGATGACCTCGAGCACCTCGTCGATGCGGTCCACGATGTAGGTCGGGACGATGTCCACGCGCGCCCACTGGATCTTCTCGCGGGTGACCTGCGACCAGATGTCCCAGGTGTCCTGGCCGGACTCGTAGGCGTCGATCTTCCGCCGCAGCTCGATCATGTCGTCGACCACCTCGCCCTTGCGGCCCAGGTGCCTGCCATCGCGGTCCAGCAGGTTCTCGAGGGTCTTGAACGGGTTCAGCGACAGGGACGGCACGGATGCTCCTCGGGCCGGCGGACCGACGGCCGGGTCCGCTGGGGTGATCGTCCCCATTGTGACGGCTCGGGCGTGCCCGCGTCAGCCGCTGCTGCGACGACTTCCTGCGACCGTCGTGATCGCAGGGGTCGGGGCAGGGGAGCGGCCTGTGCGCATGAACTAGGCTGTGTCCCTATGGCCACCACAGACTTTCCCGCCGAGATCAGCTCTCTGCGCTCCACCTACTCGTCCATCACCGAGGTCGTCGACATCGACGCTCTGCGCGCAGAGGTGGCGCAGCTCAACGAGCAGGCGGCGGCCCCCGACCTCTGGGACGACGTCGAGAACGCCCAGAAGCTGACCTCGCAGCTCTCGCACAAGCAGTCGCAGCTCAAGCGCCTGGACGCTCTCGGCGAGCGGATCGAGGACATCGAGGTCATGGTCCAGCTGGCCGAGGAGGAGGACGACGCCGACACCCTCGCGCTCGCCGAGGAGGAGCTCGTCTCCGTGCGCAAGGATCTGGCGCAGCTCGAGATCACCACGCTGCTGTCGGGCGAGTACGACGAGCGCGACGCCGTCGTGACCATCCGCGCCGGCGCCGGCGGCGTCGATGCCGCGGACTTCGCCGAGATCCTCATGCGCATGTACCTGCGCTGGGCCGAGCGCCACGGCTACCCGACCAAGGTCCTGGACACCTCCTACGCGGAGGAGGCGGGGCTGAAGTCGGCGACCTTCGAGGTCAAGACCCCGTACGCCTTCGGCACGCTATCGGTCGAGGCCGGCACCCACCGCCTGGTGCGCATCTCGCCGTTCGACAACCAGGGCCGCCGCCAGACGTCGTTCGCGGCGGTGGAGGTCATCCCGCTGATCGAGTCGGACGACACGATCGAGATCCCGGAATCGGAGCTCAAGGTCGATGTCTTCCGCTCCTCGGGCCCGGGCGGTCAGTCCGTGAACACCACGGACTCGGCGGTGCGCATGACCCACATCCCCACGGGGATCGTCGTGTCCATGCAGAACGAGAAGTCGCAGATCCAGAACCGCGCCGCCGCCCTGCGCGTGCTGCAGTCGCGCATCCTCCTGCAGCGCAAGGCCGAGGAGGACGCGAAGAAGAAGGAGATGGCCGGAGACGTCAAGGCGTCGTGGGGCGATCAGATGCGCTCCTACGTGCTGAATCCGTACCAGATGGTCAAGGACCTGCGCACGAACCATGAGGAGGGCAACCCCTCCTCCGTGTTCGACGGCCAGATCGACGATTTCGTGGACGCGGGCATCCGCTGGCGCGCCGGCGCGACGCCCGATCCGTCCGAGGGGTGATAAGGCCGCATGGCGACCAAGAAGAAGAAGCAGAACGACGACGGCCGTGATGTCGTCGCCAACAACAAGAAGGCCCGGCACGACTACGAGATCCTCGACACCTACGAGGCCGGGATCGCCCTGATGGGCACCGAGGTGAAGTCGCTGCGCATGGGCCGCGCCACGCTGGTGGACGGCTACTGCGCCTTCGACCGCCGCGGCGAGCTGTGGCTGGAGAACGTGAACATCCCGGAGTACCTGCAGGGCTCCTGGACCAACCACTCCGCCAAGCGCCGTCGCAAGCTGCTGCTGCACGCCTCGGAGCTGGACAAGATCGCGCAGAAGACCCGCGAGTCCGGCTTCACGATCGTGCCGCTGAGCATGTACTTCCGCGACGGCAAGCGCGTGAAGGTGGAGATCGGCGTGGCCCGCGGCAAGCGCGAGTTCGACAAGCGTCAGGCACTGCGCGAGGCCCAGGACAACCGCGAGGCCCAGCGCGCCATGCGCTACCGCAACATGCGCTGAAGCGCTCTCCAGCACCGCTCACCCCGACGGCTGCGGTCGGCGGGGTGTTGTCGTCCCGGGCGTCGAGCAGTAGACTCATGTGTCCGGCAACGGCCCTCAGGGGCAGTCGTCGGAGCTGGTTGACAACAGCATATGGGGATGATCGGTTTCGACGGTGTGAGTCGATTCTGGTGAAGCGGGCCGAGAAAGCACAGTCATCTCGTAAACGTCCTGTGCAAACCAATAAGTGCCGAATCCAAGCGCACTGACTTCGCTCTCGCTGCCTGATTGAGCTAGCGACAGCAGTCTGTCAGCCCGGGGTCGCCTTCGCCCCGGTGTCTGGCATCAGCTAGAAGGCCACTGCTTCAGCCGTACGTCGCGGACGGCTGGTGAACACTTACGCGACTGAGCCTGTTGGTCGAGACGTGTGCTACAAGGACCAGGGTTGAGAAAATCCACAGCACACTGCGCCCGGAGAAGCCCGGAAGAAGCTGCACCGGACGGGGGTTCAATTCCCCCCATCTCCACTTGTTGTGATGTCTCAGTACATCGGAAACACCCCGAACCCTCAGGTTCGGGGTGTTTTTCGTTGTGGCTGGTACTTCCGCGTGGGGTCCAGGGTGAGCTCGCGGAGGATCTCTCCGGTGGCCTTGGCCACGATGGTGATCTCGCGGTCCTCAACGATCAGAACGACGTGGGTTCGGGCGTGGGCTCGGCCGATGCCGATGTGGAAGAGCTGGCCGTCGTAGCGCAGCGTGACTTTGCCCGTGGCGTCGATCTTGTCGGTGCGGAACCGGGTCGTGGCCGGTGCCAGGGGCCCTGGGGTGTCCTTCGGTGCGGCGATGTAGGCGGCGTACGGGGTGGTCTTCTTCGCTGAGTGGATCCGCTGAGTGTTGTAGATCTCGCGGAACTGATCGAGCAGGGCCTGCAGGCCCGGCAGGTCTGCTGGTGGGGGCTGGGCTGCCAGCCACTTCTTCAGGGTCTGCTGGAAGCGCTCGACTTTGCCCTGGGTCTGCGGGTGGCCTCCGCGGCCGTTGCGCTGTTCGATGCTGCGGGAGCGCAGCAGCTTCTCGAAGGCGTTGACTCCGCCGCGGTAGCGGGCAGTGTAGACCAGCCCGTTGTCGGTCAGGGTCGAGGCCGGGGGCCCGTAGATCTTGGTGGTGGCGGTGAAGGTCTCGACCACGATCGCGCCGGTGATGCGCTGGTGAGCCGAGATGTGCAAGGCCATGCGGGAGTAGTCATCCAGCCAGGTGATGATCTCCACGTCGTGCTCGCGCCAGGCCTGCGCTGAGGGTCGAGGTGGTGTTGCCGGAGCTGGGGGCGCTGGTGGGGTCAGGGCGGTGTGGGTGAAGTCGGATTGCCAGCAGGAGTTGGGCAGGTCGGCTTCGAAGCGGTGCAGCGAGGACTTGGGACGCTTGCGGGGTTCGGCGGTGATGAGTCCTTCGCGCTGCAGGATCCGGGCGATCGTGGCTCGGGAGGGGATGGGCAGCTCGGGTCGGGTGGTGGCCAGGGTCGCGGCGATGGTGGCCGGGCCGGCGTCGAGGCCTTGGGTGGTGAGCTCGGTGCGCAGGGCGGTGATCGCGCGGATCGTGGCTGGTGGGGTGGCTGCGGGGTGTCCGTGGGGTGTGGAGGGCTTGGTGTAGTAGGCGGCTGTGCCTTCGCGGGCCCACTGTCTCAATAGCTTGGAAACCATCGAGGGTGAGACGCCGTAGGCCCGTGCTGCTTGGGCTTGGGTGAGGGTTCCGGTGGTCACGGCGGTGATGATCTGGCGGCGACGGGTCATGTCTCATCGTGGGTCCGGTGGTGTTGCTGGGGTATTGAGACATGTGGTGACGAGGTATTGAGACTCAACACCCCCATCTCCACTTGTGATGCCCCAGGGCATCGACCAAGCGCCCCGGACCATGCGGTCCGGGGCGCTTGTCGTTGTGCCCCCATGTCCTTGCCGACTCTGCGTCAGTTCGCCCCGCGACCGCTCGGAGAACGCCGAATCGACGCCTCCCTGCGCGCAAACGCCGAGATCGAGCAGGGAGGCGTCGATTCGGCGGGGGAGCGGCAGTGGAGCGACCCCTGCGGCGCGATTCACAGCGCATGAAGCTGACAAGTGCGCTCCCAGGTGTTTACCTGGTGGAGCACAACATCTCAAAGAAGCCTGATAGTCGCTGCCCGGGCGGGTCCGCGTCGGATCCGCAGATCCCGCGGCGGCGCGGAAGGAATGCATGTCCGAGATCACGGACGAATCCACATCCCCCACCTCGAGCCCGGGCGGGCCGCCTCCCGAGGACCCGCTGGACTCCGATCTGCGTCCCCAGCACCAGATCGGCGATGACGACACCGATGCCCAGATCACCGAGAAGCTCAAGGCCCAGGGCGTCCGCCTGCGCGGCGGCAGCATCGCCCCGGCGGTGTTCTGGCCGTCGCTGATCGCGATCGTCGTGGTCACGGCCTCGGCGCTGATCTTCCCGGACTTCACCTCGGATGTGCTGATCGGTGCTCAGACCTGGCTGGTGACCAACCTGGGCTGGTACTACATGACGGTCATCGCGGCCTTCATCGTGTTCGCCCTGTACATGTGCTTCTCGCGCTTCGGCCGCATCAAGCTGGGGCGCGACGGCGAGGAGCCGGAGTTCTCCTGGCTGAGCTGGTTCGCCATGCTCTTCTCCGCCGGCATGGGCGTCGGTCTGGTCTTCTACGGCGTGGCCGAGCCTCTGACCTACGCGACCTCTTCCCCCAAGCCGGGCTGGACCGGCGACGAGGTGGAGCTTGCCCAGCTGGGCATGGCCCAGACCTTCGTCCACTGGGGCCTGCACCCCTGGGCCATCTACGCCGTGATCGGCCTGGCCCTGGCCTACGCGATCCACCGTCGGGGCCGTCCGGTGTCCATCCGCTGGGCGCTGGAGCCGCTGCTCGGCGAGAAGCGCGTCCAGGGCTGGATGGGCGACGTGATCGACATCCTGGCCGTCTTCGGCACCATCGCCGGTGTGGCGACCTCGCTGGGCCTGGGCGTCCAGCAGATCGGCGCGGGACTGGCCGCCATGGGCGTCGTCGAGTCGGCGGATATGACGCTGCTGATCATCCTGATCGTCGTGATCACGTTCCTGGCCACGGCCTCTGTGGTCACGGGCCTCGGTCGAGGCATCAAGTGGCTGTCGAACATCAATCTGTCGCTGGCGGGCCTGCTGCTGATCTCGGTGCTGCTGCTGGGTCCCACGCTGTTCATGTTCCAGAACTTCATCCAGTCCCTGGGCGTGTACCTGGCCAACGTGCTGAACATGAGCTTCGACGTCGGCGCCTACCAGGGCGAGGAAGGCGCGGCCTGGGGCGCTGCCTGGACCATCTTCTACTGGGGCTGGTGGGTCTCCTGGGCGCCCTTCGTGGGCGTGTTCATCGCCCGCATCTCCCGCGGGCGCACCGTGCGCCAGTTCGTCGCCGGCGTGCTGCTGGTGCCCACCACGGTCGGGTTCTTCTGGTTCTCCGTGATGGGCGGCGCGGGCCTGTTCCGCCAGCTCTTCGGTGAGGGCGGCCTGGTCGACCCTGAGGAGGGCGTGATCGCCGAGTCCGCTCTGTTCGATCTGCTGGCGGGCATGCCGATCGGCGGAATCCTCTCCGTCGTGGCGATCGTGGTCATCGCGATCTTCTTCATCACGTCCTCGGACTCGGGCTCGCTCGTGGTGGACATGCTCGCCTCCGGCGGCCACCCGAACCCGCCCACGTGGTCGCGTGTGACGTTCGCCGTGCTCGAGGGCCTGATCGCGGCAGCTCTGCTGCTGGCCGGCGGGCTCACCGTCATCCAGGCCGCGGGACTGATCACGGCGCTGCCGTTCTCCGTGATCCTGATCCTCATGGCCATCGCCACGGTCAAGGCCATGCGCACGGACCTGGAGCAGATGCAGGACCGGGAGCTGGAGCAGCGCTACCGGCGCGTCTCCGAGATGCTCCAGGACGACTTCGACTCGCGGTTCGGCTCCCAGGTGGATTCGCGCGTGGACAACCGGATCGACTACCGGCTCTCGCGCACCACGGGCCCGGTCACGGGCACGCTGCGCCGACTCAGGAGCAGCGACAAGAAGTGATCCCCGACGTCGGTCAGCGCCCCGAGGGGCTGTGACCGGCGATCGGAACCCAGGAGGGCCGTCGAGCATCGCGCTCGGCGGCCCTTCTCACGCCTCTGTGCACGGCGCCTCCTCCGGTGCGGCTGTGGGAGAATCGGAGGCGACCCACGAACATCGGACCTCCCTCAGGAGACGGACTTGAGCTACCAGCCCCCGCACAACGCAGACCAGTCGTCCCCGTGGTCGGACGGCGGCGCACGGGCAGACGGCGCGGCCCGCGACGGCGGCCCCAAGGGCCCCGCGCACGATCCCGGCCAGGAGGAGGCGCCCCGCTACGGCGTGCGCGCCCCGCAGGAGCCCGCCCCGTCCCAGCAGGGCGTCCCGCAGTACGGCCGCTACGACGACGGCCAGAGCTCGTACAGCGCCGGTCAGCCGGTGCAGACCGCCGGCTACGGCGCGGGCGCGAGCGCCCCGGCGCAGCAGTCCTACAGCGGCTACCCGAACCAGGACCCCTACGCCCAGGGCGGCTACCAGCCCGGCCGCAAGGTCAAGGACGGCAAGGGCATGGGCATCGCGTCCCTGGTGCTCGGCATCGTCAGCGTCCTGCTGTTCTGGCTCCTGGGCCTGTTCATCATCGCCGCCGTGATCGGCCTGATCCTGGGCATCGTCTCCCTCGTGCGGGCCTCCAAGGCGCGTGCGGGCAAGGGGTTCGGGATCGCGGGCGTGATCCTCAACGGCCTGGGCCTGATCCTCAACGGCCTGATCCTGGTGCTCTCGCTGATCTTCGGCGCGGCCATGATCCAGGTCTTCAACGACCCGGACGTCCGCAGCTGCTGGGACACCTACATGGGCACCGAGATGACCACGCAGGACCAGGCGGACTTCGAGCAGTGTGTCAACGACACCGTCGACCAGCAGCTCGACGAGGAGCCTGCGACCGCCAGCTGAGCGATCCGCGCCGCGGTGCTCCAGCCCAGCGGCAAGGACCTGCTCGCGCACGCAGACGAGGGGGCCGAGGCATCATGCCTCGGCCCCTCCTGCATGCCCTCCTGGAAGGCGCAGGGGATCAGTCCCCGATCAGCTCGAGCGCCTGGTCGTGCAGCAGCCCGTTGCTGGCCACCGCATTGCCGCTGAACGGGCCGGGGGCTCCGTCGAGGCCGGTGAAGCGCCCGCCGGCCTCCTCCACGATGGGGACCAGCGCGGCCATGTCGTACAGGTTCAGCTCCGGCTCGGCGGCCAGGTCCACGGTGCCCTCGGCCACCAGGCAGTAGGACCAGAAATCGCCGTAGGCGCGGGTGCGCCAGACGCGGTCCGTGAGCTCCAGGAAGTCCTCGCGCCGCCCGCGCTGCCTCCACCCGCTCAGCGACGAGTAGGACAGCGAGGCGTCTTCGAGCCGATCCACGGACGAGACGCTCAGCCGCTCGGCCTTGGCCAGGGATCGTCCTGCCCAGGCCCCGGTGCCGGCTCCGGCCCACCAGCGCCGCTGCAGGGCGGGGGCGGAGACCAGCCCCACCACGGGGACGCCGTCGTCGATCAGGGCGATCAGCGTGGCCCACACGGGCACGCCGCGCACGAAGTTCTTGGTGCCGTCGATCGGGTCCACGACCCACTGCCGGGATCCGGAGCCGGTGGTGCCGAACTCCTCGCCGAGCACGGAGTCCCGGTTGCGGACCCGGGCCAGCTGCGCGCGGATGAGCTGCTCGGCATCGCGATCGGCATCGGTCACCGGGGTGAGATCGGGCTTGGTCTCGACCTGAAGCTCCTGGGAGCGGAACCTGGCCATGGTGAGCGAGTCGACGGTGTCGGCGAGCACGTGGGCGAGGCGGAGGTCGTCCGTGTAGGAACCGTGAGGGCGCATGCGCTCCAGGCTAGCGGAGGCTCAGGCCCCCAGGGTCTTGGACTCGGCCTCCTGCTCGTGTCCGGAGCTCAGCAGGCGCCGCAGCGACTCCAGGCGCTCGGGGCCCGCCTGACCTGCGCGTCCCTGCATTACCCATGCGTCGAGGGCGCAGCCGGGCGCCTCGGCCAGGTGCGTGCAGCCCTTGGGGCACTCGGCGATGGCCGGGCCCAGCTCGTCGAAGGCCTCGACGATCCGATCGGGCTCCACATGCGCCAGGCCGAACGAGCGCACACCGGGGGTGTCGATGATCCACGTGCCGGCGGGGGAGTCGGGGACCCGCAGCGCCAGCGCCGAGGACGAGGTGTGCCGACCGCGACCGGTCACGGCGTTGACGCCGCCCGTGGCCCGCTGTGCGCCGGTCAGGGCGTTGACGAGCGTCGACTTGCCGACGCCGGAGTGGCCGAGCATCACGGAGACGCTGCCCAGCAGCCTCTCGCGCAGCGCGTCGACCAGCTGCTGATCCAGCGGCAGCGAGTCCTCCTCGGCCGCTGCCGCGCCATCGCCGGCGGCTCCGGAGGTCAGCACGGACAGCTCGAGCGCCCGGTAGTGCTCGATGAGCCACGACGGGTCCTGCAGATCCGTCTTGGTGATGATCAGCAGCGGCTCGATGCCGGCGTCGTAGGCGGCGACCAGGGAGCGGTCGATGAAGCCCGTGCGCGGCTCCGGATCCGCGGCCGCCACCACGATCACCAGACGGTCGGCATTGGCCACGACCACACGCTCGACGGGATCGGTGTCATCGGCGCTGCGGCGCAGCAGCGTGGTGCGCGGCTCGAGGCGCACCAGCCGGGCCAGGGTGTCCGGGCGTCCGGAGACGTCCCCGACGAGGCCGACCCTGTCACCGGCCACGATGGGGGTGCGGCGCAGCTGCTTGGCGCGCACCGCGGTGACCAGGCGCTCGTCGTCCGAGGACTCGTCGACGACAGCGGTGAACCGACCGCGGTCCACCGCGACGATCCGCCCGATCACGGCGTCCTCGTAGGCGGGCCGCTCCTTGGTGCGCGGCCGGGAGCCCTTCTTGTTGGCCCGGACGCGAACGTCCGACTCGTCCAGCTCGTCCCAGGACGATGCCCTGCGATCAGCGCGCGCCATGGCTGTCTGAGCGCTGGGGAACGGGGGAGGACCCGGGCTGGACGGGCACGGCACCGGTGTCCAGCACGGAGCCGGTGACCATCTGATTCCACAGCTGCGGGAACTGCGGCAGGGTCTTGGCGGTCGTGGCGATGTCCTCGACCTGCACCCCGTCCAGGACCAGTCCGATCACGGCGGCGGCCGTGGCCATGCGGTGGTCCTCGTAGGAGCGCATGACGGCCGGGTGCAGCTGCCCCGGCTCGATCCGCAGGCCGTCGGCGGTCTCCTCGGCGCGGCCGCCGATCCGACGGATCTCCGTGACCAGGGCGGCCAGACGGTCGGTCTCATGCCCGCGGAGGTGGGCGATCCCGCGAAGCACCGATGGCGAGTCCGCCACCGCGCAGATCGCCGCGACGGTCGGTGCGAGCTCCCCGGCCTGGCTGAGATCGAGGTCCACGCCGTGCGGCGGCTTGGACGCGCTGACGGTGAAGGTCCCGTGCTGGCCGTCGGCCTCCGGCTCCAGGCTCACCTGCGCCCCGAAGGCGGGGAGGATCTGCTGCCAGTGGGCTCCGCCCTGAGTGGTGCGCAACGGCCAGCGGGGGATCGAGACGGTGCCGCCCGAGACGACGGCCGCCGCCAGGAACGGCCCGGCATTGGACAGGTCCTGCTCGATGCTCAGATCGACGGCCTGCACGGTCCCGGGGGACACCGACCAGGCGGCGGGCTCGGAGCCCTCGACGCGCACACCGGCCTCCCGCAGGGTCTGCAGCGTCATCTCCACGTGGGGCAGGGACGGCACGCCTGCGCCGTCAGCGCCCACGTGGCGCAGCTGCAGGCCGTGCTCGAAGCGGGCGGCCACCAGCAGCAGCGCCGAGACGAACTGGGACGACTCGGAGGCGTCGATGCTCAGCTGCCCGCCGGGCAGGGCACCACGGCCGATGACGGCGAAGGGCAGGCGCCCGGGCTCGCCGAGCTCCTGGACCTCCACGCCGAGCCCGCGCAGGGCCTCGATGACCGGCCCCATGGGTCGGCGCTCGGCGGCGGCGTCCCCGTGGAACTCGGTGCGACCGGGCACCAGGGCCGCCAGGGCCGGCACGAAGCGCATGACGGTGCCGGCCAGCCCGCACTCGATCCGCCGCTCGGTCGCCGTTCCGGCGGCATCCTCAGCGGCCGCCTGCGTCCGCAGGTGCTCGAACGGGATGGGGGTGATGAGCCAGTCGTCGCCGAAATCTCCGTGGCCCGGGACGTCCTCCACCCGGGCGCCGAGCTCGCGCAGGGCCTGGGCCATGAGCTCGGTGTCCCGGGAGCGCAGCGGAGCCCTCAGGCGCGACGGGGCATCGGCCACGGCGGCCAGCAGCAGCCAGCGGTTGGTCAGCGACTTGGACCCGGGGACGGTGAGGGAGGCCTGGACGGGACGGGAGCCGAGGAAAGGAGCCGGCCACAGCGACGTGGCTGCGACCGGCTCCTGGTGCTCGGGCTCCTCCGGGAGATCGCGGGTCACGCAGTGCTCCGTTCGGGGTTCGACGAGGTGGTTCGGCGAAGGGCGCTCAGCGCTTCTTCTGTGCCTTCTTGGCGGCCTTCTGCGCCTGCTTGATGCGCTCGGCCGAGCGCTTCTGCGCCTGCTCGGCAGCCTTCTTGGCCGCCTTGCGGGAGCCGCGGGTGGACTTCTCAGCGGACTTCTGGGCCTGCTCGAGGCGCTTGGAGGCATCGGCGGCGAAGCTGCTGGAGGACTTGGTGGCCGCATCCACGAAGTGCTTGGCGCGCCAGGCCAGCGACGGACGGCCGTTGGTGTCCACGGTGGCCAGCATGGTGGCGCCGATCAGCGACACGTTCTTCAGACCGGAGTTGCGGCGAGCGGCCTTCTGCTCCTTGGAGCCGTGCTCGGCCGCCTGGAAGTCCAGGTACGCGTTGAGGCTGGTGGTCACGACCAGCACGGAGGCTGCGGTGCGGGGGAACTTGCCCAGGCCGTAGGCGACACCGGCGGTGACCTGCGCGGCGGCCAGTCCCTGCGCCACGACGGCGCTGTTGGACACGGCCGACTTGGCCTGCGGGACGGCGCGCTCGACGCCGGTCAGGACCGGGGCCAGGTGCTCGGCCGAGCGCGACGAGTTGCGGAAGGCGTCGACGCCGTTGACCACGAAGCCGGTGGCCAGCAGCGGACGGGCGATGATGCGGATGATGCTCATAAGGGGTCCTCCTGTATGTACTGGCGGTCCGGCGTGCGCGGACCGGTGGCCCTTGTTACCGGCCATCCTAACCAGGCTGTCGGTCACCGCACCGGCGCTGGCCCGAGGTGTCGGGACGGCGTCACGATCCGGCGGCCGGAAGGGGCTGCCTGCACAGCGCTTCACCTGCGCCGCGCGGAGGTCCGGGAGGTCGCGGCCGCGACCCGGCGGAATAGACAGGCCCCGCCGACCGTTGCGCGTTGTCGACGCACCGGGAGGCAGACAGACCCTGCCGGACCCGACAGGACAGGAGAGGAGGGACATGGTGCTGACAGCGACCCGCACGGCCGCGACTGCTCCGGCCCGCCTAGACTTGTCCGCGATGAGCGAAGCAGATGACACCGCGGACCGGACCAAGCCGAGCGCGCAGGACGGCCCCGTCGAGACCGCGCCCGATGACGACCTGATGGCCGAGTCCGGCCCGGCTGCCCCTGAGGAGCAGCCCGTGGACCTCGAGACCGAGACCCCGGAGCAGCGTGCCGAGCGCTTCGAGCGCGAGGCCATGGTCTACGTCGACCAGCTCTACGCGGCGGCGCTGCGCATGGCGCGCAATGCCGCCGATGCCGAGGATCTCGTCCAGGAGGCCTACACCAAGGCGTTCTCGTCCTTCCACCAGTACCGCCCCGGCACGAACCTCAAGGCCTGGCTGTACCGGATCCTGACGAACACCTACATCAACCTGTACCGCAAGCGCCAGCGCGAGCCCAAGCAGGCGGACACCGAGACGGTCGAGGACTGGCAGCTGCACCGCGCGGAGCAGCACACCTCCTCCGGCCTGCGCTCGGCGGAGGTCGAGGCCCTCGACCACCTGCCCGACTCGGACGTCAAGCGCGCCCTTCAGGAGCTGCCGGAGGACTTCCGCATGGCGGTCTACCTCTCCGATGTGGAGGGCTTCGCCTACAAGGAGATCGCCGAGATCATGGGCACGCCGATCGGCACCGTGATGTCGCGGCTGCATCGTGGCCGTCGGCTCCTGCGCGAGATGCTCAGCGATTACGCGGCCGACCGCGGGATCGACACCACCAAGGGCGGTCGCCGCAAGTCCTCCGCCACGCAGAGCGCGGCCGCCGACACCAAGTCCGCCGCCAGGGCCCGGGCCGCCCAGCGCACCACCGACGAGAAGCAGAAGGACTGACCATGACCGATTCCCAGCGCGATGCTCACGACGACGGCGCTCCCTGCGGCTGCTCGCAGGCCCAGCTCGAGCGGATCCACGAGTACCTTGACGGCGCCCTGACCGTGGACGACGTCCGCGCCATCGCGGAGCACCTGGACGACTGCCCGGACTGCACGCACGAGCACGACCTCGAGCGGGAGATCCGCACCGCGGTGCGGCGATCCTGCGCGGAGACCGCCCCGGAGACCCTGCGGGCCTCGATCATGTCCCGCATCAACGAGGCCTGCGGCCGCACCGAGGCCGGAGCCCAGGCGGAGTCGGAGTCCGTCCGCCAGAGCACCCAGTGAGCACAGTCGCGGGAGAGCTGTCCCCGCGCGCATGACGAAGGCCCCGACCGGAGGAGCTCGAGGATCTCGAGCCGCCCTGGTCGGGGCCTTCGCTCACTGCTGTCCCAGTCCGGCCCGGGAACGGGCTCAGGAGTTGGGGCGCTTGCCGTGGTTCGCCTTGTTCTTGCGGCGGTCCTTGCGCTTGCGTCCACGCTTGCTCATGCGTGCCTCCTCGGTCGAGTGGTCGGGGATCCGACGGGGGCGGACGGCGTGGGACCGCCCGCAGCCTTCCGCGGACATCCGCCCATTGTTCCACATCCGCGCATGCGGAGGGAACGAGGCGGCGCCGATCGCGCGGATCACTGCGGCTCGGGCAGATCCAGCCAGGAGTACCAGCCGCGGTGCAGCACGAGCCAGGCGATGAGGCCGTAGCCGGCCTGGCCGGGGCTGCCGTCGTTCGCCGAGAGGTCCTTGCGCCACTGCTCGTGGTGCTGCAGCGGATTGAAGGTGTCGACGTAGATGTGGTTGCGCCGAGTGACGACGTCCGCGAAGGCGGCCGAGAGATCGGCGATGCGCCGGTTGCGATCCGGGTCCAGGGTGGGCGGGGGGCCCAACACGAGCACCTTCACGTTGGACTGCGCCGCGGTGTCGACCATGTTGGCCATGTGCAGGCGCGAGCGCGCCGTGGTGATGGCCAGGTCGACGTCGCGCGTGGACGGAGCGATCACCAGGCGGTTGTCCGCACCGGCGGCGAAGCGGAGGGAGGCCTCGCCGAACCAGCGGTCGTTGAGCGCCTCGCTGCCCTCGCCGGGGGCGGCGAGGACGTAGGAGGAGATCGGGACCACGTCATGGGGCGTGCGGGCCAGCACGCGGCCGTACCAGCCAAGCGCCCGGGGGTCTCCGGCGCCGGCCAGCAGCTCGTCGCCGACCGCGACCATTCTGATCCTGCGTTGCTCCACGGGGTTCCTCTTCTTGATGTTCAGCACGGATGGTGGGCGGTGCGGTCCGGGCCTCGGGGGAGGGCCTCGATCGGGCCGCCGGTGACTCAGGCACCCGTCTCATGCAGCCTGTGCCGCCGCTGTGGCAACGGTACATCCTGCGGGGCCGCGCACGGGCACCGCGCGGGACATGGGACGACGGGTGACGCCTGGTCGTGACGACGGCGCCCGGCCCTCCTGCCGCCGCAGCGGGAGGCGGACCGGGCGCCGTCGTCAGGTGCGCCCTGGGGCGCGGCGATCGGCTCAGCGGCCCTCGAAGAGCTCCTCGATGAGGGTCTCGAGCTCGAGGGAGTGGCGCTTGGCCGAGCCGGCTGCCGGGGAGGCCGAGGCCGGGCGCGAGACCAGCGAGACGCGGCGGTCGAGCTCCGGGACCAGGTTGACGGCCATGAAGGGCCACGGGCCCTGGTTGGCCGGCTCGTCCTGCGCCCACACGACCTCGGCGTTCGGGTACTTGGCCAGCTCCGCGCGGATCTCCTCGCTCGGCAGCGGGTAGAGCTGCTCGACGCGCACGATGGCGGTGCTGCGATCGTCGCTCTTCTCGCGGTGCGCGGCGAGGTCGTAGTACAGGCGGCCGGAGACGAGCACCACGCGGGTGACCTTCTCGGCATCCAGACCGGCCTGGTCCTCGATCACCGGGCGGAACGTGCCCGAGGTGAAGTCCTCGACCTGCGAGCTGGCGGCCTTCAGCCGCAGCAGCTGCTTGGGGGCGGCCACGATCAGCGGCTTGCGAGGACGGGCGTAGGCCTGACGACGCAGCATGTGGAAGTGGTTCGCCGGGGTCGACGGCTGCGCCACGATCATGTTGCGCTCGGCGCACAGCGCGAGGAAGCGCTCGATGCGGGCCGAGGAGTGGTCCGGGCCCTGACCCTCGTAGCCGTGCGGCAGCAGCATGACCAGCGACGAGCGCTGGCCCCACTTCTGCTCGGCCGAGGAGACGAACTCGTCCACGATCGTCTGGGCGCCGTTGATGAAGTCGCCGAACTGCGCCTCCCACACGGTCAGGGCGTCCGGGCGCTCGACGGAGTAGCCGTACTCGAAGCCGAGCACGCCGTACTCGGAGAGCAGCGAGTTGTAGATCGCCAGCGTCTCCTGGTCATCGACCAGGCCGTTGATCGGGATCCACGGCTTGCCGGTCTCGTTGTCGAAGAGCACCGCGTGGCGCTGGGTGAACGTGCCGCGCTGGACGTCCTGGCCCGACATCCGCACCGGGATGCCCTCCATCAGCAGGGAGCCGAAGGCCATGATCTCGCCCATGCCCCAGTCGATGCCGCCGTCGACGGTCATCTTTGCGCGGCGCTCGAGCAGCTTGGTGAGCTTGCGGTGGACCGTGAAGTCCTCCGGCGACTCGAGGTGGGCCTGGCCGATACGACGGGCGGTGTCCACGGAGATGGCGGTCGAGCGGGGGATGGAGATCCCGGAATCGGCCTGCTGGGCTGAGGGGCGCTCGATGTTCGAGATCGCGGCGGCATCGCCGGTGACCAGCGGGGCCTCGGAGGTCTGGGCCTCGTGGGTCTCGGTGAACACCCGCTCCAGGCGCTCCTGGTAGTCCTTGAGCGCGCGATCGGCCTCGTCCTGGCTGATGTCGCCGCGGCCCACGAGGTTCTCGGTGTAGACCCGGCGCGTGGAGCGCTTCTGATCGACCATGTCGTACATCACCGGCTGGGTCATCGAGGGGTCATCGCCCTCGTTGTGACCGCGGCGGCGGTAGCAGATCAGGTCGATCACGACGTCCTTGTGGAAGCGCTCGCGGTACTCGAAGGCCATCTGGCCCACGTGGGTGACGGCCTCGGGGTCATCGGCGTTGACGTGGAAGGTCGGCACCTGCACGGCGCGGGCGACGTCCGTGGCGTAGGTCGAGGTGCGACCGGCCTCCGGACCGGTGGTGAACCCGATCTGGTTGTTCACCACGACGTGCACCGTGCCGCCCGTGGCGTAGGCGGGCAGCTCGGCCATCTGCATGACCTCGTAGACCACGCCCTGACCGGCCATGGCGGCATCGCCGTGGACCTGGATGGGCAGCACCGGGAAGGTGCCGTCGCCCTCGGGGCCTGCGCCCAGGACATCGGTCTTGGCGCGGGCGACGCCCTCGATCACCGGATCGGCGGCCTCGAGGTGCGACGGGTTGGCACCCAGGTAGACCTGGGTCTGGTTGCCGGCATCCGAGGTGAAGGTGCCCTCGGTGCCCAGGTGGTACTTGACGTCGCCGGAGCCCTCGGCGCGGGGATCCTGGCCGCCGTCGAACTCGCGGAAGACCTGGGCGTAGGACTTGCCGGCGATGTTCGTCAGCACGTTGAGGCGCCCGCGGTGGGCCATGGCGATGGCCACGCCGGCGAGGTTCTGATCGGCGGCATCGGAGATCACGGCGTCGAGCAGCGGGATCAGCGACTCGCCGCCCTCCAGCGAGAAGCGCTTCTGGCCGACGTACTTGGTCTGCAGGAAGGTCTCGAAGGCCTCGGCCGCGTTGAGGCGGCTGAGGATGCGGAACTGCTCCTCGCGCGAGGGCTTGGTGTAGCCCTTCTCCAGGCGCTCCTGGAAGAACTCGCGCTCCTGGGGGGCGTCCAGGTGCATGTACTCGACGCCGATCGTGCGGCAGTAGGCATCGCGCAGCAGGCCCAGGATGGTGCGCAGGGTCAGCATGCGCGCCCCGCCGAAGCCGCCGGTGGGCCACTCGCGGTCCAGGTCCCACAGCGACAGGCCGTAGGTGCGGATGTCCAGATCCGGGTGGGCGCGCTGTTCGTAGCCCAGCGGGTTGATGGCGGCCATCAGGTGGCCCCGGACGCGGTAGGCGTGGATCAGCTGCTGGATCCGGGCGACCTTGTTGACCTCGGTCTCCGGGTTCACCTGGTTGTCGGTGACCCAGCGCACGGGCTCGTAGGGGATCCTCAGCCCGTGGAAGACCTCGTCCCAGAACTCGTCGCCGAGCAGGTAGGACTCGATCAGTTTCAGGAACTCGCCGGAGCCGGCGCCCTGGATGACGCGGTGGTCGTAGGTCGAGGTCAGGGTGATGACCTTGGAGATCGCATTGCGCGCCAAGGTGCGGGGGGAGGAGCCGCGGAACTCGGCGGGGTAGTCCAGCGCGCCGACGCCCACGATCGTGGCCTGGCCCTTGGACAGGCGGGGCACGGAGTGCACGGTGCCGATGCCGCCGGGGTTGGTCAGCGAGACCGTGGTGCCGGCGTAGTCGTCCATGGTCAGCTCGCCCTTGCGGGCACGGCCGACCATGTCCTCGTAGGCATCCCAGAACTCGCGGAAGGTGAGGTCCTCGGCGCCCTTGATGTTGGGCACCACCAGGTTGCGCGAGCCGTCCTTGTTGGGCAGGTCGATCGCCAGGCCGAAGTTGACGTGCGCCGGGTGGATGGCCACCGGCTTGCCGTCCTGCTCCTCATAGGTGACGTTCATGGACGGCATCTTCTTCAGCGCCTTGATGACGGCGTAGCCGATCAGGTGCGTGAAGGAGACCTTGCCGCCGCGGTTGCGGGCCAGGTGGGAGTTGATGACGATGCGGTTGTCGATCAGCAGCTTGGCCGGCACCGCGCGCACGGTCGTGGCGGTGGGGACCGACAGGGAGGCCTCCATGTTGGCGGCCACGGCCTTGGCCGGCCCGCGCAGCTTCACCACCTTGTCCTGCGGCTCGTCCTGCGGCTGCTCTGCGGATCCTGCCGAGGTGGACTCCACTGGGGTGCTCTCCTGGGTGCTCTTGTTCGTGGTCTTCTGGGGGGCGGGCTTCGAGGCGGCGGCGCTCGGACCCTTCTGCTGCGCGGCGGAGGACGGCGCCGGCTTCTTCGCCGGTGCCTCCGCCTCTGCTGCGGACTCGTTCGTCGTGGCCTCTGCCGGGGGCTCCGGGGAAGCTGCCGCGCTCTCGCTGCCGGAGGATGCGGCGCGGTCCATGGCCTCGAACACCGGCCACCAGTCACGATCGACCGAGTCGCGATCCTTCCGGTAGCGCTCGTAGAGGTCCTCGACCAGCCACTCGTTGCCCGCGAACTCTTCCGGGATCAGATCTCGTGGTGTGCTTGGCACGTGCCTACGCCTCATTCTGTCGTCAGTATCGCCGCGGCCGCCGTCGGCCGCGCCTGAGGACCGCCCTGCCGGGTCCGGACCCTGAAGGGCGGCTCGTCGTCGAATCCGCCCGTTCCGACTCAGCCCGGGACGCGGCTGGAGGCGCTGCTCCCGGGTGCGGTCATATGCATCCAGAGTCTAGTAGGGCGAGTCGGCCAGGGCCAGCAGGGGCCGCGCCCGTGGCCCGCGCGGCTGAACGGCGGTCCTAGACTTCGGTGCGTGCGATTCCTCAACACCCCTGTCACGGATCTGACCTACGACGACGCCTTCCTGGTCCCGTCGTCCTCCGCGACCTCCTCGCGCTTCGACGTGGACCTGGCGGCGCCCGATCCGACCGGCTCCACGATCCCGCTGGTGGCCGCGAACATGACCGCGGTGACCGGCAAGCGGATGGTCGAGTCCATGGCCCGGCGCGGCGGCCTGGCAGTGCTGCCGCAGGACCTCCCGATGGAGGTCGTGGCCCGGGAGACCGACTGGGTCAAGGCGCGTCCCCTGCGCTTCCTCTCGGCGCGCACCTTCCGCGCTGAGGACACCGTCCACGACGCCCGGACGCGACTGGGCGAGTACGCCCACGGCAGCGTGCTGGTCGTCGACGACGACGGTCGACTGCTCGGGCTCGTCCAGGAGCCGGACTGCCAGGAGGCGGACAGCGGCGCCTCGCTGCGCTCGGTCATGCGCACGGACCTGCCGGCGATCCCGGAGCAGGACCTGGCCGTCGAGGGCATCGGTGCGGCCCCGTCGTCGCTGGTGCCGACCATGGCAGCCGTCAGCCAGCGCCTGGCGCAGTCCGGCACCGAGGTGGCCCCGGTGGTCTCCGCCGAGGGCATCGCGCTCGGCGTGATCACCTCCCAGGCGGCTGTGCGCGCCACGATCTACGCGCCGAGCACGGATGCCGACGGACGGCTGAGGGTCGCCGCGGCCATCGGCATCAACGGCGATGTGGAGGGTCGGGCCCGAGCGCTCGTCGAGGCCGGCGTCGACGTGCTGGTGGTCGACACCGCTCACGGGCACCAGCGGAAGATGCTGCAGGCGCTGGAGACCGTGCGGACGGTGGCCGCCTCCCGCCCGATCGTGGCGGGCAACGTGGTCACGGCGGGCGGCGTGCGCGACCTGCTGGGGGCCGGGGCGGACATCGTGAAGGTCGGTGTGGGCCCGGGGGCCATGTGCACGACCCGCATGATGACCGCCGTGGGGCGTCCCCAGCTGTCGGCCGTGCTCGAGTGCGCCGAGGCCGCCGCCGAGCTGGGCGGGTCCGTGTGGGCGGACGGCGGCGTGAAGCATCCCCGGGATGCCGCCCTGGCGCTGGCCGCGGGCGCCAGCCAGGTCATGGTGGGCTCCTGGTTCGCCGGAACCCACGAGAGCCCCGGGGAGCTGCGGCGAGCCGCCGACGGCCGCCTCTACAAGGAGAGCTTCGGCATGGCCTCCACGCGCGCCGTGCTGGCTCGGACCGAGGGGCTGGAGGCCTTCGAGCGCTCGCGCCGGGCCATGTTCGAGGAGGGCATCTCGAGCTCCAGGATGTACCTGGACCCGCGTCGCCCGGGGGTGGAGGACCTGATCGATCACCTCACCGCCGGGGTGCGCAGCTCCATGACCTACGCCGGAGCCTCGGATCTGCCGGAGTTCGCAGATCGCGCTGTGCTCGGCATCCAGAGCCGCTCGGGATATGAGGAGGGCCGCGCGCGCTCCGAGAGCTGGAGCTGAGTGCGCGAGCGGTCGAATCGCGCTCGGGCTGGGTCCGGGCGGCAGCATCTGCTACTGTCGGCGCCTAGATGAAAACGATTATCAATAAGAGCCGGCCCGGCGGGGCGGCCGACGAGCTTCCCGCCGCGGCCCGCGCAGGGCGGCCCGCGGGGCGGCCTCGCCGCGGAAGCCGCTGCTCAGCGACCGGCCTCCTGGCTCTGGCCGCCGTCGGGGCCCTGGCGATGACCGGGTGCACCTCCGGCCATCAGGCTCGGGCAGCGGCGGACGACGAGACGCTGCGCGTCGTCGCCTCGACCTCCGTCTATGCCGACATGGCCCGGGAGATCGGCGGGGATGACGTCGAGGTCACGGCCATCATCGACTCCCCGGCCCAGGACCCCCACTCCTACGAGGCCACGCCGCTGGATGCCCTCACCGTGCGCGACGCCGACCTGGTGATCGTCAACGGCGGAGGCTACGACAGCTTCATGGACGGCCTGCTCGAGGGCTCCGAGGCCCGGGTGATCGACGCCGTCGAGGTCTCCGGCCTGGAGGCGTCGGAGGAGGCTGACGACGAGCACGACCACGACGGCCACGACCACGAGGAGCACAGCGAGGACGAGAGCGCGCATGAGGCGCACTCCCACGACGGCCACGATCACGCCGCCTTCAACGAGCACGTCTGGTACGACCTGCCGTCCATGGAGCGCCTCAGCGGGGCCCTCGCCGACGGCATCGGCGAGCTGGCGCCGGAGGAGGCCCCCGAGGTGACCGAGCGCGGGCAGCAGTACGCGCACAGCCTCCACGAGCTGGGCGTGCGCGCCGAGGACCTGCACCTCGAGGGCTCCTTCCTGGCCACCGAGCCCGTCGCCGATCACCTGCTCGAGCGCGCCGGTCTCCACGACGCCACTCCCGAGCAGCTCACGGCCGCGGTAGAGAACGGGCTGGACATCCCGCCGCTGCTGTACCTGGAGGCCGAGGAGGCCCTGGAATCCGGGGAGGCGGACGTGCTCGCCTACAACGAGCACACCGCCAGCGGGCAGACCCAGCGGCTGCAGGACACCGCTGAGGAGACCGGGGCGGACGTCGTGTCCTTCACCGAGACCGTCCCGGAAGGCGTCACCTATCTGGAGTGGATGAGCGCGAACGTCGACCAGCTGGAGGAGATCCGATGAGCGCCGGCAGCACCGAGGCGGCACCCGTGGTGGAGTTCCGCCGGGCGAGCCTGTCCATGGGGCGGCGCACCCTGTGGTCCGGGCTGGACCTGCAGATCTCGCCGGGGGAGTACATCGCCGTGCTCGGCGGCAACGGCACGGGCAAGACCTCGCTGCTGCGGGTCCTGCTCGGCCTGCAGCCGCTGAGCGGCGGAGAGGTCCGGGTGCAGGGCCAGGCCCCGCGCCGCGGCTCCACCGGCATCGGCTATGTGCCCCAGCAGAGGGCCTTCGCCCGCGAGGTGCCCATGCGCGGCCGCGACCTGGTGGGCATGGGCCTGGACGGGCACCGCTGGGGGCCGCGCCTGCGCGGCCGCGCGTCCGCCCGGCGCCGGATCGACGAGGCCCTGCAGCGCGTGGGCGCCCTGGACTTCGCGGATGCCCCGGTCGGGCTGCTCTCCGGAGGCGAGCAGCAGCGCCTGCGCATCGCCCAGGCCATGATCACCGACCCGGACCTGCTGCTGTTCGACGAGGCCCTGCTGTCGCTGGACCTGAGCAGGCAGCGCGACGTCGCTGGACTGGTGGCGCAGCAGAGCCGGCGCACCGGGGCGGCCGTCGTGTTCGTCACCCATGACGTGAACCCGATCATCGACGACGTCGACCGCGTGCTGTACCTGGCGAACGGCTCCTTCCGCATCGGCACTCCGGACGAGGTGCTGCGCACCGACGTGCTCTCCGAGCTCTACGGGACCCCGATCGAGGTCGTGCGCGCCGGCGGGCGGATCATCGTGGTCGGCGCCGAGCGCGAGCACGCCCACCATCTCGATTCGGACCCTTCAGCCCACGAGGGCGCTGCGGTCCGACCGCCCCACGACGAAGGGAGCCGTCCGTGGACGACGCCATCTCGCTGAGCACGCTGCTGGAGCAGGTCTTCGTCTTCGAGCGCTACGGCGAGGTCCTGGTCCTGCTGCAGAACTCCCTGTACGCCGGAGCCCTTGTGGGCCTGGTCGGCGGCATCATCGGCACGTTCGTGATGATGCGCGACCTGGCCTTCGCCGTCCACGGCGTCTCGGAGCTGTCCTTCGCCGGCGGGGCGATCGCCCTGCTGGCCGGGACCTCGATCGTGACCGGCTCGCTGCTGGGCTCGGTGATCGCAGCGCTGCTGATCGGTCTGCTGGGTGCCCGATCCCGGGCGGCCAACTCGGTGGTGGGAGTGCTCATGCCGTTCGGGCTGGGCCTGGGCATCCTGGCGCTGTCGCTCTACCAGGGGCGCAGCGCGAACCAGTTCGCGCTGCTGACGGGCCAGATCGTCTCGGTCTCCGAGATCCAGCTGGTCTCGATCGCGATCCTGTCGATCGTGGTCCTGGCGGGGCTGGGGCTGCTGTGGCGGCCGCTGAGCTTCGCCAGCCTGGATCCCGCGGTGGCCCAGGCGCGGGGGCTGCCGATCCGGGGGCTGTCGATCGTGTTCATGCTCCTGCTGGGCGTGGCCGTGGCGCTGTCGGTGCAGATCATCGGCGCCCTGCTGGTGCTGGCCCTGCTGGTGACCCCGGCCGCAGCGGCCATGAGCCTCACGGCCTCCCCAGGACGCGTGGTGGTGCTGTCCGTGGTCTTCGCCGAGGCGGCGATGCTCGGGGGGACGCTTCTGGCGCTGGGCGGATCGCTGCCGATCAGCCCGTACGTCACTACGATCTCGTTCCTGCTGTGGGGCATCGCCCGGCTGCTGGGGCGGCGCCGCCGGGCAAGCGGACGGCTTCCGCGCAGCGGCCGCCCCGCGGGGCAGCCGCAGGCTCAGAGCAGGACGGGCAGCGCCGCGGGTTCGATCGAGATGACGGCAGGGCCGGAGCCCACGGGCTCGCCGTCCGCGTAGATCGGGCCGGTGGCGTCGATCCGCGCGGACAGGGCCGCATCCATGCTGACCTCGGGCAGCTCGGTGTGCGCGGCGCGCATCAGGAGCGGGAACAGGCGAGCGACGCGGGTGCGCGGCATGGCCCGGACCTGGAAGATCTCCAAGACGCCGTCGAAGGCCTCCGCATGCGGGACGATCCGCAGACCGCCTCCGATCGAGGACGTGTTGGCCACGGAGAGCATGAGCAGGCGCCGCGCCGACAGCACGGTCCGCCCTCCCGGCTGCTCGATCTCCAGGGACGTGAACGGAGACGGGTAGCGCAGCACCTCCACCGGAAGAGCGGCCAGATAGCGGGACTCGCCGCGCGGCCAGCGCCAGGAGTTCGCCCGCTGAGCGACCGCGGCGTCGATGCCGCAGCAGGCGGCGGTCGCGTACCAGCGCCGGTTGCCGTCGGCGAGCTCGATGCGCCCCAGATCCATGGACCGCGGGCCCTCGTCGAGACCGCGCAGCACCCGGCCGGCGGCTCGCTCCGGGTCGTTCTGCGGAACGCCCATGTGCCGAGCCAGGTCGTTGCCGGTGCCTGCCGGCACCAGCCCGAACGGGACCGGCTCCAGGCCCCGGTCGCTGCGCTGCCTGAGGACGTTGACCACGGTGTGGACCATGCCGTCCCCGCCCACGGCCACGACGGCGGCCACGGCATCGCCCTCGGCGTCGGCCCGGGACAGCCTGCGCTGCAGGGATGCTCCCCACACCACGCCAGAGCGGTCGGTCGCGTCCTCCGGGGCGGTGCGGACGGTCTCGGTGCGGAAGCCTCCGGTGCGCAGGATGGCCGCCGCGCGCCGGGCCGTGTCCGGGCCGCGGCGCCTCCGCGGATTGACCACCAGGAGGATCAGCGGCGCGGTCCGCGCCGAGGACCGGCTCATGCCGCACCCGGGGCGTCGTCGCCCTCGTCATCGCTCGAGTCCTCGGCCGGGGCCTGAGCGGAGCATCGGGCGCACAGCCCGACGATCTCGACGGTGTGGTCGACCTGCGTGAAGCCGTGATCCTGCGCGGTCTGCGAGGTCCAGCGCTCGATCTCCGGCGCCTGCAGCTCCACGGTCGCTCCGCACCGGCGGCAGACCAGATGGTGGTGATGCTGCTCGGCGGCGCACTGGCGGTAGATGGACTCGCCGTCCTGGCTGCGCAGGACGTCGACCTCCCCGGCCTCGGCCATGGACTGCAGGATCCGGTAGGTCGTGGGCAGGGAGACGGACTCGCCGCTCTCGCGCAGAGCTGCGTGCAGGTCCTGGGTGGAGATGAAGTCGGACTGCGCGCTCATGGCGGCCTGGACCGCGCGGCGCTGGCGGGTCACGCGCACGGCGGCGTGCGGCTGCTGAGCTGACGGCGTGGACAACGAAGGACCTCCTGAACACGATCGCACCCGTGCCTGGGGGACGGCGGCCGGGGGATCCTCCATGCTACTCGGGCGCGGCCCCGGGCCCGGTGCGGTGGACGCGGGGGACGGGGCCCTCGCGAGGTCGCAGCGGATCAGTAGGCTGGGAGCACAGCACCGGCCGCGCCGCGCAGCTAGCGGCGGAACCGCACGGTGCAGGCATCGCTGAGGAGTCCCACGTGAAGCTGACCAAGTACACCCATTCCTGCGTCCGCCTGGAGATCGACGGCACCGTGCTGGTGCTGGATCCTGGCAGCTTCTCCGAGGTCGAGCAGGCCATGGACGGGGCCGATCATCTGCTGATCACTCACACGCATCCCGATCACCTGGATCCCGAGCGCGTTCCGGCGCAGCTGCGGCAGATGCGCGATCTGCAGGTCTGGGCCCCGGGCTCG